>JBHHYR010000055.1:0-19676 GCA_046757585.1 Binatia bacterium | reverse complement strand
AGGATTTGATGGCGCGTCGCAAAATCCCCCTCGATCCCCCTTTGTCAAAGGGGGAAGCAGGAAATAAGGGCTCGCGGGTATCTCCGGATTGGGGCTGGCAGCCCGTTGAAAAACAGGGCCCCTACTGCGGGTGGCTATTTTCCGCCAGCTCTGCGTTGCCGAATCCTCAACAAAATCACCCGATTTGCCTCCGGTTCGGCGCCTTGATCTGACGCAAAATCGCTTACCCTCGCTACGGTGCCTGTTTTTCAACGGACTGCTAGCGCACGACGAGGACCGGGCACTTGACATAGCGAATCACTCGCTCTGCCGTGCTGCCCATGAAGAGATGCTTGAGGCCGGTCCGGCCGTGGGTAGCGATGACGATGAGGTCCACCTTGTGATCCGCGGCGGCGCGGATAATCTCCTCAGCCGCAAGCCCATGGAGCACCACCGTCGTGTGCGGCAGCCCGGCGAGCGGACCTTCCTTCGGCACCAGCGCGCGCAGCGCCCGGTGTGCCTCGGTCTCTGCGTCCCGCCGGACCTCCGGATTCAGCAAGTCGGACGGGTAGTAATGTGCGTACAGAGGGTTCGGAGCCAGCACCATTTCGACGACGTGGCACAGGAGCACCTCGGCCTGGTGGTCTGCGGCCATGCGGAAGGCATGGTCGATGGCATGGTTACCTGCCTCGGAAAAATCCGTGGTGACCAGGATCCGTTTGAAACTCTCGTGCATGCGTTGGGCCCGCTCCCCCCAAGCGCCGCCGCCACTGCTTCCGTTCAGCCCAGCATGATCATGCCGGCATCGACCACCAGCACTTGGCCGGTCATCATATCGCTGTCCTCCGAGGCAAGAAACACCGCGGTTCCCGTCAGGTCTTCGGGCCGCAAGGGCTTTTTCAGTGCGGTGAACATCACCAGCATATTCAGCATGTCCTCGGGAACGATCTTCTTCGTCGCTTCGCTCATCGTGACGCCCGGGCAGATGGCGTTGACGTTGATGCCCCACGGACCGAGGGCGCCCGCCATGTATTTCGTCAGGCCATTGATACCCATCTTCGCGACACTGTAATGGAACGGCGGCATCGGGGCGTCAGGATCCGAGGTGTCTACGGCGCCGACATTGCCCATATACGCGGCGGTCGAAGACTGGTGGATGATCTTCCCCTTATGCTCGCGCTTCATATACGGTTCGACGGCGCGTGCTGCCAGCCAGGCCCCGGTCAGATTGACCGACAGCACCTTGTTGAAATAGGCAAGCGATCCGTCCTGCGTATCCAGGTTGTAGAAGATCGCCGCGTTGTTCATCAGCACATCAATGCGTCCGAAGCGTTCGGCCGTCTTCGCCGCCATGGCCTTGCAGCTCTCCTCGCTAGAGACATCCGAGTGCACATAGAGGGCCTCGCCGCCAGCCGTCTTGATCTCTTCGGCCGTACGCCGGCCGATCTCCTCGTTGATCTCCGCGACAGTAACTTTCGCCCCTTCCTGCGCAAACCGTAGTGCGTAGGCGCGTCCGATCCCCTGACCGGCGCCTGTGATGATGGCTACTTTGTCTTTGAGACGCATAGTCGACCTCCGATCTGACGCTCACGTGATGGTGCAGCGATCGACCGCTTCGCGGTGATGACGAGGATGCACGCATCCGATGCAAGTGATCGACCGCTACCACGGGCGGAAAAGCGAAGTCAAGAAATCACAGCCCTGCGGCTAGCGCCGGCAGGAGTCGGAGGTAGACATCAACCTGCCGATGATGTTACCCAGACAGCGGTAGCTACCGGCGGTGCTGGGCCACGGGAGCCCGAGTGGCGCCGCCGGAATACGCGCAAGGAGGTATCACGGATGGCCGTTTCCGTGGAAGAGCAGAAGGCGAAGTTCAAGAACGTCATTCGCACGCAGGTGGTCGAAGAGGCGATGCCGGTCGACGACTATCTGCGCGCCCTGGACCAAATGATCGCCGACATTTGCCAGACCCGGGACAAGCTCGTCCCCGCCATCAGCGCGGGCACGGTGCCTCGCGACGTCATCCGCCGCCTCGCGATGGAGTTCTACTATCTGGGCAAGTGGATGACCCCTGACTTTGCCGTCTTCATCGCGAATGCTCCGGATGCGTACACGCTCACCATGGAGCAGTCGGAACACTACGCGCACTGGTGCCAGAACTTCGCGGACGAGGTCGGTTACCTCCGCGACCCGAATCACGTGCTGATGAAATGGGAGTGGTGTCAGATGATGGGCATCACCGCAACCGAGCTCGATCAGTACGTGCCCCTGCCCGAGACGATCGCGGTTACCTTCACCATGCTTTACTACGTGCGGCGGTCCTATGAAGAGGGGTTGGCCGTCTTCGGCTACGCGGGCGAACGACTCGCGGCCAAGAGCGGCTATGCCAAGCAGCTGTATGCAGGCTTGAAGACCCACTACGGGCTCGACGTGAAGAATTTCGCCGTGCACGCCTACGCGGAACCCGATCACGGTGACAAAGCGGAGGCGCTCTTTCGCAAGGTCGCGATCACAGGCAGCGTACAGCATCGCTGCCGCGAGGCGATTCGCAACGCGATGCTGGTGCGCGACGCGCGCACCAAGGCCTTGAATCGCTGGCTCGACCAACGCAGTTAACGACCGGCGGGACGAGCCTCATGCGTCCCGAAGAGCCACGTCATGCTACGGTCACTAGCATCTGCGTCGCCCACCACGGTGAAGTGGGAGTGGAGCGGAGTCACGTCCCGGCTGGCTGTGACGCACAGCAAGTGGTCGCCGGCGGCAACGGTCTCGTCGTTCGTGGCAACGTACACCCGGTCCCGACGCTGCAGCAGTAGCGCGAACTCGCCGCGACCGAACGGCAGGTCCCCCAGCCGTTGGCCGACCAGCTCGCCCCCGCGGACGTGGTACCAAATCAGGCGAGCACGGCCGGGCTGCAGCTGGCGATTCACCTCATCGAGGCCGGGAAAGTGTCCGGGAAATGCCTGAGACGTAGCGTCCGTTCCCGGCATATCGCTGACCGCGAGGACGCGTTCGACACGGAAGTTGTCGCGCACTCGCTGCCCGACCAGGGTGTTCAACTCCTGGTTCCGCGTGACCGCCACGACCGTATCGGCGTAGCGTGCGCCCGCTTCCTCCAGATTTTCCACGGACAGTGCATCGCCGTTGTACACTGACAGGCCCTCGGCTCTTGCCGCACGGCAGTGCTGAAAGCTCAGGTCCACCAACACCACCTGGCGCCCCAGAGCCAGCAGCAACCGCCCGAGCAAGCGGCCAAACGCATCCGCCCCAACGATGATCGTCCCCCGCAGCGAGGGGACATCAACGCCGAGTAGCCGTGCGATCGGTCGCGCCGTCAATCCCTGCAGGGCGACGGTACAGCCGACGGTGACGAACACGAGGGCTTCCAGCTGCTCCCCTCCCGAGACCTGTGCATCGTTCAACAAGATACCGAACAAGCCGGCGACGGACGCCGCGACGATCCCACGCGGGCAGATCCACGCAATGAACAGCCGTTGCCGCGTCGTCAGGCCGCTCCCGACGGTGCAGAGGAACACCGACAGGGGTCTGGCCACCCAGATGAGGACGCCAACGACCAGCAGGGCCCGCCAGCCAAGCTCGCGGACGGCACTCACCGACAGGTCAGCCGCCAGCAGAATGAAGATAAACGACAGGAGTAGGACGGTCAGCTCCTCCTTGAACTGGCGCAGCCGTCCCAGTTCCGGCAGACCGGCATTCGCCATCACAACGCCTTGCGTCACTGCGGCCATGAGCCCAGCCTCGGACGATAGGCGGCTGGCGAGCGCCGCGGCCAACAAGACCGCCCCGAGCACCGTCGGATTCCGCAAGCTGTCCGGGACCCAGTGGCGCCGGAGGACAAAGGCCAACGCGAGCCCGGCGGCCGCCCCGATGACCGCGCCGACGCCCAGACGCACAAACACGAGCCACCCCGTTTCCCACGCCAGCGAGCGGCCGAGGACGTACTCCGCCGCAACGATTGCCACAATGGCGCCCACGGGATCGATCAGCACGCCTTCACTGATCAGCAGCTCGCGCACTGTGCGATCCATCGTCAGGCGGCTCAACAAGGGCGTGACCACGGTCGGGCCAGTCACGATCATCAAGGCACCATAGAGGGCGGCGATCGACCACGGCATCCCCAGGAGCACGCGCGCGGCCCACGTCCCGCTGATCATGGAAATGGCGGCCCCAAGGGTGAGCAACAGGGTCAGGCTGCGCTGTTGCCGGCGCAGTTCTTCGCGGCGCAAGGCGAGGCCACCTTCAAAGAGAATCACCGTGACGGCAAGAGTGACCAGCTCGGCGCTGGCCGAGCCGAAGACAGCGGGGTCGAGAAGGCCCCAGCCATCTGGGCCAACAGCAACACCGATGACCAGCAAAATGACAATGCTTGGGATGGCGAACCGGGCTGCGATCGTCTGCGCCAGCATGCCCAGTGCCAGCGCCAGCGCCGCGTTATAGAAGGGCGTGTGTGTCACTCCGTCCCCCCGCGCCACCGCGTGTGCTACAAGCCGTCCAGTTGGTCCGCCGCATCCTTGGAGCCGGCAATGATCAGTGTATCATTTTCACCGACACGATCGTCAGCCCGAGGCACCCGCAGGTGCCGCGTGCCATCGCTGCCGCTCTGGCTCCTGATGAAAACGATTTGCACGCCGTAGCGGGCACCTACTTGCAGCTCGCGCAGCGTACACCCGGAGAAGGAACGCGGCGCGGGAATCTCTTGCACCACGTACCCGTCGCCAATCTCGACCTGATGCACTTTGCCGACCAGGCTGACAGTACTTGAGATGCTGCCCGCAAGATCCCGCCGCAGGACTTCCTGGTTGCGCGCGTGGATCAGATCCTGCCAGTGCACGGTGCCTACCAGCTTCCTCGGGTTGCGCTCGTCCACGACGGCAAGTTCCTCGACGTCCGTGTGGCTAAACAATTGCATGACGACATCGAGGTTGTCGTTTTGGCGTACGGTCTCCCGTACGTGGGCAACCAAATCACCGGCCACGACGATGTGCTGCAGCGACTCGCGCTCGAAGATGAGCCGCCGGAGCCCCGAGAGCGATACGGCCCCCAGGAGTTCCCCCTTCTCATTGACCACGAAGAACTCAGAGTGTCGGCTCCGGACGACCAGATCGAGCATCTTGACAAACGTCGCCGACGCCGGGATGACCTCCGGCTCACGGTCGATGATGTCGCGTACGTAGAGGTTCTTGAGGACGATCGGATCTTCTTCCTTGAACGGGTCGAGGCCGCGCAGACGAAGCTTGAGCGTGTAAATGGAGTCCCGCTGCAGCCACGTGGCAACCAGCGTGCTGACCACGCAGGCAGCCATCAAGGGTGGGATGATTCGGTAGTCACCGGTCAGCTCGAAGATGATAATGATCGCGGTGATCGGCGCGTGTGTGGCCGCGCCCACCACCGCACCCATGGTCACCAGCGCGTACGCCCCTGATGACGCCGTGAACTGCGGGAACAGCTGGTGGATGAACGTCCCCAGAAAGCCGCCCGTCATGGCACCGAGAAACAGCGAGGGCGCAAAGACGCCACCCGACCCGCCCGACGCCAAGGTCACCGACGTGGCAACCATTTTCGTGGCCAGGAGAATGCCCAGCAGGGCGGCGGGCACGCCACCGGTCAAGGCCGCGTTGATCGTGCTGTACCCAACGCCGAAGACCTGCGGAAGCCAAATGCCGAGCGTACCCACGAGCAGGCCGCCTATGGGCGCCTTGAGGTATTCCGGCAAGCGAAGGCGGTCAAAGAACGCCTCCGAGCGGTACAAGGTGGTGATGAACGCCAGCGCGACCAGACCCGCAAGCCCGCCTACGATCATGTAGGGAAACAATTCGAAGGGGCTCACCAGTCTGTACACCGGCACCTTGAACGCCGGAAAGTCGCCGAGGAAGTGGCGGGACACGACCGTCGCCACCACGGAGGAGATCACGATCGGGCTGAACTGCGGGACCCCGAAGTCACCGAGAAGGATCTCCACGGCGAACAGGGCTCCGGCAATGGGCGCATTGAAGGCTGCCGCGATCCCCGCTGCTGCGCCGCAGCCGACGAGCGTGCGCAGGTGGCGAGCGGACAGGCGGAGGACCTGCCCGATGGTGGACCCCAGCGCCGAGCCGATTTGTACGATCGGCCCCTCGCGCCCGACCGATCCACCCGAGCCGATCGAGATCGCCGAGGCCAGCGCCTTGACCACCACCACGCGGGGCCGGATGGCGCCCCCGTGCAGGAGAATCGATTCCATCACCTCCGGCACGCCGTGGCCCTTGGCCTCGCGGGCGACAAAGTAGACCAGAGGCCCCACCGCAAGGCCACCGACGGCCGGGGCTACGAACCGCCACATCCACGGCACGGCCTGGACCGCCGCTAGCGGATCAGCTCCGCGGCCAAAGAACAACTCTTCGATGAACAGAATGAGCCCGCGCAAGGCGACCGCACCGAGCCCGCCGCCGAGTCCGCAGACGATGGCCACCACGACCATGAACAGGTGGCCGCGGCCTATGGTCGCTCGCTGGATTTCCTTCCCGTAGGTTCTGATGACTGCTGCTCCGTCCTTCAGCTTCTCATCCTATCGGAGAGCCGCCGGGCGGATCAAACGCCCCCGGCACGCGCCGGCACGTTGCCTGCCTGCTCGAGTGAGCGATATAGAACACCCATGCAGCGTCTGCTTGAACTGGTACAGGGGTGGCGCCGTTCACTCCGGCGTGTTCAGACGACGAAACTCATCATCCTGCCGTCCGTCACCGGTGCGCTGACTGGCGCAGCGTGCATTGGTTTCGTTGAACTTGTGAACCTGGTCCAGTGGGGAGCGATCGGTTCAGCCGGTCTGCCGCTGCAGATTGTGCCCACGCTGGCCTGGTATCACGTGCTCCTCGTTCCGGCACTTGGCGGCTTGGTGCTCGGCCCGCTCCTGCGTTTCCTGGCGCCGGAGGCGGCGGGACACGGCGTGCCGGAGGTGATCGAGGCGGTCATGATTGGCGGCGGCCGCATTCGCCGGCGGATCGCTGCGGTGAAGTCGGTGGTGTCGGCCATCACCATCGGCACTGGCGGATCCGTCGGGCGCGAGGGGCCGATCGTGCAGATCGGCGCGGCGTTGGGTTCGGCGCTCGGGCAGCTGCTTCGCCTGCCGTCCGAGCAGCTCAAGACGCTGGCTGCGTGCGGGGCAGGAGGGGGTATTGCAGCCGTGTTCAACGCGCCGATCGCGGGCGCGTTCTTCGCCCTTGAGGTGGTGACGGGAAACTTCGCCATGCCCGCATTCGGGCCGGTGATTCTATCGTCGGTGATGGCCACGGTCGTCTCGCGCGCCTACTTCGGTGACCACCCGGCGTTCATCGTGCAGCCTTACGAGATGCAGAGCGTTGCGGAGATCGGCATTTACGTTGGACTGGGCATCGCGTGTGGCGTTGTGGGTGCGCTGTTCGTCTGGGTCATGGATCGTTTCGAGTCGTGGGCGCCGCGCCTGCCGATCGGGAAGATCTGGCACCCCGCGGCAGGTGGCCTCCTGCTGGGGTTGGTGCTGCTCGCGGTTCCTAATGTGTACGGTGTGGGCTATGCCACGATGGACGCGGCCCTCGAGGGCCATCTCGCCTGGGTGTGGTTAGCCGTGCTGATCCCGGTCAAGATGGTCGCGACAAGCCTCACCCTAGCATCGGGCGGCTCAGGCGGCGTCTTCCTGCCGTCGCTGTACATCGGCTCGGTCACCGGCGGGTTGTACGGGGCCGCGTGGCACGCCCTCCTTCCACCGATGACGGCAGGGTCAGGTGCCTACGCCCTCGTCGGCATGGCGGGGGTGCTGGCGGCGGCGACACACTCGCCAATCACGGCGATGATCCTCCTGTTCGAGGTCACTGGTGACTACAAGATCATCCTCCCAGTGATGATCGTCTCGACCATCGCGACCGCAGTGGGGCGGGCTCTGCAGACGGACTCGCTGTACAGCCTGAAACTCAGCCGGCAGGGCATCGCCCTCAATCGGCGTGAGGACCTGATCATGCGCAGCCACACGGTCGGCGAGGTGATGCAGCCTGCATCGTCGGTGATCGACCACCGCACGGTGATCGGAGACACCGTCCAGCACTTTCTCGCGCACGAAGTGGTGAATGCGTACGTGACCACTCCCGAGGGACGATTCGTCGGTGTCATTTCGATCCACGACATCAAGGATCCCGAGCTCCGCGAGCTGGGCCCGTTAGTGGTTGCGGAAGACATTGCCGAACCCAATCCCCACGCCGTTGGGCCGGACGACACCTTGGCGCAATGCATGGAACACTTCCTCTTGAGCGAGAGCGACGAGCTGCCCGTGGTGAACGGGAACGGGCGACTCGCCGGGGTAGTGTCCCGGCGCGACGTGCTTCGCGTGTACAGCAGCGAGCTGCTGCGTCATGAATACCTGGGGGTGGCGACTCAAGAATCGCACGAAGCGGCGCAGCGCTACGCCCATCTCACCCGGGGGTTCACCTTTGCGCGGGTGCCTGTGCCACGTTGGCTTGCCGGGCGCTCCCTCCGTGGTGCGAACATGCGGGCGGCGTACAATCTGACTGTGGTGGCCGTCCGCCACGGGATAGACGCTGAAGACTGCTTCCCGGACCCGGAAGAGCCCCTGCAACCGGCCGACGTCCTCGTCGTGGTCGGGCGGCCAGTCGACATAGAGCGTTTCCGCCGCGCGACGGGCGCCGATACGAACGCCGCCGCATCGGGATGAGTCTGCGCCTCGAGCCACGGGCAGCCAGGGGCCAGCTGGTGCAGGGCACCGGCCCTGGGAGTGCCCGCTGCGCCGTTGACACATCATAGGGTACGGCCTAGAGTCGTTCGTGGCGGTGGGGTTCGCCCCAAACCACCTGTGTTGGGCACAGGCGCACACAGGTCAATGACCCCTACTCAGCGGAATGCGGGTAGGGGTTTCTCGTTAGGCCGCTACCCCGATCGGGATGAGGCGGCTTTGGTAGGACACGGATCACCTGTCACGCAGCGACGCGCGGGAAGCACCGATGACTGAACGAGATTTCCCTACCTACGCTGGGCTCAAAGAGGCCTGCCAGGCGGCCCTCTCCCGACTTGGATCGCTCCTTGACGACGACGGGAGCCGCGAGTCGCTGCAACAGAGGATGACGTTCACCGCGGAGAAGCTGGCGCACGACCGTTTCCACCTCGCGGTGCTCGGGCAGTTCAAGCGTGGCAAGACCACGTTCATCAACAGCTTGCTGGGTGCTGACATTCTGCCCACGGGCATCGTTCCGCTCACCTCGATCGTCACGTTGATCGAGTACGGCACGGAGGCCGCCGCCATGGTGCGCTTCCAGGATGGCACCCCCTGCCGCATCTCGATCAAGGACGTGGCTGCGTACGTCACCGAGCGAGGCAACCCGCGAAACACCAAGCAGGTCTCCCGGGTCGAGGTCACGTATCCCGCGGCCATCCTGCGCGATGGAGTCGTGCTCATCGACACGCCGGGTATCGGCTCCACTTACGACCATAACACGGATGTGACCTACAAATTCTTGCCCCAGGTGGATGCGGCGATCTTCGTGGCGTCCGTCGATCCGCCCCTGAGCCGGGCCGAACGGGATTTCCTGGCTGCCATCCGCCAGTATGCCGCCAAGCTGTTCTTCGTTCTGAACAAGATCGACTACGTCGACGAGCGGGAGCGGGATGAGTTGCTCGAATTTCTCCGGACCGTGTTGGCAACCGAACTGGGCATCGTCGAACCGAAGGTCTTTCCGCTGTCCGCGAAGCTGGCGCTGGCCGCGGCGCGGCACGGCGGGACCGACGGCGGCCTGCCAGCTTTCCGAACCCGCCTCGAACAGTTTCTCTTGCACGAAAAGGGCCGGGTCGCACTGAGCAGCGCCAGTGGCGCGGCCCTGCGGCTGGCGGGCGAAGCGCGTTTCCTGCTCGAGGTTGAGCGGAAGGCACTGGTAACGCCGTTGCAGGAGCTGGAGCAGAAGCTCGCCGAGTTCGACAGGCTCCGCGAGCAAGCTGCGCAGAGCCAGCGCGACTTCCAGCACCTGCTCAAGGCGGAAACAGCGGACTTGATCAAGCAGCTGGAAGAGGAGCTGGCCACGTTGAAAGCACGAGCTGCGCCTGAGATCGAGGGCGCACTGCGTGCGTTTGCCGAGCGTCATCCGAGCCTGAAGCGGCGACAGCTGACGGCCGCCCTCGAACAAGAGCTGCGGCGGGTGTTGATCGATCAGTTTGAAGCCTGGCGGGGCGGGGCGGAGCAGCGCCTGGACGCCGATTTGCGCCAACTGTCTGGCCGCTTCGTCGCGGCCGCAAACGGCATCATCGAGCGTGTGGTGCGGTTGTCGGCGACCCTGTTCGACCTACCGCCGGTGCCGCTCGCCACCGTCGAAGGCCTCGACGTGGCGAGCCAGCTCTCGTACAAGGTCGGGGACGAACCGCTCTTCTACAACGTCGAGCCCTTGTATCTGCGCCACCTGTTACCGGACCGTATCACCCGGCCGCTGCTGCTCGCCAACGCCTTGCGGCAGGTGCCGGTTGAGCTCGATCGCAACTGCGGCCGGCTGCGTTACGACTTCTTGTCTCGCACCGAAGCGAGTGTGGCACGCTTCGCCCGCCAGTTGGCGGAACGCATCGAGCACGTGCTCGCGGGCATCTCCAAAGCCATCCACGCAGGCAGCGCCGCGCACGCCCGAAGCCGCGAGCAGTCGGCGGCGCGGCAGGCGTCCATCGACGCCCATCTGCGCAGGCTGGCTGCCGTCGAGGAGCAGTTGCGGGCCATCGGCGCGCAGACCGCTGATCTGTAGGAGGCCCGCCTGGTTGTTCGGACCATGCCGCCGTCGGCGCTTCAAATCGCTGCCTCGCTCGACCGGCTCCGGCGTGCGCCGCGGCCTCTGTGCGGGCGCGAGCGGGAGATGGCCGCGGTGCGAGCTCACGTCCGGGCACGCCGTCCACTGTTCGTGAGCGGGCCGGCAGGTGTCGGCAAGAGTGCTCTGCTGCACGCCGTGTACGCTGACTGTGCGGCTGGGGAGGAGGGCGCGCCGGTCTTCTACTGCGGGGAGAGCGCCAGCCGGCGTCGTCTGACAACGCACATGCTGGTCAATCAGTTTCTCACGCGGGGCCGGTTGCAAAGCTCGTACATCGAGCGCCGCGAGGCGATCCGCTCGCTCAGCGGCTTGCGCCGCTTCGTGTCCCGCGAACCGCTGGCAGACCTGACGCGCATGATGCAACAGAATCTCCCGCACGGGCGCATCTGTCTGTTACTCGACCACCTGCACCAGCCGGCGCGCAGCGTTGCGTCGTTGATCGAGGTGTGGCTAGAGACCACGCCGCTGATCCTGGTTGCGCGCCACCCCGAAGACCTGGGCCCCGCGCGCTGGCTCCTGTCCGGGTTCGATCATCTGGAGATCGCACCCCTTGACACGCCGACGCTGGTGCGCATTGCGCGCCAGGTGACCGCGCGCCTCGGTGGCGAGCATTTGCGCGAGGCAGAGCTCCATGCCGCGGCGGCGCGTGCCCGGGGCTGTCCCCGCCGCCTGGTACAGATCCTGCGCGCCGCGGTCCAGCCCGAGTATCGCAAGCGGGGCACGATCCAATGGAAACTGGTCGACATAGACCTCCGTATTCGGCTGCTGCGTTCGAACAACCCGCGTTCGCCGCACCCGTGCGGTCGCGAGGAGCGGCACGACCGGAACGTCAATTGCCACCGCGCAACTGTTGATTGATCATTTCCGCGGCCAACTCTGCACTGTGAATGCAATCGGGAATCCCGACACCGCGGTAGGCATTCCCGGCGAGGGCCAAGCCACGATGCCGTGCCAGTGCGGCGTCGAGGCGTGCGATACGATCGAGGTGGCCAACCTGGTACTGCGGCATCGCCTGCGGGTGACGGTGGATACGCGTGAGCAGGGGTGCGCTCGTGATTCCAAGCAACGCCCGCAGCTCGTGCCGCACGCTGTCGGCCATGGCGGCATCGTCCTGCGCAAACAGTTCTTGCTGCAGTGCACCTCCAACAAACGCTCGCAGCAGCACGTGTCCCTGCGGCGCACGGCCCGGGTACTTCACGCTACTGTACGTGCATGCCACGATCGTGCGTGCTTCAACCAAGGGCACCACAAAACCAAAACCGTCGAGGGGTTGTTGCACCTGCTCGGTACGATACGCCAAGCTGACCGTTGCCGACGACGCGTACGGGATGGCGCGCAGTTCACGCGCCAGGGGCGCGTCCAGGCTGTCCACCAGGCGTGCGCTCTGATGCGCGGGTGTGGCCATCACGACAGCGTCTGCGCGGAGCACCTGGCCGTCCGCCGTCGTGATCGTCCAATCCTGCTCGCGATGCAGTGCACGCACGGCACAGTCGCATCGCACCGCGCCGTCGGGGAGCCGGCGCGCCAGCGTGTCGATCAGACTTTGCATGCCGTCGTCAACGCTGACGAACAGGCTCCAGCGGGCCCCGCTGGTCGCACGCGCCGCGGGCGGCGCCCGGCGTTGCCGCAGCCACATCGCCCAGATCAGACTGCGTGATTGGCGTTCCATCTCCAGAAAGCGGGGCATGGTCGCCGCCAAGCTGAGGTCATACGGGTCCGCGGCGTAAATACCTCCCACCAACGGCTGCGCGACGCGTTCCAGCGCCTGGCGGCCCAGGCGCCGGGTCACGAAGGCGCCGAGACTTTCGTCACGCCGGCGTGGCCCACGCGGCAGGAGCAGATCCATCGCCATGCGCAGCTTGCCCGGCCACGTGAACAGGCGCGACATCGCAAGCGGCCACAGGCGCGTTGGGGCCAGGAGGAGAAACCCGTCGGGGAGCGGATGCAACGTACCGGCGTGGACCACGTACGTGCGACGGTGCGCACCGCGTGTGCCAACCAACCGTCGCGTCAATCCGATGCGTGCACACAGTTGCAATGCCCACGGTTTCTCCGAAATGAAGGAATCGGGGCCTCCCTCGATCACGAAGCCATCGGTACGCTCCGTGCTGATCGACCCACCCAGCCGGCGCGCCGCCTCCAGCACCGTGACGCGGGTGGGTCGCTGCGCCTCCCGGCTGAGTTCGACCAGTCGGTGCGCCGCCGCCAGACCGGCGATGCCGCCGCCGACCACGGCGACATGCGGAACCCGCGCGGCCGTCATCTCAGACGGCGCCGGACGACATCGGCGAGCATACGGATGAACGCCGGATGATCATTGACCGTCGCCGCGCGCAGGAAGTTGACCCCCCTCTCGCCGGCGACACGCCGTGCTTCAACGTCGAGGTCGTACAGCACCTCGACGTGATCGCAGACAAACCCGACCGGCACGACCACGACGTCGCCCACGCCCTGACATGCCAACTGCGAAATGACGTCACAGATGTCCGGCTCCAGCCACGCTTCATGCGACCCGCCGCTGCGGCTTTGGTACGCGATCAACCATCTGCGATGTCCGACCCGCTCTGCGACGAGGCGGGCGGCCTCGGTGATTTGCTCCACATAGGCCGGCGCGTTTACCATCGCGGTCGGGATACTGTGGGCCGTGAACACGACGGCCGTGGTCCGCCGCCGTGCGGCGGGTATTTGCTCGAGCACCGCGGCAACGCCTTCGCTGACAGCCTCGATGAACAACGGGTGGGCGTGCCACGTCTCGACGTAGTCCACCTCGGGAGCGTGCGGACCAATCCGCGCTTGCGCCGCGGCAACGTCGCGCGCGTAACGTTCCCAGCTCGCATCGTTCCGCTGGGGTGCCATGACAACCGCGATGGCGCGTGCCACACCATCGGCCGTCATGCGTTCCAGCGTTTCGGACAAGTACGGCGTCCAATTCCGCATCCCGACGTACACGGGAAGGGGCGGGCCCGCGGCCCGCAGCTCCGCTTCAAGGGCACGCGCTTGCCGGAAGGTGAGCGCGGTGAGGGGGGAGCACCCGCCGATCAGCTCGTAGTGCTGCACCACTGCTTCCACACGATCCGGCGGTACGCGCCGCCCGCGCAGCACGTTGTCCAGAAACGGGCGGACGTCGCCCCGGCTCGTGGGCCCGCCAAAGGCGATCAGGAGCACGGCACGGTCGGTCATTTCACCGGCTGCTCAGCTCATGCACCAGGTCTACGAGTGCGATGACGTGGTCGACTGGGGTGCGAGGAAGAATGCCATGGCCGAGATTGAAGATGTGGCCGGGGTGTCCGCGCGCCCGTTCAAGAATCCGCATCGTCCGGGCACGGATCTCGCCGAGCGGGGCGAACAGCGCGACCGGGTCGAGGTTGCCTTGCACACCGACGTCGTGACCAATGCGCTGCCAGCCGGTTCCCAGATCGATGCGCCAGTCGAGCCCGATGACATCACCACCCGCCGCACGCATGAGTTCCAGCAATCCGGCGGTGCCAGTCCCGAAGTGAATCACGGGCACACCCGGGCTCAGGCCAGCGATGACGGCGCGGGTATGTGGCAGGACGAAGCGCCGGTAGTCGTCCGGGCACAGGCAGCCCACCCAACTGTCGAACAACTGCACAGCTTGCGCGCCCGCTGCGATCTGCCGGTTGAGATACCCGGTCACCGCCAGGGCCAGCCGGCGCATCAGCGTATGCCAGGCCTCGGGTTCGCCGTACATGAGGGTTTTGGTATGGATGTAATTGCGTGAACCGCCACCCTCGATGACGTACGACGCGAGGGTGAAAGGTGCCCCCGAAAAGCCGATCAACGGCACCTGCAAAGCCGCCCGCGCCTTGCGCACTGCTTCGTAGACGAACGGGACGGCCGCCGGCGCGTCGACGGCCGGGAGCCGGGCCACGTCGGCAGCGGTGCGCACGGGGTGATGCAGCACCGGTCCGTTGCCCGCCGAGAAATCGAGGCCGACCCCCATGGGTTCGACGATCAACAAGATGTCGGCAAAGATGATAGCCGCGTCGACGCCGAGGCGCTCCACCGCCGTCACCGTGACCTCTGCCGCCGCATCCGGATCCTTGCACAGCTCCAGGAAGCCAAAGCGTGCGCGCACGGCCTGATACTCCGGCATGTAGCGTCCCGCTTGCCGCATCAGCCAGACGGGCGTGTAGGCCGTGGGCTTCCGGTGGCAGGCGTTGAGGAAAACGGGCTCGGTCAAGGTTGCTTGTAGCTACGTGAGTGCCGCAGACGGGTCAAGCGTCACGCAAGCGTTTGGGCGGCCAGGAGAGGTCATGCCGCGTGGAACGAGCGTTTCTCGTCGAGCAGCTGCCGGCCTCGGCGTGCCACCTCTGCCACGAGCTGACCCATTTTCGCGTGCGCGGGCTCCAAGTCCGCAGACAACCCGTGGGCCCGGATCGCCTGCGAGCACACGGGCCCGATCGATGCGATCAGCACACGCGCAAAACCGGCACGCAGTCGCTCGGCGCCGTCTTCCGCCTCGGCGCTCGCCACCTGGAAGAGATGAGAGACCTGGGTAGCACTGGTAAACAGAGCAATATCGATTTCCCCGTCACGCACGGCGCTGATCGCGGCCCGCAGCGGCCCGAGGTCTGCGGGTAACGCCCAACGGTAGATGCTGACGCGCTCCACGTGTGCGCCGCGGGCGCCGAGCCCCTGCAGCAACGCGTCATTGCGGGTCCCGTACTCCTGCACGGCAACACGCTTCCCGGCAACCGGCAGCTGGGCATCGAGCGTCGCAAGGATCTCGCGCCAGGTGTTTGGTTCGGGGATTGTCACATCCGGTCGCAGGCCCAGCGCACGCAGCGCCGCAACCGGTTTGGGTCCGCGTGCCACCAGAGTCGCCCGTTTGAGCGCTGCCACGACCCGGTCGCGCGGCCACTGATCCGCCGCCGCGTCGAGCAGCATACGCAGGCCCACTCCGGTCATCAACACCACGATCTCAATCTCTCCGGCCGCAAGACGGGACAGGTAATCGACCGCTCGAGTATCGTCGTTGCGCGGCACTTCCCGCATCGACGGGGCAAGTATCGGTGTACCGCCGTAGCGGCGGATCAACTCTGCGATTTCCGCCGCCCGGCGACTTTCGAAGGACACCACGCGCAGGCCCGCCAGAGCGTGGCGGGGCACTTCGACGGCTTGCTGCGATCTCATCGCCTGAGATACCTGCTGGTCTGCGAGCGAGGCCGGCCAGGTCGGCCCCGTGTTACTCCGTGATGGTTGTCATCACCTTGCCGCTGGCGGCATCCACCAGCTCGAAGCGGGTTGGTTCCGACACCTGATGCGTCTGCTTTTGCGTCTTGATCCGCTGCTTCATGCGATCAATGAACATGCTGCGCATCTGCGCACCCATTTGGTCCATTGGAAAGTGACGCAAGTACACCTTGGCAGTCTTTGGGGCCGGCCATTCGATGCGCTCCACTTTCGGACCCATGATGGGATTCTGACGGAAGATCTTCTCAGCATCGGCACGGAAGGTGCTGGCGGCAGGCCCTCCTCCGGCGGGAGCGGGCCCCGCCGCTGCCTGCGCGCGGGCGGCCGCGGGGGTTTCCCCGGCCGGGGATCGACCCTGAACACGCGCCAGCAGGCGATCAACTTGCGCTCGGGTCTTGTCATCAGTGGCGAGGGTGCGGGCCTTCTCCAGGGCCGCGATCATCTTGTCAGGCTGCCCCAAGGCACGATACGCAACGGCAAGGTTGAATTGTGCCTGGAAGAACGACGGATCCGTCTGCAGGACCGCGTCGTAAATGGCAATGGCCTGTGCCGCCTTACCAGCAGAGAGATACATCGTCCCCAGGTCGGTTCGTACGTTCGGGTCGTCCGGCTTTTTCTTGAGGTAGCGCTGATAGTAATCGATCGCGACCGCTCGTTGCTCCTGGTCGAACGCAATGTTGCCAAGGTGGCGAATAGCCTCGAGATTGTCCGGCTCACGCGCGAGCACGTGCCGGTACGAAGCCGCCGCATCGGGCAGATAGGTGCGCTCGAGCTGCCCCGCACGGTACTGGACCTCCGCAAGGTGTTTCCAGGCGTCGAGGTCGTCGGGCGCGGCGGCCGCCTTCTGCGCCATGTCACGAATCGCCTGCTTCACCTCAGGCGGAATAGTGATCGCCGGATGTCCGGCGGGCAACTTGCCGCGCGTATCGGGCAACGTTGACGGCCCGCCCTGGCTAGGCACCGCCGGCCGTGCCCGCGGTGCCGCGTACGCGTAGAGAACAGCGCCGGCGCCGACCGCGAGCACGGTCAGGACGACAAACACTGGGGCATAACGCTGCAAGGGGAGGGAGAACGCTCGGCGCGGCGCTGGCCCGCTGGCTTGGCGTTCGCCACATTCCACGCAGAAAATCGCACCCGTGAGCACCTTGGCGCCACAGTGGGTGCAGAACCGGGTAGCCATCAGATCACTCCCCGCCGGCGCGGAGCACACCGTCTCACGAAGCGAGCGCACCGACCGCGGACGACAGCAACGGCTGGGGGCCGCCGCGAGTGGCGGACAGCCATGTTCGGAGTTCGTTTCACCTGTAGCCCATCCGCGTGTGCACGCCAGCATCTGCGCCCGCCCCGAGCGGCTCAGCGGCGCGTCCAGTACGCGATTCCTAGATAACGGTTCGTCCTCCAATCTGCAACGCGGCAGTCACCGCCCGGCTTCTCTTCGGAGTTGAATCAGCTATACTCCGTGGGGCTTCAGACTACGGCGCGAAGGGAGAAAATCATGCGCTACATCAGTATAACCTTAGCTGGCCTGTTTGTCAGTGCAGCGCTGTTCACGTCGTGTACCTGCCACAAGCAGGTCAGCGAACCGGCTCCGAGCGCCTTCAAGCCACCGCCAGCTGGGTTCCACGCCTCCGGACCGAACATTACGCCGCCCATGCGGCTAGCAGCTCCGAAGGTCACCCCGGGCCGAAAGGCTCCCCCGGCGCAGGTAGCTGCGGCGGAACCGGCCTCCACCCCGCCCGCGGACGTGCCGGCAGACTTCCCGGAGGATGTGCCAATCTACAAGGACGCCGCGCTTGCACAGGTACAGAACCTCGCCAACGATGCGCACAACGTGATTTTCCGGACGGCCGCTCCAATAACCGACGTGTACGCGTTCTACCGGGAGCGTATGACGAAAGCCGGCTGGAAGGTGACGCAACATGTGCAGCGCAGTACGCATGCGTTCATCTCGTTCAAGAAAGGCGACATGATCGCGAACATGACGTTCGCCGAAGACCCCAAGAATCCGGGCAAGCAAGTCATTGCAATCATGTACGAACAGGAGAAGCCTCTCGAATTCGAACCGTTCTAAACAACCGCTGGTACGTGGTACACGACTGGCGAGCCAGGTGTAGGGTAGGCCACGGGTCATGACTGAAATGCGCAGTGACGAACAGCGCGTCCGTAAACTCATCGAGCGGGCCCGGCTGCTGATTGCCATTGACGACGAGATGCCGACCGAGACGAAGCTCAACACGCAGCCGATGCTCAAGATGCTCGACGCGGCCGTGGCCACGGGAGAGGCGGCAGATCACCAGCGTGCATCCGCCTACTACAGCACGCTGTATGCGGAGTTGCAGCCGTATCCGGATATCGAAGCGCTGCTGTCGGCCATGCGGGTCTTCTTGCCGTATCTCTAGCCTCGATCCGAAGATACCAGCGGGCCCTTCTCACCGCTTCCCCCTTTTGAGAACGGTCCCATCGTTCACATTCTTCAGTTGGCCTTGACGCTCTAGACAACTGCCGCCTGTCGAGTCATAGGAAGAGGTACGGGGGCAGAGGGTGAATTCTGCGGCCTCTACGGCGAAGCGATGGCGCATTGAGCGGCTGCCCGGGCCTAACGTCCGAGCCATCCACGTCACCAAGGCGCTGGCAATCTGCGTGATTCTCATCGTCATGTGGTTGCTGCAGTGGTTTGTCTTCCCCGGGGTCCCGGCGGGACGCTACACACCCATCATCCTACTGGCGCTGGTGCCCACGGGTGCCATTGTCCTGTGGCCTGGCGACGCGCCAGTGTGGATGGTCACCTTCAGCCTCGCCGCGGACATTGTCGCGGTCAGCGTGGGCATTCACTTTGGCGGCGGGGCAGACAACGTCAGCGGTCCGTTGCTGTACGCTCTCATCATCGGTCTGGGCGGCCTGGTGCTCTCCGAACGCGCAGCGTTCCTCGCAGCAGGCGCCAGCACGCTCCTCTACGGCTCGTTGGTCTGGGCTGAGCAGCATCGCCTGCTCGCCCACCATCTTCCCTATGCGAAATCACCGGAAGACGCCGCAGCGACCGTCATTGCGGTCAGCGTCTGCCTGTTTGTCGCTGCCTGGGTCGTATCGTATGCGGCACGTCAGATCCGTGCGGTGTACCGCCGGGCTGATGAGCTGCGCGGTGACGCCGTGAGTGCCTTGTCGCACGATCTGAAGAACCCCCTAGCGATCATCGACGGCTACGCGGAGATGATGGGCACTGCCACAGCTTCGGAACGAACTGACTACATCCACGGGATCCGGCGCTCCGCGCGCGGCGCCTTGGATTTGGTGCGCAACGTGCTCGATGCCGCGGCTATCGAAGGACACCCGATCATGCCGCATCGCGAGCCGACGTGCTTGAACGCGTTGGTGGAGCAGGTCCTCGACGCGTATCGATTTTCCGCTGAAGCCAAGGGTGTCCGACTGGCCACCATCCTGGCGCCGCAGCTTCCAGTTCTGCACGTAGACACCCAGCTACTCGCTCGAGCGATCGGCAACTTGGTGTCGAACGCGATCAAGTACACGGACCGCGACGGAGCGCTGGAGGTCACGACGGCGGCAGCCGCCAAGGCCGTCGAAGTGACGGTACGTGACAGCGGGTGCGGCATCCCGGCGGCCGACCAGCCTCACATTTTTGAAAAGTATAGCCGCGCCACAGCCGCT
>JBHHYR010000054.1:0-20298 GCA_046757585.1 Binatia bacterium | reverse complement strand
TCGCGGCCCATTTGGGTAGGCAGGTCGAAGGCGACGCTGAGACCGGTCTGGCCCTGCTCGAGGAGATAGCGGTAGCGGCGGTTGGACTCTTGCGCTGTGCCAAAGCCCGCATACTGGCGCATCGTCCACAGCCGGCCGCGGTACATCGTTGGTTGCACGCCACGGGTGAACGGGTAGGCCCCGGGGAAACCAACCTGCTCGAGGTAATGTGCACCAGCGCGGTCCTCCGGCGTGCACAGACGGCGCACCTCGATCTCGGATGTCGTCGCGAACGTGTTGCGCCGTTCCGGCGAGCGCGCGAGCCGCGGCCGTAGCAACTGCTCTTCCCACCGTTGCCGCGCTTTCTTGATGTCGTCTCGTGTGTCCATGCTGTCACACTGCGGCAGGCCTGCCGGTATGCCGGTGGTGGCTCCGGCCGCTCATTCCACCACCGCGAGCAACTGCCGCGACTCGACGGCCTGGCCGGCGACGACTAGAATTTCCTTCACCTCTCCGGCGACGGGAGACTTGACCTCGTTCTGCATCTTCATCGCTTCGATGATCAGGACCGCTTGGTCACGCACGACCCGGTCGCCCACGCCGACGAGCACTTCCACGACCTTCCCTGGCATCTGGGCACGCACCTCGCGGCGGCCTTTTTCTTCCTCCGGCTCGCCGAGCTTCACCCGCCGCCGCCGCTCATCCGCCAGTTCGAGGTGGAAGACTTCTCCCCCGATGGTGACCGTGAACCGATCGTCGTCAATCGACACTTCGGCCACCACTGAGCGACCATCGATCAGGAGCGAGTAGGTGGTCTGGCCGATACGCCGGCTGTCTACCGTGCGCGTCACACCGTCGATTTCGACCGCGAACGCCGAATCACCCGTTGCGTGCACGTCGATGCGGTACGTATCCCGATCCAGCTCGGCCAGGTACGCCATCAGCTGCGCAGCCCTTCGCGTCGGGCAACGGCCTTCCACGGCGAGCGGCCACACCGAGTCGGCCCCCCGTCGGCACGGCGCGTGGTCCGCGCAATCTCGCGGTCGCGTTGCGCCAGTGCAGCGGCGGCGAGCGCAGCCTCTCTGCGTGGTGAGGCCGTGACATCAAGGAACCCGTGCAACTCCTGCGTGATGAAATTGGTGTCAAAATCGCCGGCGACGAATCGCGGGTGCTGGAGAACCCAGCGGTGGAAGGCAAGGTTGGTCGTCACGCCATGAATACTGTATTCATCCAACGCGCGCCGCATCCGGCTGATGGCCTCCGCCCGCGTGGTTCCCCATGCCACGAGCTTCGAAATGATCGGATCGTAGTGCACGCTCACCTCGAAGCCGCTGTACACACCGCTGTCGTCGCGCACCCCGATGCCCCCAGGGGCCTGCAAAAAGGCGATCGTGCCCGGCGACGGGAAGAAATTGTTGTACGGATCTTCAGCGTACACGCGGCACTCAATGGCATGCCCGCGCAGCTGCAAGTCGTGCTGCCGGAACGCCAACGGCGTTCCGGCAGCGATCTGAATCTGCGTCTTTACCAGGTCGATGCCCGTGATCATTTCGGTGACCGGATGCTCGACCTGGATGCGGGTGTTCATCTCCAGAAAATAGAAGTTGCGCGCAGCGTCGACGAGAAACTCGACAGTGCCCGCGCCGACGTAGTTGACAGCCTTGGCCGCCTGGAGCGCAACCCGTCCCATCTGCTCGCGCGTGCGCGCGTCGATGGCCGGGCTGGGGGCCTCCTCGATCACCTTCTGGTGGCGGCGCTGAATGGAACACTCGCGGTCGAACACGTACACGGTGTGGCCCTGTGCATCCGCCAGCACTTGCACCTCGACGTGGCGCGGCTTGGTGACGAACTTCTCCACGTACACACGATCGTCGCCGAACGACGACTGGGCCTCCGCGCGCACCGCACGCACCGCCGACTGCAACTCGTCGGCGGTCTGCACCATGCGCATCCCCTTGCCCCCGCCCCCCGCCGCCGCCTTGAGCATCACCGGATAGCCGACGCGGTTGCACACGCCAAGGATTTCCTCCGGTGTCGAGAGGGTCCTGTCCGATCCCGGGACCACTGGAACCCGTGCATTCCGCATGAGCGTGCGCGCGGACACTTTGTCCCCCATCGCCTCGATGGCTTCGGGGGACGGGCCGATGAAGGTGATGCCCGCCTTGCAGCATCGTCGCGCGAAGTCGGCGTTCTCCGCCAGAAACCCGTATCCCGGGTGCACCGCCGCCGCCTTGCTGTGCCGTGCCACCGCGAGAATCTTGTCGATCACCAGGTAGCTTTCCTTCGACGGTGACGGACCGATCGGGTAGGCGTAATCAGCCTCTTTGACGTGCAACGCCGTACGGTCCGCCTCCGAAAAGACGGCAACCGTCTCGACGCCGAGTTCGCGACACGCGCGGATGACCCGAACGGCGATTTCGCCGCGATTTGCAATCAGCACCCGTTCAAACATCACTGTGCAGTCCGCTCGTGCATTGCGCCACTGAAAGCGGCCGCGTGCGCCGGGCGGTTGGACCCTGTCCAAGCGCCGTACGCCGCCTCCCGACGCGCCGCCTGATGCTACAAGGGCACGTTACCATGCTTCTTGGGCGGGTTCTTGTCGCGCTTGTCTTGCAGGATTTCCAGCGCCTGGATGAGCTTGGGCCGCGTGTCCTCGGGCATGATGATTTCATCCACGTATCCCAGCTCGGCGGCTTTGAACGGGTTGGCAAAGGTGCGCCGGTATTCATCAACCAGCCTGTCCTTCTCGCTGATCGGATCGTCCGCGCTATCGAGCTCGTTGCGGAAAATGATGCTCACCGCGCCGTCCGGACCCATCACGGCTATCTCGGCCGTGGGATAGGCGAAGTTGATGTCACCACGGATGTGCTTCGATGACATCACGACGTAGGCCCCTCCGTAAGCCTTGCGCGTGATGACGGTGATTTTCGGGACGGTGGCCTCGCAAAACGCGTACAGCAACTTTGCGCCATGCGTGATGATGCCACCGTATTCCTGGGCAGTGCCAGGGAGAAAGCCGGGAACGTCCACGAACGTGATGATGGGGATGTTGAAGCAGTCACAGAAGCGGACGAACCGCCCGGCCTTGCGCGACGCGTCAATGTCGAGCACCCCGGCGAGAAACATCGGCTGGTTCGCGACCATGCCGATCGACCGCCCCCCGAGCCGGGCGAACCCAATGACAATGTTCTTCGCGTATTCAGCATGTACCTCGAAAAAGTGGCGGTCATCGACCACAGCCCTGATGATGTCCTTGATGTCGTAGGGCTTGGTGGGATCATCGGGGACGATCGTGCGCAGCGCGTCGTCGCGCCGCGAGGGGTCGTCCGTGCTGCGGACGAACGGAGGATCCTCCACGTTGTTGCTCGGAAGGTAGGACAGGAGTTCGCGGATCATGGCGAGGCACGCGGGGCCGGTGTGTGCAGAGAAATGTGCCACACCACTGCGCATGCTGTGCGTGGCAGCGCCACCGAGGTCCTCCTTGGTGACCTCCTCGTGGGTTACCGTCTTGATCACGTCCGGGCCAGTGATGAACATGTACCCGATCTTATCGACCATGAAAATGAAGTCGGTCATGGCCGGTGAGTATACGGCCCCCCCTGCACACGGTCCCATGATGGCGGAAATTTGGGGCACCACACCCGAGGCCATGACGTTGCGCTGAAAGATGTCCGCGTAGCCCGCGAGGCTCACGACGCCCTCCTGAATGCGGGCGCCGCCCGAGTCGTTCAGCCCGATCACCGGTGCCCCGGATTTCATGGCTAAATCCATAACCTTGCAGATCTTTTCGGCGAATGCGCCACTGAGGCTGCCGCCGAAGACCGTGAAATCCTGTGAGAACACGTAGACCAGGCGGCCGTCGATCGTCCCCCAGCCGGTTACCACCCCGTCGCCCGGGATCTTCTTCTTGTCCATGTCGAAGTCGGTGCAGCGATGGGTCTTGAACTTGTCGGTTTCGACAAAGGAGCTGGGATCGAGCAGCATTTCCACGCGTTCGCGTGCCGTGAGCTTCCCCGAGGCGTGCTGCCGCTCGATCCGGTCGTGACCACCCCCGAGCTCGGCCTCACGTTGGAGCTGTTCGAGCTGCTCGAGATTTTCCTTGAGTCCCATAGAGACGCCTGTCCCGACCGAGTCGGTCGGGACAGGCGTCTCTTAGTACGCGGGCGTGTTGAATTCAAGAATGGCCGTATGATCTTGTCTATCTCGACATCCCGTCGTGCAGCGGTTCAGGACGAGGGTAACGTATTCCGCGAGGTTCCCCCTCCCTTTCGAAGGAGGAGTTGGGGAGAGGTAGAAGGGCGCCGGTCGCGACCTCCCCCTTGCCCCCTCGTTGGCAACTGATCTTTACCACATCTTGGCCTTCTGGACACTGCCGGTTCAGCGGGTGAGCTTCCCCCTTTGACAAAGGGGGATTGAGGGGGATTTGCTTCGCTCCGTCCCTGGCCGGTAACCCTCGCGCAGCGAGCGATGAACCGCTGTGGCGGGAGAAAATCCCCCCTGGCCCCCCTTTTTCAAAGGGGGGAACTTCGCTCCGCAGTGTTCAGAGCCACGAAATGTGGGACATGACCAGTCCTTGGTAAGGAGGGGAAAAATCCGAGCGCCACCGCATTTTTGAACAGCAGTACTTGGTTTTCACCCCGACTGCCCGCAGTCGGCGGTCGTACGAGCAGACGGGCAGCGGGTGACGGGCGATCTCTTCACCCCTCGTCACCGGTGGTCGTGTCGGACGTGTTGGAAGTCCACCTTATCACCCGTGGCGATTCCGTGCCGGTCGCAGAAGCCCGCGTGGACCTCCAGCACATACTGGGACGGGGCGCCCACACTCAGCGGATTCGTGCTGAACGGGCGGGTGTCGGGAACAATCCCGACGATTTCCCCTGCGGAACTGATAAAGACCATATCGAGCGGCAAGGGCGTGTTTTTCATCCAGAAATGCTGCTGGGATTCGCTGGGGAATATGAACAACATCCCGGCATCCGGATCCAAGTCGCGCCGGTACATCAAACCGCGCGCGCGGGCATCAGGGGTGTCCGCGACCTCCACGTCCACCCGTACCGCTCCCTGTTTGCTGTAGATGACGACCGCGGGATGCGGCGTGCAGGCGGCGAAGACGACCGTGGCGAACAGCAGCGCTTCTGCGTGACATAAGACGCTGCGCACGCGCTGCAGGGGCGCTTGAAATGCGAACCCGTTTGCCCTACGAGTCCCCGCGCGGCTTCGAGACCGCTCCTTTCGGGAGGTGGAGTAATGAGCACGCTGATCTTCAGCGCCCTGATACTCGTCGGGCTCGGGTACTTCACGCGGACCGTCTATAGGCGTGTCGGCGTACTGCTCAAGGCGGCCCCGGTCGCCCGCCTGGACAACGTTCCCCAACGCATCCGGGCGCTCCTGGTCTATGCCTTCGGACAGAAGAAGTTCGTCCAGAGAGAACCCCGCCCGCAGACGCGTCTCAGCGAGCAGACTGCCGGCTGGATGCATTTCTTCATCTTCTGGGGGTTTACCATTCTGGCCGTTCAAGTCATCACGATGTTCGGGCGCGGATTCGTTGCCGACTTCCACGTGCCGCTGTTCACCCCTGGCCTGCTCGGTGGCCCGTACCTGCTGCTCAAGGACGTCATGGAGGTGATCGTGCTGGGCGCGGTCAGTGTGGCGCTGTACCGCTGGGGTGTGTCGCACCCTAAGCGGCTCTACGGCTTCAAGCCGGCCGAGGAGCGATTGGCAGGGCACTCGCATTGGGAAGCCTACCTCATCCTGGTGTTCATCGGCTGCATCATGATCGGTGGTCTGCTCTACGACGGCGGGCGCATGGTGTACAAGGCCGCCGAGCCGCATGTGCAGGCCGAAATGCCGTGGCAGCCGTTCAGTCGGCTGGTGGGCATGGCAATCGGCAGCTTGGGCGTTGGCACCGCGAAGCTCTTCAGCGATGCGGGCTGGTGGCTGCACAACGTCGTCATCCTCGTGTTCCTGAACTTGCTGCCGGTCTCCAAGCATTTTCACATCATCACTGCGCTGCCGAACGTCTTCTTCGTCAAGACGAAGCCGCGCGGCGCCCTCCAGACACAGGATCTCGAGAACACCACCACGTTCGGCACATCTTACATCAACCAGTTCACCTGGAAGCAACTGCTCGATATGTACTCGTGTACCGAATGCGGCCGCTGTTCGTCGCACTGCCCGGCTACGATCAGCGGCAAGGAGCTGGCACCGCGACAACTCCTGGTGAACCTGCGTGACTACCTGTACGAGCACGAGAGCGACGTCCTGGCGCTGCAACCTGCCAGCGACGCGGAGGAGCCCATCACGGTCGGCGAAAACGTCGTCGGCGAGCGCCTCATCCACGATCAAGTCTTGTGGGACTGCACCAGCTGCCGAGCATGCGAGGAAGCCTGTCCAGTCATGATCGAATACGTCGACAAGATCGTGGACATGCGCCGTCACCTCGTGCAGGAAGAAGCTCGCTTTCCGGCGGAGCTGACCCGCACTTTCAAGGCGTTGGAGACGCAGAGCAACCCCTGGGGCATCGACGCGTCGCAGCGGGCTGCCTGGGCCCAGGGCTTGGATATTCCCACGGTGGCGGAGCGTCCCGACGCCGAGTATCTGTACTTCGTCGGCTGCGCCGGATCTTTCGACGACCGTAACAAACGCACTACCGCAGCGGTCGCAAAGATCCTCAAGAAAGCGGAGGTCGATTTTGCGATTCTCGGTGTCGAGGAGCTGTGCAACGGTGAAACCGCTCGCCGCGCCGGCAATGAGTACCTCTTCCAGACCATGGCGCAAGCGTGCGCCGAGGTCCTCAACGGGTACAAGGTCAAGAAGATCCTGACCAACTGCCCGCATTGCTTCAACACGTTGAAGAATGAGTATCCGGAGTTCGGTGGCCACTTCGAGGTGATCCACGCCACCGAGTTCGTCAGAGGACTCCTCGCGGATGGGAGGATTGAATTCACACCCGGGGGAAAACGCGACGTCACCTATCACGACTCCTGCTATCTCGGCCGCTACAATGATATCTTCGATGCGCCGCGCGCCATCCTCCAGCTCGTGCCGGGCGTGAGCCTGAAGGAGATGGAGCGGAACCGCCGCTTCGGCATGTGCTGCGGGGCCGGCGGTAGCCGCATGTGGATGGAGGAAGAGGCGACGAAACGCGTCAATGTCCACCGCGTCGAGCAGGCCCTGGAAACCGACCCCGACGTGGTCGCCGTGGCGTGCCCCTACTGCATGACCATGATCGACGATGGCCTCAAGGCCAAGAACATGGAGGAGCGGGTCGAGGCGCTCGACGTCATGGAGCTGGTCGCGGACAGCATGGCGTGAGCGGCGTAGCGCACCGCACCCCCGATTCAGCTACAGGGCTACTGCTTGAGCTTTTCCACCGCGTCCTTCATTTCCGGCACGGCCTTGAAGAGGTCTGCCACCAGGCCGTAATCGGCAACTTGGAAGATCGGCGCCTCCTCGTCTTTGTTGATCGCAACGATGACCTTCGAATCTTTCATGCCGGCGAGATGCTGGATCGCACCTGAAATACCAACGGCGATGTACAGCTCGGGAGCCACAACTTTGCCCGTCTGGCCCACCTGCAGGTCGTTGGGCACATAGCCCGCGTCCACCGCAGCACGGCTGGCGCCCATGGCGGCGCCCATGACGTCCACCAAGGGTTCCAGGACCGTCTTGAAGTTCTCGGCCGACTTCAGCGCCCGCCCGCCCGAGATGACGATGCGGGCCTCGGTCAGCACCGGACGATCCGATTTCGTTTCACTGAACTCCACGAACTGCACGGTTTTCGCGGACGGATCGATGTTCACGGCGACGGCCTCGGTCGCTCCCTTGTCGCTTTTGCTGGCCGGGTCGAAGGCAGTGGCGCGAACGCTGACGACCTTGGGACTCCCTTCGAGTGCGACGGTGGCCATGACGTTGCCCGCGTACATCGGCCGCTGGTAGGTGCCGTCGTCGTTGAAGCCGACCACCTCGCTGGCCATGCCCGCACCGAGCAACGCCGCGACGCGCGGTAGCAAGTCCTTCCCGACCGCCGTCGCCGTGGCAAGGATGGTCTCCATACCTTTGTCCTTGGCGAGTTGGACCAGCGCGGCGGCATGCGCGTCGGCCAGGTAGTGCTCGAGCGCCGCGTCGTCGACGGCAAACACCGTCTTGACACCGTACTCGGCGAGCTCGGCGGCGAGGTCGGCGATCCCTTTGCCTAGGACGGCCGCGTAGCATTCCCCACCGCTCTTGCTCGCCGCTTCCTTCCCGGCGGTGAGTGCGACCTGGGTTGTCTTCGAAAACTTGTGGTGCTGGTGTTCAGCGAACACGAGAACGTTTCCCATTGTTTGCTCCAATTCCGATCAGATGACTTTCGCTTCCGCGTGCAGAACCTGGACGAGTTCCTGTACCGATTCAACCTTCCGCCCGGCCTGCCGCTTCGCCGGCGGAGCCAGTTTCACGACCCGCAGCTTCGGCGTGACATCGACGCCGAGGCTGTCGACGGGGATTTCCTTCATCTCCTTCTTGCGGGCTTTCATGATTCCCGGCAGTGAGGCGTAGCGCGGGGTATTGAGCCGCAGATCAACCGTAACGACCGCGGGTAGCGCAACTGCGATGGTTTCCAGGCCGCCGTCCACTTCGCGGACCACCTTGGCGCGCTGTCCGTCCGTCAGGACGATGCCGGGCACCCCCTGCTTTTCCGCCTCGGAATCCAGACTCTCCGCTTTGGACGCAAAGGTCGCCTGCGGCCAGCCGAGCAGCGCAGCCAGCATCTGCCCTGCCTGGTTGGCGTCATCATCGATGGCTTGCTTGCCCATGAGCACGAGGTCGATGTTCTCGTCCTTGACGATCTTTCCCAGGATGCGGGCGACGGCGAGCGAGTCCAGCTCCTGCTCCGCCAGGACCAACAGGGCGCGGTCGGCGCCCATGGCAAGTCCGGTGCGCAGCTGCTCGGACGCCGCCTTTGCTCCGATGCTTGCCAGCACCACCTCGGCGTCCCCCCCTTTGCCCTTGAGGCGTAGGGCCTCTTCAATGGCGATTTCATCAAAAGGATTAATGACGTACTTCAGATTGTCGGTGACGATTCCGCTGCCGTCGGGCTTGACCTTGATCGTGGCGTTCGGGTCCGGCACGCGCTTGACAGTAACGAGAATTTTCACGGGAAGCCTCCTCGGTGGGGATTCAGAACGCGCCTTCGCTACCACAGGGGTTTGGAACGGTCAAGCCACACCCCGCACGCCCCGGCGCGGGCGCATGGCTTGCGCGTGAAGACTACCGCCCAGCGGCGCCGCGAGCACCTGCCAGCGCCGGCAACAACGGCCCCCGGATTCTTCCCGACGTCTCTGCGTCGCCCCGCGAAATCGGGATACGGCGACGCGCAGCGGACTACTCTTCGAGCACGAAGGTGACGTTCATGTGGACACGGTACTCCTTGAGCTTGCCCTTCTCGACCTTCCCCTGCATCCGCGTCACTTCGACACCCGTAATTCCGCGGATCGTCGTGGCGGCCCGTTTCAATCCAGCCCGGACGGCCCCATCGAACGACTCGGTGGAAGAGGCCACGATTTCGCTTACCCGTGCTACCGCCATGTGTGTTCCTCCCTTCCTTCGTGTCCCTGTCGACACCTGAGAGGTGCGATCCTATCGCGAGCAGTATTGCGGCACAACCTTCGCCGACGCTCGGGGTCGCTGTGCCGCATGGTGCCCTGGACGAGATCCTCGGCGAGGGTACGGTCCGGACGCTCCTGGCCTCCTGAAGTTCGAGTATGTCTAGATGCCATCGCCACCACCGCTCGCCGCCTGAGAGTGATGAAGACGAGGGAGCCAGCGATTGACCTCTGACGTGTATCGCTCGTAGTCAGCGCCGAAGGTGCTGCGCAGGGTCGGTTCCTCATAGAACACGATGAATAGATGCACCACCGCGGCGACTGCGGCCGCGTAGAGGAGCAGCGTCGCGGAGGCAAAGTAGACGACCCAGCCCGCGATGACCAAGAGCACGCCGACGTACATGGGATTTCGAACGTACCGGTAGGGCCCTCGGATAACGAGCCGCTTGGGAGCGTCGATCGGTGCCGGCGTGCCGCGCCCGAATGTGGCGAACTCCCACAGACACCGGAAGTAGAGGGCTGCGCCTGTCATGAGGGGAGCGATCGCAGCGTAGCGCCGGATCGTCCAAGGAAAATCAGGTGGGGGCGAGGCATCGGAAGCGATGAGCAAGGGCACGTACACGGCAACGGTGCCTGGGATCAAAACCGTGAAGAGGAGATTCTTGAGGAACAGTAGCACCGCGGAACTGGTCAAAACGACTTAACCTTACCTTGATCTGAAAATGAATGGGAGACCGAACAGATTTCGGATTGGGGAATGTGGATTCCCCTCCTCATCCTCATCTCCCTCGCCCTCCGGGAGAGGGTGGGGGTGAGGGGGTTGAATGATCATTCTCTGCTGTGCTGCGCGGGTCGCGGTTGCTTCGGCGTTTCCTATCCACCAGAATGCAGGTCGAGTCTGGAGGCGTTTGCTGGCAGCCAACACACACGGGGAGAGCAGGGTAGAGACGTGACATACCGCGTGATTCAGTGGGCCACGGGGCATGTAGGTAAGCACGCGCTGCGGGCGATCGTGCAGCACCCCGAGCTGGAACTCGCCGGGCTCTGGGTGAGCAGCGACGGGAAGGCTGGTCAGGACGCCAGCCAACTGTGCGGCGCTGGGCGCGCCGGTGTCCGGGCAACACGCAACGCGGACGAGTTGCTTGCCCTCGAGGCGGACTGTGTCTGCTACGCCGCAGCCACCGACTATCGCCCAAGTGAAGCGGTTGACGATATGTGCCGGATGCTGGCCTCGGGGAAGAACGTCGTGACCAGCTCGTTCGTGCCGCTGATCTATCCCTGGCATGCAGTCCCCGAGTTTGCGCGACAGCTCGAGGCCGCGTGCCAGCACGGGCAGACGTCTTTCTACTGCTCCGGGATCGATCCGGGCTTTGCACCCGATGCGTTGCCTATCGTGCTCTCGAGCCTGGCGGAACGGATCGAATCGGTGCGCGCGCAGGAGATCTTCAACTACGCCACCTACGACCAGCCCGTGACCCTGTTCGAGGTGATGGGCTTTGGAAAACCACCCGGTACGCCGGTGCCGCTGCTCGTGCCGGGCGCACTGACCCTCGCGTGGGGCCCGTCAGTGCAGATGGTGGCCGACGCCCTCGGTGCCGAGCTGGAAGAGATTCGGCAGTGGCACGAAGTCGCGCTGGCGGAGGAGCCGTTCGAGATCTCCTGCGGCAGAATCGAAAAGGGAATGGTCGCCGGTATCCATTTCGAGGTCTCTGGCATCGTCCGCGGCAAGCCCGCGATCGTCGTCGAGCACGTGACGCGCCTGCGCGACGACGTCGCGCCCCACTGGCCGCAGGGCAGCGGGCCCGGTACTTATCGGGTTACCATCGAGGGCCTGCCGTCGATGCGCTGCGATCTGCAGATCGGCTTCCGGAGTGCGGATCACAACATCGATGGCTGCGTGGCTTCCGCGATGCGGCTCGTCAATGCCATTCCTGCCGTCTGCCGAGCGACACCGGGAGTGAAGACCTGGCTCGACCTCCCTGTGATTGCCGGGCGGTATGCGCTGCGATGACCCATGTAATGGCAAAACCCCGGCCTCCCGGCGCCCGCAGGCACGGCGCGGACGGAAAACGAGCGGCTCGAGTGTGCGGGGCTCGGCATTCGCCGGCATTGATCTGAGGGTTCACTCTGCTTGGGAGGAAGCTCATGGCTAACGTCACCACCGATCTCGACAACCTTGCCCGCCTCGACCGGGCCCATGTCATTCATCCGATCAACGAGTTCCGCAAGCAGGAGCGCTACGGCTCGAAACTCTTCGTCGGCGGCCATGGCGTCGAGCTGGTGCTGGCCGATGGTCGCACGGTCATCGATGGCTTCTCCGGTTTATTCAACATCAACGTCGGCCACGGCCGCACGGAGATTGCCGACGCCGTGGCGGCGCAGATGCACAAGTTGGCCTACTACCCGAGCTTCTGGGACTTCGGGAACGAGCCGGCCACCCAGCTGGCGGAGCGTGTCGTCGGTCTCCTGCCGGCGGACCGCCGTCTCAATCATGTCCTCTTTCACAGTGGCGGCAGCGAGGCGAACGAAGCCAACTTCAAGTTCGCCCGGTTGTACCATGCGCTGCGCGGCAAGGCCTCGAAGGTGAAAATCATCTCCCGCCGCTGGGCCTTCCACGGGGCCACTCGCAGCGCCGGCACGGCAACGGGGATCCTCGCGTACCACGCCTTCATCGAGCAGGACGCGTCGCACGCGTACTTCGCTCCCCCCTACTGCTATCGCTGCGAGTTTGGCAAAACGTATCCCGACTGCGGGCTGGCGTGTGCGACCGATCTGGAGACCGTGATCGAGCGCGAAGGCGCGGACACCGTGGCCGCCGTGATCCTCGAGCCGGTCATGGGTACAGGCGGCGTTCTCCTGCCCCCGGCGGACTACTTCGCCCCGATCCAGGAGATCTGCAAACGTCATGGTCTGCTTCTCATCCTCGACGAGGTGATCACCGGCTTTGGGCGCACGGGCAAGTGGTTCGGGATGGAGCACTGGGATATCCACCCCGACCTGGTGTCGTTCGCCAAGGGGATCTCGTCGGGCTATCTCCCTCTTTCCGCTTCCATGATCTCCGACCAGGTCTACGAGACCATTCGCGACGAAATGCCGGCGGGCATCCCGTTGATGTTCGGCCTCACCTACAACAACCATCCAACGTGCTGCGCGGCTGGTCTCGCCAACATCGAGATCATCGAGCGCGAGGGTCTGGTCGATAACGCGCGGGAGGTCGGTGCTCATCTGCTGGCGCGCCTGCGCGCGGCGTTCGGCCATTCACCGATCGTCGGCGAGATCCGGGGGCTCGGCATGCTCGCCGCGCTCGAAATCGTCCGCGACCAGGCGACGAAGGAGCCGTTCCCTAACATCGAGGACCCGCACCGCATCGTCGCGGCGGCGTTCGAGCGCGGCCTGATCGCCCGCGCCCTGTTCCAATGTGTAGCGCTCGCCCCGCCGCTGTGCGCGACGCGCGCCGATGTTGATCGCATGGTAGCGGTTCTCGAAGCCGTGTGGCCCGCGGCCGAACGGGACATCCTCAACAGCCGGCCGTGACGCTGGCGCACCTGTACCTCCCCCCGACCCCCTCCTTACCAAGGGGCTGTCGATAAGCACCAAGCACGTCCTTCGAGACGGCCCCAAAGGAAGGGGCCTCCTCAGGACGAACGGAAAAATAGTATTGAAATCCAATATACCAACCGCTCGCCCTGAGGAGCCGCCCTCTTCTGGCGGCGTCTCGAAGGGCGCGATCGCGAGAAAATCGACAGTCCCCCAAGGAGGGGGCAAGGGGGAGGTCGTGACGGGCGCACTTGTACCTGCCCCGACGTGTGAGAAGCGGGCTTAGTGGAGGACCAGGTCAGGAAGACGGACGGTTGTGGTGCTTGCGAAACGCTGCATCCGGCGCATGACCTTGTTTGCCTCGAGGAGTAAGGCACGCCGCAGGCCGGGCTTATTGGTGCGAGCGCACCACTCGCGCAAGGTCTGCAGATCGCGGCCCAGCTCTTCCATGCGCGCTACGTGGCGCACGAGTCGCCGGTCCTGCCTGGCACGCGCCAGCGCCGACTCCCAGCGGATGAGCTGGCTGTCCATCACGTTGACCTCCAAGTCAATCGACGCGGTGTCGGCGACAGCCCCTCCTGCACGGCGCACCCCGCTAGCCGATCGGGTACAGCCGGTCCCGCTGCCCTTCGACATGCCAGCCGCCCTCCGCCCGTCACCGAAACCGAACTTCCGCAAAACCCCGGCGACCACGCCTATGATCCGGACATGGTCGCCACGCATGGTGAGGGGCAGCATCTCAGGGTTGGCGGGTTGCAGCCGCACTCGTCCATCCGCTTCCCGATAGTACTTCTTCACGGTGACGCAGCCGTCGATTTCCGCCACCACCGTCTGCCCATTGTCGGCTACGGGACGGGGTTCAACGATGAGGTAGTCGCCGTGGTGGATGCCTTCGTCGATCATCGACTTGCCCCGTACCCGCAGCGCAAAGACACGCTTGCCAGCCCATAGCGTCGTCGGGACGTTGAGGGTTTCTTCGACCGCAAAGGCCTGGTAGGGTGCCCCGGCGGCGACTTCGCCGAGCAACGGAATCTCGATCGTGTCCCGGCACCCCATGTTCCCCATCTCTCCTGCAGCCGTCAGCCCTGCATCGTTGCACGCGTCCATATCCGTTTCCTCCCGGTTTCCCGTGCCCTACGCCAAAACCAGGCTACACGAATAAAAAGCGAAAGTCAATGCGTCGCGCGATAGGGTCCGAGCCTTGCAAGCCGCGACCGATATGACGGTTGAACGGGGAGGGCTGTTGGCAGGAGCCGAGCACTGCGTTGCCCGGCGCTGGACGGTGTGGAGGACGTGACCGGCAACCGGCCGGCGGCGGACCGGGGCGCGCCGGAGCTTACTGGGCAGCTGTTGCCGAGTCTGCGGGCGCGCGGCCGCCGCCTGGCCATTCTGAGTCATCCGGCGGGGATGACGCATCGCCTCGCCTTCACCGACCAGCTGCCTACGCTGGCCCTGGTGGCACTCGGTGCGAGTGAGACCCTGGTGGGTCTCCAGCGCGCCTTCGAGCCTGTGGGGCAGCTCCTGCAGCTGCCGACCCTGCGCGCCGTAGGGCGCTTCCGAAAGCGATCCATCCTCGTCGCCGGGCAGGTCGTTGCGGTGGTCGCCGGCATGCCGTTGATTGCGTTCGCGTTGTTGGCGGCGGCCGCGCCGCCGTGGCCGATGGCAATTGCTCTGGCGAGCCTCACGGCTGCCGCCGCCGGCGTCGTGGTTTCCGGCACAGTGTGGTACCCGTTGTTACGTGGCTATGTCGAGTCCGAACGGGTCGGCCAATTTTTCGGCCTTCTCCGCACGGGCTGGCACCTGACGCTCATCGGTTTTTTTGTTGCTGCACAGCGTTGGCTCGCGGCACGCCCCGGATCGTTCGGGCCACTGTTCGCGGTGGCGACGGCCTGCGGCTTGTTGCGGATCGTCCTGATCATGCGACTGCCGGAACCACCAGCGGAGACGGGCGAGCGCGTGCGCATCCGCGAAGCCATCGCTCTCCTGGGTAGCGACGCCCGACTACGCAGGTATCTCCTCGGTGTCAGCCTCGGCGGAGCCGCACGGCGCGTCGTCATTCCGTTCGTGATTGTTCTCATGCGCCGAACGCTGGGGTTCTCGGGCTCCGACGTGCTCGTGGCGACCGTCGCCTACTACGCCGGCGGCTTCGTTTCGCTGTACCTCTGGGGCCGAGCGGTGGACCGGTTTGGCCCACAGCCGGTGTTCGCCACCACTGCCGCTGGCATGGCCGTGCTGTACCTGGCGCTGCTGGGTGTTCCGAGCCTGGGAAGTGCGGTCGCGCCGATGGCCGGGTTCTTCTTCAGCCTCGCTGCCCTGTCCTCGGGCTTCGGCGTCGCAGACACGCACGTGCTGTTCCGGTTGGCGCCCGTGCACGCGCCGACCCGCTTGCTGGTGGTGGCCCACGTCACGTCGAGTCTCGCTTACGGCCTCGCGCCGTTCGCCGCCGGGTGTGCTCTCGACGCTGCCTTCGCCGCCGGCATCGATCGCTTGGTCGCCTATCATGTCCTGTTCGCGCTCGCTGCCTTCGCGACGCTGCTGGCACTCGTTCCCCTGCGCGGCTTCCGCCGCTGACCGCGGGCTCATTCGGACCGCGCGCCGTCCCGTGCAGTGCTGACCCGCGGCCGGATCTGTGGCAGCATCACGTGACCATGCTAGGGTCCGAGCATCAGGGCAAGCGCCTCCTCTCGTTTTTCAGACGGCATCCGTTCCTGGACGCCACGCTCATCTTCCTGCTCGCATGTCGACTCGCATTGCCGCTGGTGCTGCGCCCGATTGTGGCCGCCCGCGCGTCTGATGCGATCAACGGACGCGTCGAGATCGGTGACCTGGACCTGTGGCTTCTGCGTGGTGCCGTTGCCTTGCAGGATGTAGCGGTGTTCCTCGAGGGCGCCGGCGCGCCGCCGATCATTACTTGGCGCAACTTGTACGTGCGCATTTCCTGGCCGGATCTCTTCAAACGCTCGCTGCGTCTGCGCAGCGTCCGCCTCGAGTCACCGCGCGTGCACGCCGACCGGCTGAAGAGCGGCACACTGAATCTGTCCCGTCTGATTAGGTCCAGGCCCGCGGCGGTGGAAACGCCCCCCGCGTCAAGTCCTGGTTGGACAGTCGCCGCGGATGCCCTCGTCGTGACCACCGGCACGGTCGCGTTTCAGGACTATACGGTCGGCAATCCCCTCCGCATTGAGGCGACGGTGAATCGCTTGCAGGTGCAAGAGGTCTCACTGAACCACGGGACATATGAGGAACCGACCCGCATCGAGCTGCAGGCGCACGTCGAGGGCGCACCGTTGCACGTCACGGCGCATCTGAGCGCGGCGGAGAAGGGTGTCCGGCTACAAGCGGTGGTCAAAGGCAAGGATCTGCCTCTGCGTCTGGCCCGCTTGTACATTCCATCAACCGGATGGAGTCAGCTGCACGGCCGGCTCGACGGAACAGTCCACTACCGCATGGAGTCGGGGATTCACGATGAATTGCGCGGCCACGTGACACTACGAGACCTGGTCGTTCGTGTTCCGGAGCTGGATCGACCCGCCCTGCGCTGGGGATCGCTTGCCGTCGACGTGGATCGGCTCGACCTGCTCCACCATCACGCCACGGTCAAGTCGATCAACGCCGTGGACGCCGCGGTCGTCGTACAGCCGGCGGGGCCCGTGCTTGTCCCGCTGCTGGGTGGCGCTGCCTCGGCTGCTGAACCACCCGCTGGCCGAGGTGACTCGCCGAGCGACGGCGATAAGGAAGAATCAACCGGGAAAAGGGGGGACCAGCCGCACGCCGCACCTCCGTCGGCGCGCGATGACCGTCACCCGTGGCACTGGACGGTCGCCCACCTGGGCGTGCGTGATTCGCACGTGATCGTGCTGGGAGCGAAGTCGCCGTTGGACGTGGTCGTCGGGGTTTCGGGGGAGAACCTGAGTACCGAGAGCGCCACAAGCTCGCCCGTCAGCATTGAGCTGAAGGTGGGTAAGGGGACGCTGGCCGTAAGCGGATCAGTCCGGGTGCAGCCGTTCGGGTTCGGCGGGAGTCTCCGTTGGACGGCTCTTTCGCTCGCCCAATTGCTCCGTCCCGTCCTGCCTGGCCTGGCTGCCCTGATCCGCTCGGGCCGGACCGAAGGCGCGCTCGAAGTCGTTGCGGGAGCGGAAACCTCCGGCGGAGCCGGTTTCGGCGACCGCGCTGCTGCTTCGCCGGGAACGGTGCGAGCCAAGGGGTACATGACTGTCGCCGATGTCTCGTTGGCGGAGGACGATCCCGAGCAGTTCTCGGTGCAGTGGAAGACACTTCGCGCCGACGTCGCGGAGATTCGTATACCCGAGGCAGTTTTCTCCGGCAGAAAGGAGAAAGCGTTCGAGCCAGTGGCCGTCCGGTTGCAGCGGCTTCGCTTGTCCCAGCCGGCCTGTCAGCTCACTCGAACGGCCGCAGGGCTGGTATTGCCTGCGTGGTTCGTTCATGCACCGGCGGCTTCGAAAGAAAAAGAAAGCGCCGCCAGTGCCGAACAGCAAAGCCCCACCTCGCCGGCCCCGACAGCCTCGGACGGCGCGACGGACCAGGCGCAGCCGCAGACGACCGCGGCGGCCAAGTCCGGATCCCCCGCCCGCTCGAACCGGGCGCGAGTGCGGATCGACGTCGCACGACTCGATGTCAGCGGCGGGCAACTCAGCGTCACGGATCAGTCGGTGACGCCCTTCTTTCGTGGCCGGATGTCTGAAATGGAAGTCCAGGCAACGGACATCACATGGCCCAGCTTGCGCGTCACGCATCTCTCCCTGCAGACCGCGGGATTCGGCGGCGCGCCACTGTCGCTGAACGGAGCCGTGGCGGCCGGCGATGCCCGCTTGACGCTGGAGGCAAAACGGATCGATCTCCTCCAGTTCAATCCCTACGCCACGACTTACTCGAACTATAGCGTGGCGCGTGGGGACGCCTCGCTGACCTCGACGATACATGTCGCCTCCGGCCGCTACGATACGGCAAACCACGTGGTGCTGCATGACTTCTCGCTGCAAGGCACGCGTGGCGAGAATATCTTCCGCGACCAGTTCGGCATCCCGTTGTCCCTGGCGCTGGCACTGATGCGCGACGCGCAGGGAAACATCACCCTGGATCTGCCGCTCAGCGGCGATGCCCAGGGAGCCCAAGTCGGCTTGCTGAGCACTGTGCGGAATTCGTTGCAGCACGTCGTGCTCAACGCAATCACGTCACCACTGAAACTCGTTGGGCTGGTCACCCTGGGAGGAGGGAAGGTCGAGGACTTTGCCGTCCAGCCGCTGCTCTTCCAGCCGGGGAGCGCGGCGCTGGCTCCGCGAGGTCAAGTGCAGGCGCAGCACGTTGCAGCGCTGCTGGCGCGGCATCCTGGTTTGGACGTTGCCTTGGCAGGCCAGATTGGGGCGGCGGATGTTGACTGGTTGAAGGAAGCCGACCTCCTGGTGGATATGGGACAAGGGAGGGCGGATGCCGCGCCAGCTGATACACAGGCGCAGGCGGCAGTGCGCGAGTACCTCGAAGCGCGTGTCGCTCGCCAGCCGGCGCCACCCCTGCCGGAATCCGCAAAGCCGGTTCTCGACGAACTGCTGAATCAGCGGCGGATCTCTCGAGACCGTCTCGTGCGGCTCGCCAGCGACCGCACGCGCCACGTGCGGAAAATCCTGGAAGAGCAAAGCGGTGTCAGCGCCAAGCGTATCAAGCTCAAAACGGCGACGGGCCAGGTGACGCAAGGTGCTCCAGCCGTGCTCATCGACATCGCGCCGGGATGACGCGGCGGTGCGGGTCTCGTCGGCCTGCCGGCCCGCACTCCCTAGTGAAGGAAGTGGCCCGCGTTGACGTCGAGCGCCTGCCCGGTGATGACCCGCGACAGATCGGACGCGAAGAAGACCACCGCCCTGGCGATCTCCGCCGAGGTCGGAATGCGGTTGAGGGCGGTGCGCGAGGCGATGCCCGCATAGATCGCCTCGGGCGTCGTCTTCTGCTGCTGCGCGAGCAGCCTGAAGTAACCTTGCAACGCGGGACCCCAGATGTACCCGGGCACGACGGAATTCACGCGGATGTTGTCAGCACCCAGCTCCTTGGCCATGGTCTGTGCCGCCGTCATCAGGGCCCCCTTCGAGGCCGCGTAGCCGCCGAAGCCCGGCTCGATGATCCGCATGGACATCGAGTTGATGAAGATGATCGACCCGCCGCCCTGTGCCTTCATGTACGGGACCACGGCCTGGGAGAGTTGGACGGAGCCGAACACGTTGACCTCGAAGATCGTCCGCCACTCTGCCATGCTTGCATCCTCGATGGTTGGCTCCGCGCCGCCCTTGAACGCGTTGTTGACCAGGACATCGATGCGTCCGAACTCGGCCCGTGCAGCTGCGGCCAGGTGCTTGCATTGATCGGGCTGGGCGATATCCGTACGGACGCACAGCGCCCTGCGGCCGAGCGCTCGCAGCTCCTGCGCAACCGATTCGAGCTGCGCAGCCGACCGCGCGGCAAGCACGACGTCCGCCCCCTCGCGCGCGAAGGCGAGTGCGATGTCCCGCCCCATCCCGGGCCCGACCCCTGAGACAATCGCTATGCGATCTTCAAGCAGCATATTGCGCACCCACCCGCCTGCGTAGCTGCCCACTCGGCAGATTGTCAACCGGGCTCGGCGCGACGGTTCCGTCCTCATTCCAGGCGCAGTGTCCTAGTCAGACCTCCCAGTATCCTGGTTTCGTTCAGCAGGCGTATGCCGCAAACAAGAGAGCAGCCTTTTTCAATTGACAGTCACGCGTTTTTTCCATTATGTCAGTGTTCCCTTTGGCTCTTGAAATGCCAGCGAAAATAAGGCGAACTGTTGGAGTGGAGGGTCGGATGGTTGCTATGCAGTTCAAGCGAGGTCAACTCGTTCGCGTTCCCTGCCAAATCGAGCCTGGCCCACTGGACGAGTTGCTGATTTCGGTCGATACGGAAACTGGCCCGATTTCGGGCTTCGTGCAAACGGAACTTGTGGAGCGCGAGAGCGAGACCGCTGGATACATTTTGGGCCGAGTGGTCGAGGTCGAACGCGACAAAGTCAAGGTGCGATTACAGGGCTCGTTTTTCACCACGACCGGGGTCGCATCCCTAGCAGCAACCAATCTCCATCTGAACACTTAATTTAGACGTTGATGATCCTGTCAGCTCCTGATCTACGGCGCGCCGTAGACAAGGGCGATGTGGTGTTCGATCCGCCCCTACTAGA
>JBHHYR010000053.1:0-20417 GCA_046757585.1 Binatia bacterium | reverse complement strand
TATCACGAAGACATGAACCAGCGTGACACGCTCGAGCTGCAGCTCAACGTCTTCGCCGACTTCCAGCCTGCATTGCCTGCCAGCCACCGCGCCGCGCAGTACGTGTTCTTGGCCAACATCGATCCCCGGTTGCAGGCCAGAGTGCTTGATCAACTTGCCGCTCCTGGGGTCATCGGCTGCGATACGATGAACCACTGGATCGCGAGCTCGCGTGGTGAACTGGAACAACTGCTTGACCGTGTCGGCATTCTCGTCATCAACGACGAGGAGGCGCGCCTGTTGAGCGGCGAGCGGAACGTCGTCCGGGCCGCTCGCCGCTTGCTCGCCATGGGACCGCACCGCGTGCTGATCAAACGGGGTGAATACGGCGTGATCCAGTTTTCAGCCAACTCGGTCTTTGCGGTGCCGGCGTTCCCGCTCGAACGTGTCTTCGACCCAACCGGTGCGGGCGATACGTTCGCGGGTGGCTTCATGGGTGAGCTGGCTCGCTCAGGTGACATGTCAGAGGCCGGCCTGCGCCGGGCGATCGTGTACGGCAGCGTGATGGCGTCATTCGTGGTCGAGGACTTCGGATTGGCTCGCTTGCGCGCCCTCACACAAGATGCCATCCAATATCGCTACCGGCAGTTCGTGAGCCTCACCGATATCGACGGCGCATGAGCCTCGACCTCTCCGTCATTGTTCCGGTTTACAACGAAGCGGAGAATGTTGTGCCGCTGCATGCGGAGGTGACGGCAGCTCTGGACCTCCTGGCACGCACGTACGAGATCATTTACGTCGATGACGGTAGTACCGATGGGAGCTTCGCGGTGCTGGTCGACCTGCAGCAGCGAGACGGTCGCGTGACGGTCCTGCGCTTCACGCGGAATTACGGGCAGACTGCCGCGTTGGCGGCGGGTTTCGACCACGCTACCGGCGCGGTGCTGGTCACGTTGGACGCAGACTGCCAGAACGATCCCGCGGATGTTTCCTCGATGCTGGGCAGGCTCGAGGAGGGTTATGATCTGGTGGTTGGCTGGCGCACACCGCGGCAGGATCCCTTCTTGTCGCGGCGCGTGCCCTCGATGGTGGCAAACGCCATGATTGGCTGGATCACCGGGGTGAAACTGCACGACTACGGCTGCACGCTCAAGGTCTTGCGTCGCGACGTCGTTCGAGGTCTGCGGCTCTACGGCGAGATGCACCGCTTCATTCCCGCGCTGGCGGCCGACCTCGGCGCCCGGGTCACGGAGATGCCCGTGCATCACCGGCGCAGGCGGGCCGGCGTCTCCAAGTACGGCCTGTCGCGCGTCGTCCGTGTCTTTCTCGATCTCATCACCGTGAAGTTCCTGTCGAACTACTCGACGCGGCCGATCCAAGTGTTCGGCATCATCGGCCTGCTCTGCGGTATCACCGGCTTGGGCATCACCGCTTTACTCGGCATCGAGCGTGTCCTTCTGGGTGTTCCATTGGCCGATCGGCCTTTAGTATGGCTTGGAATCCTGCTGACCCTCATGGGCTTGCAATTCATTACGCTCGGGCTGCTGGGCGAGCTCCTCGTACGCACGTACCACGAATCGCAACACAAGCCCGTCTATCGCCTGGCCGACGTGCGTGCTGGGGAGCTACAGAAAGCACGCAGAACAGGCAGTGCGTTGACTTCCAGCCGCAGCGCGGCTATACGATAGCCGTTAGAACGTGCGGTCGTGATGCAAAGGGTCTGGGATGGCAATCCTGCCGCCAGGCCCTTTTTTGCACGGGCTGAGGAGGAGTTGTGAAGCTCTGTGTTATTGGCACCGGCTATGTCGGGCTGGTAGCGGGCACCTGCTTTGCGGAAAGTGGCAACGACGTGATCTGTGTCGATATCGACGCAGAAAAGGTCTTGCGCCTGCAGCAAGGCATCGTGCCGATTTACGAGCCAGGCCTCGGGGAGCTGATCAAGCGTAATGTCGGCGATGGGCGCCTCGTGTTCACCCAGGATCTAGCTGACGCCGTTCACAGATCTGTGCTGTGCTTCATTGCGGTTGGCACCCCCGAAGGCAAGGATGGTGAGGCGGACCTGGCAGCCGTCATGCAGGTGGCAGCTGAGATTGGCGAAGCGATGGACGGCTATCGCGTCATTGTGGACAAGAGTACGGTGCCCGTTGGCACAGCGGCACGCGTGCGGCAGGTGGTGGCGTCGCGGACGGATCATCCGTTCGATGTGGTGTCGAACCCAGAGTTCCTCAAGGAGGGCGCCGCGCTGGAAGACTTTCTGAAACCCGACCGCGTCATCATCGGGAGCGACAGCCGGCGAGCCACCGACTTGATGCAGGAGCTCTACCGACCCTTCGTGCGCACCGAGCGCCCGATCGTCGTGATGAACACCGCCAGCGCGGAGATGACCAAGTATGCCGCTAATGCCATGCTCGCCGCCCGTATCTCGTTGATGAACGAGATTGCCAATCTGTGTGAACGGGTGGGTGCGGACGTTGATGACGTGCGTCGTGGCGTCGGTTTTGATCGGCGCATCGGCCATCACTTTCTCTTTCCTGGCGTGGGATACGGCGGATCCTGCTTCCCCAAGGACGTGAAGGCTCTGATGCAGGTCGCCGCGCAACACGGCCTGGACTTTCGCATGCTGCAAGCGACCGAGGAGGTCAACGAACGGCAAAAGTGCACCTTGGTCGAAAAGGTCATGGAACATTTTGGCGAACGCCTGGGAGGTATGCAGTTTGCGGTGTGGGGTCTGGCGTTCAAACCGCGCACTGACGACGTACGTGAGGCGCCAGCCATCCGGGTGATCGAAGCCCTCCTCAGGGCGGGAGGGGAGGTCCATGTGCACGACCCGGAGGCACTCAACGCTGCGCGGCGCCTTTTCGGCGACCGCGTACACTACCATCGCGTCAACTACGAGGCGCTCCAGGGTGCCGATGCGTTGCTGATCGTGACGGAGTGGAACGAGTTTCGCCGGCCCGATTTTGAGCGCATGCGGCGATTGATGAAACGGCCGGTGGTGTTCGATGGGCGCAATATCTATCGTCCGGACGCCATGCGCGAGCGTGGGTTCACCTACTACTCCGTTGGCCGGTGCCCCGTCCGGCCGTGACCATGGCGCGGGTCTTGATCACTGGCGGCGCGGGATTCATCGGTTCGCACCTCGCTGACGGCCTGCTTGCAGCCGGCCACACGGTGGTGGCGCTGGACAACTTGTTCACCGGCCACACGCGCAATATCAGTCACCTTGCCAGTCACGAGCGGTTTACCTTCATCAAACACGATGTGACGGAGTACATCTACGTCGAGGGCACGCTAGACGCGATTCTGCATTTCGCTTCGTTGCCGAGTCCAGTGGACTATCTGCGTGAGCCAATCAAAACCTTGAAGGTGGGCGCCCTCGGTACACACAAAGCGCTTGGGCTGGCCCGGGCACACCACGCGATGTTCCTCCTCGCGTCGACGTCGGAAGTCTATGGCGATCCGCAGGTGCATCCGCAAGCGGAATCGTACTGGGGCAACGTCAACCCGATTGGCCCGCGTGGCGTCTACGACGAGTCGAAACGCTTCGCCGAAGCGATGACCATGGCTTATCACCGCTACCACGGTATTGACACGCGGATTTGCCGCATCTTCAACACCTTCGGACCGCGCATGCGCGCGGACGACGGCCGAGTGGTGTCGAACTTCATCGCCCAGGCGCTGCGGGGCGAGCCGTTGACAGTGTACGATGACGGTGCACGGACCCGCAGCTTCTGCTACGTGAGCGACCTCGTCGACGGGATCGTGCGGCTTATGGCGTCTAACGAAATCGGCCCGGTCAATCTGGGCAACCCCCACGAAATGACGGTGCTAGAGTTCGCCAAGACGGTGCAGCGGCTGACCAATAGCAGCTCCGAGATCGTGTTCACTGCACCGAAGGATGAGCGCACGAAGGACGATCCCCACACCCGCCAGCCCGACGTGGCCAAAGCCCGTGAAGTGCTTCAGTGGGAAGCGAAGGTCAGCCTCGAGGACGGCTTGCGGCGGACCATTCAGTACTTCCGCGCGCTTCTCAACATCGACGACACATGAGGATTCTTGTGACCGGGGGTGCCGGTTTTATCGGCTCGCACCTCGTGGACGCGTTCCTGGCGGCAGGGCATCACGTATCGGTCGTCGACAACTTCTCCTCCGGCCAGCGGCACAACCTGAACCCCCAAGCCCGTCTGTATCAACTCGACATCCGGGATGCGGGTGTCGCGGATGTCTTTCAGCGTGAGCAGCCCGAAGTGCTGTGTCATCACGCGGCGCAGATGGACGTGCGCCGCTCGGTGGCCGACCCCCAGTTTGATGCCCGGGTAAATGTGCTTGGCCTGCTCAATGTGATGGAGTACGGGCGCCGGCACGGCCTGAGGCGCGTGCTGTTCGCGTCCACCGGCGGAGCCATCTATGGCGAGCAGGAAGCTTTTCCCGCCCCCGAAACTCACCAGTTGGCGCCGCTCAGTCCCTATGGCGTCGCGAAGCTGGCGAGCGAGCGCTACCTGTTCTTCTATTCTGCCACCTACGGAATTTCATACGTGGCGCTCCGTTACGCCAACGTGTACGGACCACGCCAGAATCCACACGGCGAGGCAGGGGTCGTGGCTATATTCGCAGAAAAACTGTTGCGTGGCGAGCAGCCGGTCATCAACGGAGACGGGACGCAGACACGGGATTACGTGTACGTGGACGACGTGGTGCGGGGCAACCTAGCCGCCCTGCACGCCGATTTTGCCGGCGCTGTCAACCTCGGCACGGGAATCGAAACCGACGTCAACACCCTGTTTCGCCATCTCTGTACGCTGTGTGATGCTACCGCCACTGAGCAGCATGGCCCCGCGAGGTCCGGCGAGCAGCAACGTAGCGTCATCGACAGTAGCTTGGCGCGGCGTGTCCTCAAGTGGCGACCAGAGGTCGACCTCAGGAACGGGCTGCGGCGGACAGTGGCGTTTTTCCGTACCCGCCTGGGTAACCATGCGTAGGCCAGCAGCGCATGGACCTAGACCACATTCGTAATTTCTCGATCATCGCACACATTGATCACGGGAAGTCGACGCTTGCCGACCGGCTGCTGGAACGTACTGATACCATTAGCGAACGCGAGCGTGGGGCCCAGGTCCTTGACAGCATGGAGCTCGAACGCGAGCGTGGCATCACGATCAAAGCCAGTGCCGTCCGCTTGCGCTACCACGCCCGGGACGGGCAAGACTACGTGCTCAATCTCATCGACACGCCCGGCCACGTCGATTTCAGCTACGAGGTGTCACGTAGCTTGGCTGCTTGCGAAGGGGCGGTGCTCGTCGTGGACGCGGCGCAAGGCGTCGAAGCGCAGACGGTTGCCAATGTATATCTCGCCTTGGACCACGACTTAGAGATACTCCCCGTCCTGAACAAGATCGATTTGCCTGCGGCGGATCCAGAGCGGGTGAAACGTGAGATCGAAGAGGTCATTGGCTTGGACACAACCCACGCGGTGCTCGCGAGCGCCAAAGAAGGTACCGGGACGGAAGCGGTACTGGAAGGCATCGTGCGGCATTTTCCGGCGCCGCACGGCGCTGCCAGCGCACCACTGCGGGCGTTGATATTCGATAGCTGGTTCGACCCCTACAACGGCGTCGTGATGGTGGTACGCGTGTTCGATGGGTCCGTGCGCAAGGGCAGCCGCATTCTCATGCTGGCCGCCGGCAAGACGTACGACGTCTTGCAGGTCGGTGTGTTCGTCCCCCGCCTCTTGGCAACGGCCAGCCTGGGCGCCGGAGAAGTTGGCTTCATCATCGCAGGCATCAAAGAGATGGGTGAGACCAAGATCGGGGACACGGTCACAGAGGCGGCCCGCCCGACGGCGCATCCGTTGAGCGGGTTCAAAGCGGTCAAGGCCATGGTCTTTAGTGGGCTGTATCCAGCCGATACCTCGCAATACGGACCCCTGCGGGACGCCGTCGAGAAGCTGCGGCTCAATGATGCGTCGTTCACGTACGAGCCCGAGAGTTCGGTGGCGTTAGGCTTCGGTTTCCGCTGCGGGTTTCTCGGCCTCCTGCACATGGAAATCATTCGCGAGCGGTTGGAACGGGAGTTCGGCCTCAGTCTCATCACTACCGCGCCGACAGTGGCGTACCGCGTGACTACGGTGACCGGCGAGACACGGACAGTCGACAACCCGGCAAAGCTGCCGCCCGTCCAAGACATCGCGAGCATCGAGGAGCCTCTCGTTCGTGTGACGATTCACGTGCCTGAGAGTTTCCTTGGGGGGGTGTTTGCACTGTGTGAGGAAAAGCGCGGGAGGCAACGGGAGATGCAATACCTCGGGCGCGGCCGCGTTCTCCTGACCTACGAGCTGCCCCTGAACGAGATCGTCCTGGACTTCCACGACCGCCTCAAGTCCGCGACCAAGGGCTACGCCTCCCTTGACTACGAGTACATCGGCCGGCGCGCTGCTAACCTGGTCAAACTCGACATGCGGATCAATGGCGATCCGGTCGATGCACTTTCGCTGATCGTGCATCGCGACCGCGCCTATGCCCGCGGCCGCGAACTCGCGGAGAAGATGAAAGCGCTCATCCCACGGCAAATGTTCGAGGTGGTCATTCAAGCCTCGCTGGGCGGTAAGGTGATCGCGCGTGAGACTGTGAAAGCCATGCGCAAGAACGTTACCGCCAAGTGTTATGGCGGCGATATCACCCGGAAGCGGAAGCTGCTCGAACGGCAGAAGGAAGGTAAGAAACGCATGAAGCAGGTTGGGCGCGTGGAGATCCCGCAAGAGGTGTTTCTCGCAGTGCTGAAGCTGGAAACGTAGCCTTGCGTTGTTCGATCCTTTATGATCTGCGGCCCGATCGGGGGACGTGACGCGCGGAGCGCTGGGAGGGGTGTGATGAATCGGCGGCAACTCGTGAGACGGATTCTCGGCATTGGCAGTAGCATTGTACTTATGGCGGGCGTGACCCTCGGGCAGAGCACGCTGTTGCGCTCCGCACGGACGTTTCGCCTGACCGGCAGCACAGCGGACGCGACACGGCTACTCGCGCTCGCTGATGTCGGATCACTCAACGGCCCGCCCGACGGTCTTCTCGACCTGATTACCGCTGAGCAGAATCAGCTTGCGACCGTACTGTTTGGCAACGGCGATGGGACGTTTAGCGGCGGTCCGAATACCAATCTGCGCACCATTCCGACTGCGCTGGCGGTTGATGACTTCGACGGCGATGGGGTCGCCGACCTGCTCGTGGGCGATACTTCGAACAACGTCCAGTTTTTCCGTGGTTTCAGTGACGGACCGCCGTTTCAGCGGTCGGGGGCGCCGGCGTTCGCCGGGCCGAATCCGGTTGCAATCGCCGTGGTCGACTTCGATGGCAACGGCGCGCTGGATGCGATTGTGGTGGACGAAGGCAATCAGGTTGGTGGTATCACCGTCTTGCGCGGCAACGGCGATGGCTCCTTTGTCGCCGTCGGAGACATGATCCCTGCCGGGGCCAGCAGCACCGCCCTGGCAGTCGCGGACTTCAACGGTGATGGGTTGGTCGATGTTGCTGTCACCAACGGCGCGAGTAACGACGTCACCATTCTTCGTGGCGATGGCGCCGGGGGGTTCACGCCCGTGCAGGCGATCACGGTCGGCGCAGAGCCCGCAGCCGTTGCAGCTGCAGATCTCAATGGGGATACCCGTCCGGATCTGTTGGTCACGAACCGGAATTCCGACAGCATTGCCGTGCTCGATGCCCTTGCGGACGGAACGTTCGACGCGACGCCGCGTTTCTTCCCGTCCGGCAGCGAAGGAAGTTCGCCCACCGGTCTGGCCCTCGGTGACCTCAATGGCGACGGAAACATCGACGCACTGACACCGAACAACCGCAGCAGCGACGCGAGTGTGCTGCTGGGCGACGGGCGTGGCAACTTCGCCCCGCCGCGGAGTTTCGTCGCCGACCAGGAGCCACTGGCGGTCGCAACGGGAGATGTGAACGGCGATGGAATTCCGGATGCCATTACGGTCAATCGTGGCACCCAAACACCAAATGCTGCGGTGTTACTGAGTGCGTCGTATTGTGCCGCCGGGGGCGACGCAGGGCGTGCCTGTACCGTGGACAACGAGTGCCCGGACAGTCGCTGCCTCGTGCTGGGGGCTGGCAGTCTCGGGGGCGTCGAGGACGTCATCGCGGAGCCAAACCCGACGGATGTGGCCAGCGGTGACGTCGATAATGACGGCCTGAGCGACCTCATCCTGGGTCACAACAACGGCGACGTCGTGGTCTATCGAGCGGAACCAACGGTGGGATTTGCACCACTGCCGAACCAGCCACTACGTGCAGCGGGTGACGTGGTCGCGGTGGCCAGCGGAGACTTCAACGCGGATGGGCGTCTGGATATCGTTGCGGTGAACAAATCGACCGCGAACATTTCCATGTTCGTCGGCGTGGTTGCGGGAGGCTTTTCGGAAGCTCGGAACTACCCCGTTGGGGCTGACGCGTCCGCCGCAACAGTTGGGGATTGGAATAGCGACGGACGCTCTGACGTGGCCGTGACGCGGCAAGTGGAAGGGTCGAGCGGGGCGGTAGACATCCTGCTCGCCGATCCAGACGGGAGCCTTGCCGCACCAATCTCCTTTTCGGTCGGTACGAGTCCCGTGGACATCGATTGGGGTGACTTCAACAAGGACGGCCAGCTCGACCTCGTCGTAGCGAACAGTGCGTCGGATGCGTTGTCGATTCTCATCGGGAATGGTGACGGAACCTTTCACTCAGCGACGAGTCTTCCCAGTACCGGCGGCCCGCGAGCGGTGGCCGTTGCGGATTTCGATCGCGACGGCTTCGATGATGTGGCGGTTGCCCGATCGGTGAACTCCAACGTGACCGTCCTGTACGGTGACGGCCAGGGTGGCTTCCCAGTAGCGGGTCAGCCCTTGGGCGTGAGCGGCAGCGCTGCAGGGCTGGCTGCCCGCGATCTGACCGGCGACATGATCCCGGATCTTCTCGTGACAGACCAGGTGTCGAACGCGGTCCTGGCCTTCGCCAGCACCGGTTCCACGCGGCAGCTGCGCGACGAAAGTGTTGGCGTCAGCCGCGGGCCCATGGCTATCGTTGCGGCGGACGTGGACGGCGACGGCCGGTACGATGGCGTTGCCGCAAATGCCTTCGTTGCGGGAAGCGCATCCGTATTGACCAACATCGGTGCCACGCCCACGCTCCGTGGCGACGCCAATGCGGACGAGGTAGTCAGTTCCGCGGATGCACTGGCCGTAGTTCGTGAGCTCGGCGACGGCAACGGTGCACGGGTCGAACAAGTGCAGATGGCTGGCGGTTCCTATGCCGCAGCGCCGGGTGTTGATGCGAACGGGGACGGCTTTGTGACGCGACAAGACGCGCTGGCAGTGGCCCACCGGCTGTTCAACCTCTGACGCATGGCGACGGAAGCCCAACTGCAAGAGGATCTGCGGGCCGCCATGAAGGTGCGTGCCATGGAGAAAGTCTACACCCTGCGCGGACTGATCACGGCCATCAAGAACGCGAAGGTGGAACGACGCGTGGCAACCATCTCCGAAGCCGATATCGCGACGCTGGTGCGCAAGGAGATCAACAAGCGCGCCGAAGCCGCCGAGTTCGCTCACAAGGCCAACCGGCCACAACTAGCGGAGCAGAACGACGTCGAGCGGGCGGTCCTCGAAGCCTATCTCCCGCCGCAGCTGACGCCCGACGCCCTAGAAACCATCGTCAGAGATGTGGCTCGCGAGCTGAGTACCACGCAGATTGGGCCCATCATGGCGAAGCTCCGCGAGCGCCACGCTGGCCAGTTCGACGGCAAGTTGGCTAGTGCGTTGATCCGCAAGCTAGCGCGGGGTGGTGCCGGGACATAACTAGGCGGCCTCATCCCAATATCGCCCATGTCGTCGCGCCGTTGACTCCGCGCGCTCGCTAGGCGAGACTGCAGCGCTGTAGACACGACTGATCTGGGAAAGGGGGCGCGGGGTCATGAAAAAAGCCGCTGTCGCAGTGGCCGGGCTGCTCGCAGCCGTTGTACTGCTTGCGTGCCCGGTTCATGCCACGTTTCACGTCATCGTCATTGACCAAGTATTTCCCGGGCTCGCACAGGCGCCGGATGCGCAATACGTCATGCTCAAGACGCAGGCACCGCTCCAGGTTGTGGTGTTCGATCAGCCGGTAGCGATATTCGACGTATCCGGCAGCCCCCTGGGTGATTTCGCCAGGTTTTGCGCGAGCCGGCTCGCTTGCAGTCTTCCCACCGTCAGCCCGGCCTGCAGTGCCGGCGGCTGCCCGACGTCTTTCGAGTCGGAGGGTAGCCGTATCCTGGTCGCGACGCCCCTGGCGCAGGGGCTCTTCTGCGTGACGGCAGATCTGATCGCTACGGGTGAGCTGCCCTATCCGGATGGGCGCGTGTGTTTTGGTGACTGCGACCTGCGACCCGACTGCCCGTCGGGCCCGGTCGATTGTCTCGCTTACGGCGCCTTCAGCGGCGACAACGGCATCTTCGGGATCCCGGCTGGGTCAGTGCTACCGGGAGCCGCCCTCGTCGCTTCACCGGATCGGCGAAACCAATTCGCCCAGCCCAACTTGTTGGACAATGCCGCCGGCTTCAGCAGCGGCGTGCCACTGCCGCAGAATTTCCGTGGGGATGTCGGCGCACTAGACGGCGTTGCAGGTGATGCGACCGGTACGGGCATCCTCGACGAAAGTGCCATCGATGCGGAGGTAGGGGTACTGTTCGAAGCGGACGGCCGCTGCGCGCTTGCCCCTCCCCGGCGCGGTGCCGACGCAAATTTCGATGCCCGTGTCAACGCCGCTGATGTTGTTGCCGCGATCCAGGTCATCACGGCGGTGAGCTGATCGACGACGCGGGCAGCAGGCGAGAATGGTAAAACCGGCCACAGCCGCGTATGTGATACCGCCCGGGCCTGCGGTCCGGTCCCAGTAGACCGTGCCTCCATCATCGCTTGCCCGTCTGATGCTGGCCGGAGTGCTGGTGCTGGCGGGTATGCCCGTGGGGCGGTGGGCCTTTGCGCGATGGGAGGCGACAGGGTTTGCAGCCTGTTACGTCGTTCAGAGCGTCTGTTGGTTGCTGGGATGCCGGATCGTGTGGCGCCAGAGGCGCTGCGGCACTGCCGCCCTAACGGGCGTCCTTGGCATTGCCCTCGCTTGCAGACTCGTCGTCCTGTTTTCGCCCCCGCTGCTGTCGTCGGATGCATACCGCTACGTGTGGGATGGCAAGTTGGTGGTGAATGGCGTCAATCCCTTCCGCTACGTGCCTGCTGATCCGCACCTCACGGGGCTTCGTGATGAGCGCATCTATCCCTTGATCAATCGTGCCGCGAGCACGCATACGATCTACCCGCCAGCTGCACAGGCCACCTTTGCAGCTGGCTACCTCCTCAGTGGTGACTCGGTGCTGGGCGTCAAAGTGGTCATGGTCGCGTGCGAGATCGTTGCCGCCCTTGCCTTGATCTTGGCTCTGCAAGCCAGCGGTCAAGATTCCGCTCGTATCGTGTTGTATGCCTGGTCGCCCTTGGCGATCTGGGAGGTTGCTGGTGGGGGACACGTGGACGCCGTTGCGGTCGCCGCGATCGCGTTGGCGCTCCTGGCACACGTGCGCCAGCGGCCCGGATGGGTTGGCTTCTGGTTAGCCCTCGGCTTTCTGACCAAATTTTATCCGGCAGTGCTGCTGCCGCTGTTCTGGGGTCGTGGTGAGCACCAGGGCCGGGTCCGCATGCTCGTGGTGTTCCTCATGACCTCAGCCCTCGCCTATCTCCCCTTCTTGTCCGTCGGCTCCGGAATTCTCGGGTACCTGCCCAATTACTGGAGGGAAGAGGGGTGTGTGAGCGGCCGGCGGTATTTCCCGCTGCAGCTCGTGCGGTACGTGCTACCGCTTCCTACGATGGTGTACGTTGCTGGCGCCGGCGCCGTGGTTGCGGCCGTCACGATCCGGCAACGGCGGCGGTTGGAGCGCCGGTGGAAAGCGTTGGGTGCTGCCGGGTCAGACCTGGTTGGGAGCGTCCTGTTGCTCGGTACACCTCATTATCCATGGTACTTCCTGTGGCTACTGCCATTCGCGTGTCTGGCACCCTCGGGCGCTTGGGTGTACCTGCTGGCAGGGTGTGGGTTGCAATACTTGGCGGGCGTTGGCAGCGAAGACCCACGGCGCACCCTGGTGGTCGGTGCCGCCGTATATCTGCCCGTGTATCTCCTGTTGCTGGCGGAGCGGAGACTTCTCCGTTCACCCGTGCTGGGGCCTTGAGGGCCCGTGGGGAAACCGGGGCGTCACGCCGCCCTGCGCGGCTTCGCTCGGCGTGGGTGCGTGAAACGGCCACGCCAGGTCGCTTGCCACTGGCGTCCGGGTCCCTCGGCGACGGTAACTTCCGGGTGATCGAGTTCGTAGATTCGCCGCAGGAGGGCCTTGGGATCAGTCCAGCGGCCCAGCCGCCGAAGAGAAGGCTTCTTCGCTTCCCACGCTGTCACGAACCGGCCGCCGATTTCAATTTGCACTTCGCGGAGCGCATCCATCCTTTTCATCTGCTCCGTATTATGGACGTTGGGAGTCCGCGATTCAAGCCCTGCCATCGGCACGATCGTGGGGCGGTGTGCGGTCATTTGACCAGGTCTTTGGGACGCAGTACGGTCTGGGTGGCGAGGGCGAGATGGATAAACGGTTTACTGGGAAAACTGTGGTGATTACAGGTGCAGCGTCCGGCATTGGCGCCGCGACAGCGCGGCGTTTCGCGGCAGAGGGTGCGAACCTGGTGCTGGCTGATATCAATGAAGCGGCTGGAGAGGGGCTTGTGAAGGAACTGAGCAAGTCAGGCGCGAGCGTGCATTTCCTGAAGAGTGACGTGCGCGATCCCGCACAGGTTGATCGGTTGATGGAGACCGCTGTAGCGCGGTATGGGATGCTCAACGTTGTCTTCAACAATGCTGGCATCGGGGCGTACGGAAAGGCTCCTGACCTGGAAATTGAGGTGTGGCAACAGGTGGTCGCGGTCGACCTGCACGCCGTGTTCTACGGCTGCCGTGCGGCCGTTCCCCGATTACGAGCCGCGGGCGGCGGCGCGATTGTGAATACCGCCTCGATTTCCGGTCTGTTCGGTGATTATGGTCTCGTCGCCTACAATGCTGCGAAGGCAGGTGTAGTGAACCTCAGCCGGACGGTAGCCGTCGACCATGCGCGCGAGGGGATCCGCGTGAACGCGGTGTGTCCCGGACCCATTGAGACTCCTCTACTGAGTCCGGTGCTGGGCCTGCCGAGTGCGGCAGAGGAGTATGGGAAGCTGGTGCCCATGGGCAGGGTGGGACGGCCGGAAGAGGTCGCTGCTGTGGTGGCCTTTCTCGCGTCGGACGATGCGTCGTACGTGACAGGGGCCGCGATCGTGATTGATGGTGGCGTGACGGCGGTCACGGGACAACCGAGCTTCAGCCGTCTCATGGGTGACGGCTGAGTGCCAGTGATGCGCGACCGGCAGGCGTGATGGCCAAACGCCGCCTCGACCATGCATCCGTTCGTATCAGCAGTCTCGAACGGTCACGCGACTTTTACGAGGGTCTGTTACGCTTCACTCCGGCTCCGCGGCCAGAGATGGGAATTCCGGGTGTGTGGTACCAGCTAGGGAAGGGCCAACTGCACCTCATCCAGTGTGACCAGCCGGCGGCCGAAGGCATCGACCCGACTCAACCCCACTTCGCCGTCGAAGTGGAAGATCTTGGCACCACTCGCCGCGAGTTGCGAGACGCTGGTGTCGACATGCTTGACTTTGGCGGTGAGCAGTTGTGGGTGCGAGACCCGGACGGCAATACGGTGGAACTGCGCGCGCCAGCGGCGACCCGGAAATGACGCGTGTGGGATTCAGACTGCGCCGCGTCGGTTGTCCTGCTTCCGAAAGGGCGTCGAACGCCTTCTCGAACTCCCACAGCAGCAGGGCACCGGCCAAGGCCACCGGACCGTTCTCACCGATACGCACATAGACGCCCGTCACCGCAGGGTTCCGATCGCCAATCTGGAGAACCAGCGGTGCGGCGCGATTACGCAGCTGCAGATGCAGAACATCCTGCGGCGGTTGCAGTCCATAATCCGTCAACTGCTTGGTGCCATCCGGAATGTCGAGGATAATCGTAAGCTGTGCCACACTGGTGAGGAAATCACTCACCGTGCCTGGCTTCGTGCTTCCCTGCCACCGTCCGTTGCTGCGTTTGGCTTCGCGGGCGTGTCCGTCCCTTTCGAGGCGTACGGCCACGACGTCCGCAGGATCGTAGTCGAGGACATGCCGCACCTGTCGCTCCGGCTCGACGACGCGTGGTTCGCCGAGCAGCGTCGGGGGCCTACCGTGCTCCTGCGGGGGCACCTTTTCGACCCAGAGGTAGGCGCCTACCGCAGCAGACAGGAGCGCGAGAATGATGGTGCCACGCCACCCCATGGTCTAAGAGCTGCCGCGCCGCCGCCGCCGCCATGTGATTGCCAGACCCAGCAGCGCAAAACTGGCCGGCTGCACGACCACGGCTGTCCAGAAGATCAGGCGTCCTTGGCCTGCCGTGAGAAAAATCGGGGAGAGTGAACTCCGGGGCAACCCTTTGCGCCGCATTGCGATCAGTTCTTGATCTTCAGCCAGGACGCCGATGCTGCTCATGAACAGGTCCTTGTTGCCGAGCAGGTTCAGGTACAAGTTGCTGGCGAAGTCCGAGTCACCGAACACGATCATACGGCCGCGTTGCCGGGCAGGTGTCGCGTGCAGCGAGTCCGCAGGCGTGTGGTCCTTGGTTTCAACCTTGACCGCGACCGGCAGCGGGCCACGCTTATCCAGTTCGCGGCGGAATCGGACCGTACCCTCGGGAATCTCGCCGCCGTCGATGCGGGCCCAGCTGTCCTTCGAGGTGAGCGCAATCAGCAGGACCTCCATGTTGCTGTCCGCGTCTTTTATCGGCGACACCGTCCGTGCGAGCGCGAAGACTGCCGCTGTATCAAGCTTTCTGCCAAAGGTGCTCTTGTCGAAGATCGGCACCCGCGGCATGAAGCTGTCCGCGCCATAGAAGCGGTTGCGTTCGTCGACGACCACGTCATTGTCTGCGCGGACACTGTGGCGTGCGAGGAAACGCAGCAGCGACGCTGGTGCCTGCGGATCGACCATGAGGAGGATGCTTCCACCCGCCTGGAAATAGCCTGAGAGTTGGTCGGCCTCACCGGGCAGCAAGTTCTTCCTCGGGCCGGCGAGAATCACAACTGTGCAAGCGGTGGGAACGCCCTCCTTGGGCACGACCTCCAAGGTGCGAATCCGGAAGTTTTCCTTCTCCAGTGCCTTGCTCACCTCGCTGTAGCCGGTGCGGTCACTCGCATCTTTGGGACTGTGCTCGCCATGACCGGTGACAAAGCAGAGCGTGCGTTTCTCGGTCCGGGTGAGCTTGAGCAGTCCGTTCGTAATCTCTTCTTCGTCCACAGTAGGCAGTTTGCGAACTGTGCCGGCTGTTTCGATCACACCGGTATTGAAACTGCTGACACCATATTTCTTCGCCAACGCCGGAGACCGATCGAGGTCCGCGAGCCGATAGGTGATCTGGGACGACGCGTCGTGGAAGAGTTGCAAGAGATCCTCCATCCTGCGCCGTTCCTCAGGCTGCTGGGCGTTGTAGAAGGCGGTGATTCGGATGGGGACATCGACCCCCCGGGCTACACCTCGCGCCTGGTCTGACAGGACGAAACGCTGTGTGGGTGTCAAATCGAACCGATGGTTGTGACGCCCGGCCAGCAGGAGCAGGAGTCCAAAGAACACGCCAGCGATGATCACCTGCATCACGAGGAGTACGGCGTGGCTGGCCGAGTGGCGGAGTGGAGGCAAGAGGCTGCGCATGCTTACCGGACCCCACGCCATTTGCGGGCGTTCAGAGACTGCAGCGTCAAGAACAAGAAGAAGCTTACAAAAAGGACAAAGAACATGACGTCTCTCGTGTCGATGACACCGCGGGAAAAATTGTAGAAATGGTCGAAGAGCGACAGCTGCAGCAGGATGTGCACGATCCGTTCATTCGCTGCCTCTTCATTCCAGGTCAGGAACCAAAAGAAGACAAGGATGCCGTAGGTGCCCATGGCGCTCACAACTTGATTCTCCGTGAGGGACGAGATGAACAGGCCGCAGGCGATAAAGGCCGTGCCCAGAAGGAAGAACCCCAGATAGGCCGCAAGCAACGGGCCAACGTAGAACTGGTAGAACTGATAGAAGATGAGGGGGTTGATGGCGGTGAGCAGCAGCATGAGGAGGAAAAAGATCCAGCACGCCAAGAATTTCCCGACCACGATCTCACCGTCACGCACCGGATAGGTCCATAGCAGTTCGATGGTCCCGAGCTTCTTCTCCTCGGCGAACAACCGCATGGTGACCAGGGGCAGCACGAGCAGCGCACAGTAACGCATGTCGAGAAACACGAATTGCCACAGGCCGGTCGGCAAGACATAACCACCGAACAGGACGAAGAGAATCAGATCACTGTAGAAGAAGTAGCCACTCAGCAGCAAGAACACCGCCAGCAGGACGTAGGCGATGTAGGAGCCGAAGTAGGAGCGCAGCTCACGGCGACAAACGACGAGAAATTTCATGATCGGCGGGCGACGCAGTACCTTCGGGAGCACCGACAAGGCTCAGGAAGATGGCTTCGAGCGACAACGCTACAGGCCGCAGTTCTTGCAGCCTCCAGCGGGCTCCGGTGATATGCGCCGCCAGTTCCGCCCGCAGGTCGCGGTCCTTCTCGGTCACGACCGTCAGCGCTGCTGCACCATCCGGCGGGGATGGAGCCACTTCCACACTTCGGACGCCTGCGACACGACGCAGGCACTCGGCGACAGCCGCCGGTGGCCCCAGCACTTCCACATAAATCTGCGAGGTCTGGCGGAGGCGCTGGTTGAGGTTGTACGGTGTATCGACCGCGAGGATGCGACCTTGGTTGATGATGATGACCCGGTCGCATGTCGCTTCCACCTCCGGCAGAATGTGAGTGGATAGGATGACGGTGCTTTGCCCGCGGAGGCTGCGGATCAGCCGCCGCATTTCGGCGACCTGCTCGGGATCGAGACCTGCAGTGGGCTCGTCGAGCACGAGGACATGCGGCTGGCCAACCAGCGCTTGGGCGATGCCGACGCGCTGCCGGTATCCCTTCGACAGGGTGCCGATGAGACGGTGTGCGACGTGGGTGACGCTCGTGCTGTGCAGCGCTCGATCGACTTCGCCCTTCTGGCGCTGGTGAGGGAGCCCCTTCATCTCTGCGACATAGCGCAGGTATTCGCGGACCGTCATGTCGAGATAGAGCGATACCCGTTCGGGGAAGTATCCGACGACGCGGCGGGCCCGCAATGAGTCAGCGACCGCGTCGTACCCGGCAACGATGGCACGGCCCGTCGTTGGCGGGAATACGCCGCAGAGGATCCGCATGGTCGTGCTCTTACCCGCCCCGTTCGGTCCCAGGAAGCCCATGACCTCGCCACGCCTGACCTCAAAGGACACATCTGATATCGCGGTGAAGGCGCCGAAACGCTTCGTCAGGTGCTCGGCCTGGATCATTGGACGGCTACATCGTAGACGACGTGGGCAAGCGTCTCAACCGTGCGAGATCCCGCTGAGTGGGATCGCCCGGCGTGCGAGGAAGCGCGCGGCTCGCTGCCAGTCACCGCAGAGCCGGGGGCCCGGGGCAGGTTGGGGAGCTGCCCTCCGGCGTACCTATAGCTGGCGAGGAACGTTGTGTTCCCGGCGGCCGCCTTACATCCGGATGACGCGGCCGGCCCTTGCGCCTGCGTCGTAAGCGTCGCCGTTCAAAACGTGGCGACCGTTGATGAAGACGTGCTCGATGCCCGTCGGAAAGCGTGCGGGATCTGCAAACGTGGCAGTGTCCTGAAGCTGCGCGCAGTCCAGCACTACGAGGTCCGCAGCACATCCTCGACGGACCCAGCCGCGATCCGTCCAGCGCAGCCGCTCAGCAGGTGCCCCGGTCATCTTGTAGACCGCCTCCTCGATGGGAAACAGGCCAGCTCTGACGTAGGTACTCAGGACACGGGGAAATGTGCCGTAGCTGGCGGGGTTCTGGTGGCCTCGATCGGTCACAAAGGTGTCCGTTTCAATGCTGCACCCCCGATGCCCCAACACCGCTTGCAGCGCTGTTTCTTCGCCGGCGTCGCCACTGTACGTGTGGATGAGCACACGCGCCATGCGGTTGCTGTCGACCACCAAGCGGCAGTAGAAATCGAATGGGTCCATACCTTCACGTGAGGCTGCTTCGGTGATGCGCAAGCCATTGTACTGATCAAAGTGCGGTGCGTTGGCGTTCATGATTTGGATGTCACCTAGCCCGAGGCCAATGGCGGCGAAGGTACTCTCAGCGAAGTCGTGCAGGTTGGCCCGTTCCTCAGGGTTGTCCAGAACCTCCTCGAGGCGCGGCAGGAGGGCAGGCGGAAACAGCACGCTCGCCGTGGTGTTGCCGGCGGTGTAGGGGAACGCATCGAAGGCCACATCCAAGCCCCCGGCATGCGCATCCTCGATCAAACGGATGGCGTCGGAGCAGCTAGGCCACGTCTGGCGCCCCACAAAAATCAGGTGGCTGATTTGCAGCCGCACCTGTGCGGCCTGGGCGACGCGCAAGATCTCGCGGATCGCTGCAAGGTTATGGAACTCGTTGGTTGGATCGGTCATGTAGGCTGCGCTGATCCAGCTGTAGGCCTTAAGATGTGAAGTGAAGATCTTCCCCTCTCGTGCTGCCCAGCGCGCAAAGGCGGCTAGTTCGTCCTCTTGCGCGAAGATGCCCGGCGGGTAGCCGAGGCCGCTGCTCACCCCGACGCAGCCCGCGTCGAGGGCTTCGCGCACGAGGTCTTCCATCCGGCCGAGTTCGGAGGCATCCGGAGCGGCCATGTTGAGTGCGCCAGTGACGGCAGCCCGCACCGTGCCGTGACCGACGAGCTGGGCGACGTTCAACGCCACCCCACCTTCTTGCAGAGCGTCGAGGAACTGCTCCATGGAAGTCCAGCGAAAGTCGATCGCATCGTCGACGATGAGATGGCTCGCATCGCGGGCAGCCTCACGATTCACCGCGGTGATCGGCGCCGGGCTGAAGCCACAGTTTCCACCCACCAGGGAGGTTATCCCTTGACGGATGAACGGTTCGATGAGACGGCCGTGGTCTGTGCCCGGCAGCAGCCAGTCGGCGTGTGAGTGAATGTCGACAAAGCCCGGGACGATCGTCTTTGCCGTGCAGTCTACCACTCGTGCCGCTGCCACCTGGTCCAGAGCCCCCACCGCAGTAATGGTCCCGTTCGTGATTGTGACATCTGCGCGCATCGCAGGCGTTCCCGAGCCGTCGATGACTTGTCCACCCGCTAGCTTGAGTTCGCATTCCATCCGGCACCTCCCCGTAATCAGCAATCTGGGTCCAGCATGCCTACGGGTACCCTCAATGTCCATGGCCGATCGGGTGACTGTGCACGCTGCAGGAGCGCTGCCGCCTGACGGAGCCAACGCTGGCGCTGCGCGCCACCCAGGAGCAGGTTCAAAGCTTGGCGATCACCTGGTCGGCGAAGTCGTGCAATCCTCGGCGGATGCCGTCCTTGTCGAACGCCGGCGGTGCGATGGCAAGGCGTGCGATGCCCAAGTCTTGGTAGCGGCGCACGGCGTCGAGGTCTACGTGTCCCGTGCCCGTTGTCAGCTCGATTTCGTCCGGGTTGCGCCCGATCTTGGCGCATTCATCGCGCAAGACGGAGAGCAGTTTGGGTAATGCGTCGTAATCACCGCGTGCGGGGAAGAACCCGTTCCCGTAGTGCGCCGCACGCCGCGCTGCACCGCTGCTGTGGCCCCCGATCACGATAGGCGGGCCCGGCTTCTGCACCGGCTTTGGATGGCATTCCACGGGTCCCCATGCGTAGAAGGTTCCGGCGAATGCTTCGGGCGTTTCCTTCCACAGCGATCGGATCGCCCGGATCGCTTCGTTCGTGCGCGCGGCGCGCTCCTTGAACGGAACGCCGACGGCAGCGAACTCTTCCCGCAGCCAGCCGATGCCGACACCCAACATGGCCCGCCCATCTGAAAGCACGTCGAGCGTGGCCATTTCCTTGGCGACGTACGTCGGATGCCGCTGCGGCAGGATGACGACGCCAGTGCCAAGCCGGAGCCTTTTCGTCACGGCGGCCGCAAAAGCGAGGGGGAGAATCGGATCCGGAATCGGCGCGTTCTCCGGTCCCGGCATCTTGCCGGACTTGCTGTAGGGATATGCGGATTTGTAGTCGACTGGCACGACGACGTGTTCCACGGTCCATATCGACTCGATGCCGACTTCGTCGGCGCTCCGGGCGAGGCTTTCTAGATGGTCAGGAAACGCGAAAGGCCCAGCATTGGCAAACATAATCCCGAACTTCATGGTTGACCTTCTTCTCGGCCGTACGGGCGTTATGCCTGCGCGCTCGGCCGGCCGGATACCGCTGCGTACCAGCGGGCC
>JBHHYR010000052.1:0-20623 GCA_046757585.1 Binatia bacterium | reverse complement strand
TGAATTTATTTTAGCCTCCTCGTGTCCGTACGACAACGAGAGGCTGCTGCCCGATAGGCGGACGGGACGGCGGCGGCTTCCAGAGCCTACTCGACGTTTTGTGCCTGCTCCCGCAGCTTCTCGATCTCGCCGCGCGCGCGCAGGGTGAGATCGGTGACTTCCAGGTCCGCACTTTTCGCGGCGATGGTGTTAAATTCGCGATGGACCTCTTGCAGGAGGAAATCGAGCCGTTTGCCAGCTGGGCCACGGCCCCGCAGCACACGCGCAAGCGCTTGCAAGTGGCTGCGCAGCCGGACCACCTCTTCGGTGACGTCGCTGCGCTCGGCGAGCAGTGCCACCTCTTGCACGAGACGGTCCTCGTGGACGGCCTTGTCGGGCAACAGTGACATCACCCGCTGGCGCAGCCGGATCAGTCGCTGGGGGGTCAGACGAGCAGCCCGGCGCGCGATTCGGCCTTGGAGATCTTGCAGATGGCGCACGCGGGCGCACATGTCGCGCCCCAAGGTGCGGCCCTCACGATCTCGGTCCCTGTTGAACGCGGTGAGAGCCCGCTGCAACGTCGCCCGCACCGCGGCCATTTCGCTGCTCGCGTCCGGGCGGCGCTCGACGACGCGCAGCAGGTCGGCCCGGCCCTGCAACAGGCGCAGGTCGATGGTACCTGGCAGGCGCAAGGCGCGCTGCACTTCCCGCCACGCTGCCACGTAGGCCTTGGCAAGCGGCACGTTGACCTCGACGCTGGCGTGCGCGTCGGTGCGACCGCCGCGGAAGATCGAGACGTCAACCTTGCCCCGCGTTACCAGGCGCTGCACGCGGGCGCGCAGGTCACTCTCCCACGGCCAGTACTCGCGCGGCATGTTCAACTTCACCTCCAGAAATCGCTGGTTCAGGCCACGCACTTCGACCGTCACGGCACATCCCGTCCGTTGCCAGCTGGCTTGGCCGTACCCTGTCATGCTGCGCATGAACACCTCACGAGGCTCAGCCCTGTACCGCGCTGAGGAGCTCCGGTCCCGTTACCACGGCGGTCCCGATCTTCGCGACGACGACGCCGGCTGCATGGTTCGCGATGACCGCTGCCTCGTCCAGGCGCGCGCCGGCGGCGAGGGCGAGGGCACAGGCGGCCACCACCGTGTCGCCCGCGCCGGTGACATCAAACACCTGGCGCGCCGCCGTCGGAAAGTGACGGACGCGCTCGTGCCGGGCCACCAGCGACATACCCTGCGCGCCACGGGTTACCAGGACGGCCTCCGCGTCCCAACGTTCGAGCAGCCTCGCGCCTGCGACACGTAAACTGGCGTCATCACGAATGTCGACGTCGGCGGCCTCAGACGCCTCGAGGAGGTTCGGGGTCGCAAGCGTGAGCCCATGGTAGTGCGCGAAGTTCGGCTTTTTCGGGTCCACGACCAGCCGCAGCGGCCGCTGTGCATGCACCGTCCGCAACGTCGCTAGCACGTCCTCCGTGATGACACCCTTTCCGTAATCCGACAGGACGACGGCATCGAAGTCCCATACGTGCCGCTGGAGAAACCGTTGAATGCGCATTGCCGCGGTACCACTGTGATCAGCCTGCTCCCGATCGAACCGAACGACCTGTTGGTTGTGAGCGATGACGCGGGTCTTCCGGACTGTCACGCTTTCCCGAGACGTCACGACCCCCGTGCTCGCCGCGCCGATCCGTCTGAGCTCAGCCAGCAGGCGTGCGCCGGCGCTGTCGCGGCCAACCACTCCGCAAGCAGTGGCCTGACCCCCCAAGGCACGGATGTTGTGCACCACGTTGGCAGCCCCGCCGAGATGAAAGCTGTCACGGGTCACGTGGACCACGGGCACCGGCGCCTCCGGGGAGATGCGATCCACGCGTCCCCAAATGAACTGGTCGAGCATGAGGTCGCCAATGACCAGTAAGCGCACCGACGCGAAGCGGCGAACGAGAGCGCGTAGGCGCCGGCTCGGATCACTGCCTGTACGCACCGCGGTCCCCGTCGCGGCTCCCGCCGGCTGGGCAGACCTGCGCCAGCGCGCCGGGAGTGGCTGCGATGCTAGCGCCGGTTGCAACCGCCGGAAACAGCGCGGCCCCTTGGCCCAGGGTCTTCACTGTGCTGGTGGCGCAGGCGCCAGCGGGCGGCATCCTGCCCAGCAGTCGCTCGAGGACCACGAGCACACCGCAGGATTGCCCGCGCCCCGTGGCGAGAGCATGCATGAAGGTTCGCATAGAATAAGGGGCTCTCGAAAGTCAAAGCGTCGTACGTCGCGAGCCAAAAGGGCTGAGGTCGCAGCGCGGCCGTTGATCACCGTGCAGCCGGTCAGCTACATTCGACCCCTGGTCCCTATGAGAGTGAGCGGCTTCACCTTCGTGCGCAATGCGATTGATCTTTATTACCCGGTGGTCGAGTCGATCAGCTCGATCCTCCCGATCTGCGACGAGTTCGTCGTGGCCGCCGGCGATTCGACTGACGGCACGACCGAGCTGCTGCGCACCATCAGGGACCCCAGGCTGAGAATCATCGACACGGTCTGGGACCGGAATCAATTCGTCCGCGGCGCTACCAACGCGCAGCAGACGAACATCGCGCTCGATGCGTGTACGGGGGATTGGGCCTTTTACCTGCAGGCCGACGAAGTGGTCCATGAAGACGATCTGATGCCGCTCGTCGACCGCATGCGAACCTGTCTCGACGACCGCCGCGTGGAAGGTTTGTTGTTCGACTACCTCCATTTTTTCGCTGACTACGAGCACTATCAGACCGCGCATGGCTGGTACCGGCGTGAAGTGAGGGTCGTTCGTACCGGGATCGGGGTTCGTTCCTGGAAAAGCGCCCAAGGCTTTCGTCGAGGCGGGAGGAAGTTGCGTGTCGTGCAGAGCGGTGGTCGAGTCTTTCATTACGGGTGGGTTCGGCCACCCCGCCACATGACGCGCAAGGCACACGCCTTCAACACGATTCACGCCGGGCCCCAGCGGGCGGACAAACGGTACCCAGATCTGGATCAGGAGTTTGATTTCGGCAGGCTGCACGGCTGTGCGCGCTATGCGGGCACACATCCGGCTGTGATGCGCGCCCGCATAGCCGCGAAGGACTGGGCGGTGCGCCACGGGCGCAGCGTGCAACGCCATGACACACTGCGCAACCGGGCCCTGTCTTTCCTCGAAAATCGCATCCTCGGCTTCCGCTTGGGCGAGCACCGCAACTACATCCTGCTGCCACCGTAGATCGCGCCAGGCGTTCCGCTCACCTGGCGCAAGAGCGCGAGCAGCTTCGGGCCAACGGTCTGGGGCGCGTAGCGTGCCCGGCAGGCACGATCGGTCTCAGCGCGCCGCCGCTCCACGGTTGCATCATCGAGCGCCCACACCTCATGGAGGACGTCTGCCAGGGCGTCCGGCGCGAAGGCGTCGCAGGTCCACCCCAGCCGCCCGCCGTCGAGAATCTCCAGCGGGCCACCGTGGCTCGGGCCGATCAATAGCAAACCGTGCGCCGCGGCTTCCGGAAAGACCATGCCGAATGGCTCGTCGACCGGCAGAAACGCCAGCACGTCGCACGCGGCGTAAACCCGCTGCACCGCCAGCTCCGTCAAGTAGCCGTGAAACTGAATCGCGTCGGCAGGACAAAGTTCCCGGGCCAAGCACTGCAGGCGGCGGCGGTATGTGCCGTCACCGACCACGTGCAGCCGGGCGTGCCGGCCCGCGGTCTGTCGAAAACGAGCGAAGCCGCGCAGGACGGTGTCGATGTTTTTGGGCCGCTCTAGGCGCGAATGCACCAGGATATGGAGACCGCTGCGGTCAAGACCGCTGCGCCGGTGGATGGGAGAAGGAAATCGGACCATCGGTGGAATGATCTCCGCGCGGCAGCGGCCGTAAATGCGCCGGGCGTTGTCCCGGCTAAACTGGCTGATCGCATACACCTCGTCGAATCTGCGGACGTTTTTCACGTCGAAGGCACGCCGGGCATGGAGGGACGCCTTGCGTGCCAGGGCCCGGTCGTACGCCCGCAGTTGCCGGGCGAAGGCGCGGGACACCTCCTCCGCCGCCCCCCCGCCCGCTGCCGCTACGCGCGCTGCCATGGCGGGATTCCCCTCACGCACGTGCAGGTTCTTTGGCACTTCGTTGCACTGCCAGATTTTTCGAGCGGGAATATCGCTGACGGCCAGCATCGTGCTGCAGGGATAATTGTGGGCAATCGCCACGTCGCAGCCACGGAGGTGCGCCGCGGCGCGCTGGGCCCGCCGCCGTAATTTCGCTAGCCGACTCCAGGCAGTGAACAGATCGGTCCACCGCCGCTTGGCGACACATACGACAGGCACGGTTCCCAGCTGGTCCCGCCAGAGGGTCGGATCGAACCCCATGGTAACGACCTTGACATCGATTGCCTGGCTCTGGAAATAGGCAGCTTGCATGGCAGCAAGCCGTTCCGCTCCGCCCACCTGCTGGAACCGGGGCTGAAAGATCGCCAGTTGCATGATGGAAGAGGCCCGGGCACTCCGCGAGATGTCACCAGGCGATGCGGTGCGAGACGTCGCCGCCGAACCGTGCCGGATCTGCGGTGGTGGCTTGCGGCCAGCCTTCCACGGAACGCTGCTGGGTGATGTACCAGTTACCTACTATCTCTGTCGCGATTGCCACTCGCTGCTCCTTCCCCACCCCTGGTGGCTCGCGCGGGCATACACATCCGTTCCGGTTCCCGATCCCGACTACGGGCTGGTGCAACGAACTCTATTCGTCCAGGCGACGCTGCGGCGCATGCGTTTCGTGGGGCTTCTCCCGCAAGCGTGCCGCAGCCTGGATCACGGTGCCGGTAGAGGACTTCTCGTGCAGCTGCTGCTCGACCACGGCTACGACGCGTGGGGATACGATCCGATTTCCACTCCCTGCTTCGCCGAGGGACGCATTGCCCGAGAACTGCCCGCAGGACGGTTTGATCTGATCACGAGTATCGAAGTCTCCGAACATCTGCTCGACCCCGTCGGCGTGCTGAGCCACCTCCGCTCTCTCCTGGCCCCCAAGGGGCTGCTGGTCTTGTCTACAGAACTTTTCGACGAGCACCAGCACGATGCCTCTTGGTCGTACTTGGCTCAAGAGCACGGCCAACATGTGACGCTGTTTAGCCGGTCTGGCCTCCACCGGGCGGCAGAACGGGCGGGGCTGAAGTGGGTGTGGTCGCTCCGTTTCGCCGGGATCGACTTTCTCCACCTCCTGGTGCACCGGGACTCGCGCTTGCCAGCGTGGCGCCTGTGGCACCTGCGACTGCGCCAGTCTCGCGGAAAACGGCGTGCGCGCCGGGACGGGAGCGCATGAACGGTGGGCTGGCGAAGCCGCCGGTACAGAACACGCACACCCCGTGTTCGAGGGAGCCCTACCGGTGAAGTTTGGCATCGATGCCACCGTTACTGCGCAGACTCGGATCGTCGGCATTTCGCGTTTCGTCGTCAACCTCATTCGTGGTTTGGCCGCCATCGACCCGGACGGAGAATACTACCTCTTCTACCGCCCCCGGGCGTTGAAACGACCCCACCGGATCTGGCGGCCCCGAAACAGCCGCTTTCACATCCGTCTTATCCAAGAGCCCTTCAATCGCAGGCTGTTCCGCACCCTCGACGCGTACCATGCAACCTACCAACGGTTACCCGCGTATGACGATCTCGTGCCGTACCTCGGATCGCTCCACGATATCTTCTACCTGTCACGGCCCGACATGGGTTCCCGCAGGACCCGGGAGCGCTGGCAGCGACGCTACCGAGACGTGGCACAGCGGTCACGGCTGATCATGACCCTGTCGGAGTTCTCGAAAAACGAGATCGTTCGCCTGCTGGGCATTGACGCGGGCCGGGTGCGGGTAGTGCCGCTGGCGCCCAGCCCCGGCTATGTCCCACAGGATCAACGGACGGTGGCGTTCGTCCGCCGGCGTTACCGTCTCACACAGCCGTACATACTCTTCGGCGGCGGCTTCGGCCGGCGCAAAAATCTGGTCTCAGCGTTGCGGGCGTTTGCCTTGGCGTTGCCGCGTCTGCCAGCGGACATGTGCTTTGGCATCTCCGGCGGCCAGGGTCCGACGGAATCTGAGGCCCGGGCGTTCGTCCGAACAGCCGGCCTGTCCAGGCGTGTTACGTTTCTCGGTTTTGTGCCCGATGCGGACTACCCGGGATTGATGACTGGGAGTCTGCTGTTCTTCTTCCCAAGCCTCCTCGAAGGTTTCGGTCTGCCAGTGCTGGAAGCAATGGCGTGCGGTGTGCCGGTAGTGACTTCGGCGACGACGTCTTTGCCGGAGGTGTGCGGCGGCGCGGCCAGGCTCATCGATCCGTCGGATGATGCGCAGATGGCCTGCGCCTTGGTGGAATTGGCGCAGCACCCGGGTTTGCGCCGGGAGTTGCGCCGCGCGGGCATGCAGCGGGCACGCGCGTTCACATGGCGCCGCGTTGCTGAGACCGTCTTGGCCCTATACCGCGAGGTTGCGGAGCCTGCCCGGAGGCAACGGTGAGCTGGAGGCTGGGCGGTGCGGCTCGCCGCAGCCCCCATGCTCCTGGCCGCTGCGCGCCGTCCCCGTTACAGCTCCAAGGGTTGGCCTGCCAGCAGCCGCTCGTAGTACTGGAGGTACTTGTGCGCGGACACCGCGCTGGTGAAGTGTTCCAGCGCCCGGTGGCGGCACGCCGCAGGGGAGACGTCTGCCACGTGGCGAATGGCCTGTTCGAACTCGGCCTCGTCCCGGCACAAGAAGCCGACGTTCGGGGTCACCAACTCCGGCATCGCTCCGCGCGGCGTGGTGATCACGGGAGTCCCGCTGATCAGTGCCTCGGCCACGACGAGTCCGAACGGTTCATCCCAGCGGATCGGGAACAGCAGCGCACGGGCCCCGGCAATCAACTTGGCCTTACGGCGCCCTCCCACTTCGCCGCAGAACTGCACATTCGCGCGCAGGCTGTTCCACAGGCTGCCCGTCTTGATGAGCTCGTGACGCCGGCCGCCCGCCACCACTAGGCGGAACCGCAACCGGCGTGCCAGGCGCAAGGCCACATCGACCCCTTTCACCCGGCGATTGACCTTGGACAGGAAGAGAAAGTAGTCCTGCTTGCGCTCGCAATAGATGAATTCGTCGGGGTCGACCCCGTTGTGCACAAACAGGGTCGAACCGGCCCGCCGCGCGCGATCGCGGCTCACGTATATCTTGTTGGGACTGTACGCCAGTTCGTCGGGCGAGTTTCCATGCGTCGTGATCAGATGCGGGACCGCGACCCCGGCGGTCCCAACCCCATGGAAATGCGCCACGTCGACACCGGCAGGCATGCAGCGAGTATATGCCGCGCCCCGTGGAACCTCGATGACGTCGACACCTGGGCAAGTGGAGCCGGCCGGTGCCAGCAACGTGACCCGGTGCCCGAGCCGTGCCTGTGCTTTCGCGAGCCAGTAGACTACGCGCTGGCTACCGCCGTAGCGCGCCACTGGCACGGGCCATGCGGTCAGGTGGGCAATGTGCATGACAGCAGCCTCCTAAGGCGGACAGGCGGCAGGTGCAAGGGCCTCCCACGCCTTCCCAGGCCCGGATGCCCGGCGTCCCGTGCATGCCGGCGCCGGTACGGTCTGCGCGGCCAGTACCCCCTTGGGACCCTTGAATGGGCGCGGGGGCCATGTTAAGCATGCGCTCGAAGAAAAAATGGAGGAAAGATGGGGATAGCTCCCGAACGGACGAAGGAGCTGACTGGACAGTACCAGCTTCATGCCTCGGATACGGGCTCTCCCGAGGTGCAGATTGCGCTACTCAGCGCCCGCATTGCGTACCTGACGGACCACTTCAAAGTCCACAAGAAGGACCACCACTCGCGCCGCGGGCTGTTGAAGCTCGTCGGACAGCGGCGGCGGCTGTTGGATTATTTGAAGCGCCGGGAGTTCGAGCGTTACAGGCGCGTCATCGAGCGGTTGGGAATCCGGAAATAGGGCGCGCACCCGACTGGTTTCCCTATAGCGTCTTTCCCTCCCATTACTGAGCTACTGGCCCTAGGATCACTGGCGCCAGGGGCCGTGCTGGCCCGGGAGGTTTTTTTGATGTACCGGAAAGTTGAAACCCAGTTCCAGGGACGCCCGCTGTCCATCGAGGTTGGCCGCATGGCCAAGCAGGCAGATGGTGCGGCGCTGGTCTCTTTCGCAGAGACCGTCGTGCTGGTCACCGCGGTCGCCGCTCGCACCGTACGTCAGGCCGTGGATTTCTTCCCGCTGACCTGTGACTACCAGGAACGTACCTTTGCAGCCGGCAAGATCCCGGGCGGCTTCTTCAAGCGCGAAGGGCGCCCCTCGGAAAAGGAGGTGCTGACGTCTCGGTTGATCGACCGCCCCATCCGGCCCTTGTTCCCGGCCGGTTTCGTGTCGGAAACGCAAGTCATTGCCACCGTCGTCTCGCACGATCGGGAGAACGATCCCGACGTGGTCGCCCTGACCGGTGCCTCGGTGGCACTGCAGGTGTCGGATATTCCGTTTCATGGCCCCATTGCGGCAGTGCGTATGGGGCGCATCGGGGGAGAACTCGTCGTCAACCCGCTGCACAGCCAGCTCGAGCAGTCGGACCTGAACCTGATTGTCGCTGGGAGTCGCGATGGGATCGTCATGGTCGAAGGCGGTGCCAAGATGCTCCCCGAAGACGTCATGCTCGACGCGCTGTTCACCGCGCACCAAGCGCTGCAGCCCCTGTTGGACATGCAGGACGAGCTGCGCGAGGCTGCTGGCAAGCCGAAACGAGAAGTGACGCTCCAGAGCCTGGACGAAGCCCTGTTCGCGCGGGTCGAAGCGCTGCTGCGGCCTCGGGTCGAGGCGGCGTTCCGCGTTGCCGGCAAACACGAACGCGCCGCAGCTACCCGACAAGCCGAAGATGAGGTGCTCGGCACCCTAGCAGCGGAGTTCCCCGATCAGGAAAAGGCGCTGCATGACATGTGCGAAGAAGTGGAAAGCCGCGTGATGCGTGGCGCCATCATCAGTGACGGCCGCCGCGTGGACGGCCGCGGCCTGACGGACATTCGGCCGATCAGCTGCGAAGTGGGCCTGTTGCCCCGCGCGCACGGCTCTGCGTTGTTCACCCGCGGGGAGACGCAGGCACTGGCGGCCGCCACGCTCGGGACCTCATCCGATGAGCAAAAAGTCGATGCCTTGGCCGGCGAGCATTACAAGAAGTTCATGCTGCATTACAACTTCCCGCCCTACAGTGTCGGTGAGGTCAAATTCCTTCGCAGTCCTGGCCGCCGCGAAATCGGGCATGGGGCCCTGGCTGAGCGCGCGCTGCGCTCGGTCCTGCCTGACGAAACCGAGTTTCCGTACACGATCCGCGTCGTATCGGAAATCCTCGAGTCGAACGGCTCCTCATCCATGGCGACCGTATGTAGCGGCGCGCTCTCGTTGATGGACGCCGGGGTACCCATCAAGGCCCCCGTGGCTGGAATCGCCATGGGGCTTGTGAAAGAGGGGGAGGCCGTTCGTATCCTGTCCGACATCCTTGGTGACGAAGACCATCTGGGCGACATGGACTTCAAGGTGGCGGGGACGGCGGATGGTATCACCGCCCTCCAGATGGACATTAAGATCGGCCGCGTGACGCGGGAAATCATGCGGCAGGCACTGTATCAGGCGCGGGAGGGCCGCTTGTACATTCTCGAACAGATGGCCAGCACGATCGCCCGCCCGCGCAAGGATCTTTCGGTGCACGCTCCGCGTATCGTCACATTGAAGATTCGTCCCGACAAAATTCGGGACGTTATCGGACCGGGGGGCAAGGTGATCCGCAGCATCATCGAAGAGACCGGGGTGAAGATCGACGTTGAGGACGACGGGACCGTCCTGATCGCCTCGAGCGACGGTGCCGCGATGCGCCGTGCCGTCGAGTTGGTCGAAGGGATCACCGCCGAAGCCGTCGTCGGCGCGATCTACAAGGGCACGGTTCGTAAGATCGTCGACTTCGGTGCGTTCGTCGAAATCTTGCCCGGTACGGACGGCCTGCTGCACATCTCACAAATCGGCCCTGGCCGTGTCAACCGGGTGTCCGACGTGCTGAAAGAGGGTGATGAGGTGATGGTGAAGGTGCTGGAGGTCGACAGGCAGGGGAAGATCCGCCTCAGCCGCAAAGAGGCAATGCGGGCGGAGCAGGCGAGTGCTTCCGGATCACAGCAGCCATAGGAGCGTCATGCAGAACGATCGTCCGCGCGTCTCGCGCTCGCGCATTGGCAATGGCGTGCGAGTGGTGACCGAAGCCATGCCCGGCGTGCCGTCAGCAACGGTGGGGATCTGGGTGGAGAACGGATCACGCTACGAGCAGCACGAGCAGGCGGGCATCTCCCACTACCTCGAGCACTTGCTGTTCAAGGGAACGGACCGCCGGACGGCCGTGCAGATCGCTGAGGAGTTCGACGCGATCGGCGGCGTCGTGAACGCCTTCACGGGCAAAGAGTACACCTGCTACTACGGCAAGGTCCTGGCCGAGCACCTCCCGGTGGCGGAAGACATCCTCGCCGACATCTTCCTGCATTCGCGGTTCGACCCGCAGGAGATTGACCGCGAACGCACCGTGATCCTGCAAGAGATTTCGCAGGTTGAAGACACGCCGGACGATTACGTCCATGACCTGTTCAGTCTGCGCTTCTGGCCCGAGCACCCCCTGAGCTTCCCCGTGTGCGGGCGCCCTGAAACGGTGCGGAGCTTCACGCAACAACACTTCGTCGACTTCGTCTCAGTGCGCTACCGGCCCAATCGCCTCATTATTGCTGCCGCGGGGAACGTCGAGCATGAACGGGTGGTGGAATGGGCAGCGCGCGAATTCGGGAGCCTGCAGGGGCATACCAACGTTGCCGATGGCCGGCCACCGATCGCGTGCCGCAGCGTGTGGCACGTCGACAAGGCCCTCGAACAGGTGCACCTGTGCGTGGGAACCCCGGGCGTCTCGCAGTCAGCCGATGAGCGCCATGCTGCATACCTCCTGAACACGGCCCTGGGCGGCGGAATGAGTTCGCGCCTGTTCCAGGAAATACGCGAGAAACGCGGCCACGCGTACTCGGTCTACTCGTTTCTTTCGTCGTACCTGGACGCCGGCTACCTCGGCATCTACGTCGGTACCAGCGCGGAGTGGGTCGAGCAAGTCGTTGCCGTCATCCTGGCGGAGTTCAAGAGCCTGAGGCAGGACGGCCTGCGGCCGGCCGAGCTGGCACGGGTGAAGAATCAGCTGAAAGGCAACCTGCTTCTGGGCCTCGAGACCAGCGATAACCGGATGACCCGAATCGCCAAGAATGAGATCTATTTCGGTCGCGACATTCCGCCCGACGAGGTGGCAGCCAGCATCGATGCCACGACCAACGATGCGATCGTTGCCCTCGCGCAACGGTTGCTGCACCCTGAAACAACGGCGATCACGCTGCTCGGCGATCTCAAGGGCAAGACCGTCGGTGAAGCGTTGCTGAGCGCTGCCTGAACGGCCGGACGCGGGCACATCGTGCCGGGCAAGTGCACGAAGTCCAGGCGTTGCGCGCGATGCGACGCATCGCGCCCGGTGCCTGGGCAACCGAACCCGACCAACGATTGCCGCCCCACACGATCTGTGCCTGGCGCCGCGAAGGCAGACCGCGGCGGTGCACCGTGCAGACGGTGGTAATCCCGGTCAAGCGGCTGCGTCGCGGACCGGACGCGCTGCCCTTGCCACGATACATGACTGCGGGCGCAGCGGGGATGGACCTCCTGGCAGACGTGCCCGCTCCGGTGGAGCTGGTGCCCGGGGCGCGCGCCTTGATTGGAACCGGTATCGCCGTGGAAATTCCTCCACACTACGAAGTGCAAGTGCGGCCGCGTAGTGGCCTGGCGTCGCGTCACGGCGTGACTGTGCTGAACGCACCCGGCACGATCGATGCGGATTACCGTGGCGAGATCATGGTGCTGCTGGTGAACCTCGGCGAGCACCCGTACGTGGTGCGACGGGGCGACCGCATTGCCCAGATGGTCGTGGCAGCGGTGGCGCACGCCGAGTGGCGTGAGAGCGATGCCCTTGCCGGGAGTGAGCGCGGCTCGGGGGGGCTCGGCCACTCGGACGTCCCCTGACGGGTGACGCCGGCCGGCAGATCCGCTAGGTTACAGAGGGAGCCGCGAGAGAGAACGCGCGTCCCGGAGACGATGATCGAGCGCTATACACGCCCGCAGATGGCGGCCATCTGGGCCGAGGAGGAGAAGCTGCGCCTGTGGCTCGAGGTGGAGCTTCTCGCTTGTGAAGCACTGGCAGCACGGAGCGAGATTCCGCGCGAGGTCCCGGCGACGCTGCGGGCACGGGCAACGGTGAGTGTCGAACGCATGCGCACCATCGAGCAGTCCGTTGCGCACGATGTGATTGCGTTCGTGACCGCGGTCGCCGAAACCTGTGGGCCGGAAGGCCGCTATCTGCACCTCGGGCTGACGTCTTCGGACGTGCTCGATACCGCCTTTGCGGTACAACTGGTGCGTGCCGCCAGTCTGCTGATCGAGGGTGCGACAACCCTGCGCGACACCATCCGCAGCCAAGCCGAACGGTACCGTGGCACGATCATGGTGGGGCGCACCCACGGCATGCATGCCGAACCGACCACATTCGGGCTGAAGCTGGCGGGCTGGTATACCGAGATGCAGCGCAATCTGGAGCGCTTGCGGGCCGCCCGCGACGCGGTCCGCGTCGGCACACTCTCTGGTGCCGTCGGGACGTTTGCACACTTGGCGCCGGAGGTGGAAGCGTACGTCTGCACCCACCTCGGACTGGAACCGGAACCGGTGGCCACGCAAGTGGTGCCGCGGGACCGACACGCGCAGTTCTTTGCGACGCTGGCTGTTGTTGCCGGCTCAGTCGAGCGTTTCGCCCTTGAGATTCGCCACCTGCAGCGCAGCGAGGTCCGTGAGGCCGAAGAGCCGTTTGGGGGAACGCAGAAGGGCTCGTCGGCCATGCCTCACAAGCGTAACCCCGTGCTGTCTGAAAACGTCACGGGTTTGGCCCGCCTGGTGCGCGCGTACGCTGGCGCCGCCTTCGAGAACATCGCCCTGTGGCACGAACGCGATATCACGCACTCCTCGGTTGAGCGTGTCATCGGCCCCGATGCGACCACGGTGGTCGATTTCATGCTGTACCGGATGGCGGCCATCGTCCGCGCGCTGGTGGTGCATCCGGACGCGATGCAAGCGAACTTGGAACGCTGCCGCGGCGCGATATTGTCCGAAGCGGTCCTCCTGGCGCTCGTGCGCAAGGGCGCTGCGCGCGAGGAGGCTTACCGTTGGGTGCAACGCAACGGCCTGAAGGCGATGACGGATGGTGCAAACTTCCAAGCCGAGGTGACACGCGATCCGGACATCAGCCGTTACTTGACTCCGGGCGAGCTCGGGGCGCTTTTCGACCTGCGACACCAGTTGCGCTATGAAGGGACACTGTTCCAACGTGCCTTTGGAGGAGAGCGATGGAAAAGCGGGAGCTGATCTATGAGGGGAAGGCGAAACGCCTCTACGCCACCGACGACCCGGCGCTGATCATCCAGGACTTCAAAGACGCCGCCACGGCCTTCAACGCCAAGAAGCGTGGAACGATTGTCTCGAAGGGTATCCTGAACAACCAGATGAGTGAGGCCTTCTTTCGCCTGCTCGAAGCCGCAGGCGTCCCAACCCATTTCGTCACGCGACTGAGCGAACGCGAAATGCTGGTGAGGCGGCTCGATATCATCCCGGTCGAAACCGTTGTCCGCAACGTCGTCGCCGGCAGTCTCACAAAGCGCCTGGGACTGGAAGAAGGCCAGGAGCTCTCCCGCCCGATCGTCGAGTACTACTACAAGAGCGATCCACTTGACGATCCGATGATCAATCGATGGCATGTCACGGTGCTGGGCATGGCGACCGAGGCCGAGCTCGACACGATCACCGCCATGGCGCTCAAGGTCAACGCGGTGTTGCGCCCGTTTCTGAAGAGCAAGGGGTTGTTGTTGGTGGATATGAAGCTCGAATTCGGCCGCCATGACGGAGCCATTCTCCTCGGCGACGAAATCTGCCCTGACACGTGTCGGTTCTGGGACGTCGCGTCGCACGAGAAGTTGGATAAAGACCGTTTTCGCCAAGACCTCGGTAGGGTGGCAGAAGCGTACCATGAGGTGCACCGCCGCGTGTGCGCCGCGGCCTGAGGACCGAGCAGCATGCGTGCCCGCGTGTTCATCACACCGAAGAAGGGGGTGCTCGATCCACAAGGCGCCGCCATCGAACGCTCACTACATGCCTTGGGTTTCACCGAAGCACACGACGTGCATCTTGGAAAATACGTGGAACTGTCCGTGCGGGGCCTCGACAAGGATCAGGCGCGACAACGGACTGACGAAATGTGTCGCGAACTGCTCGCGAATGGCGTGATCGAAGATTACCGCTTCGAGATCCAGGATGAAGGGTCTGCCGAATAATGCCCGCTGGCCGGCGCTGCCGTCCGGCGAGGCAGGCTGGAAAACCCGCCCGGCCCGCGTGCGTTCTGGCGTACAACCTGGGAGGCGGCCGTGATGCGGTGTGGGGTTGTCACGTTTCCGGGTTCCAACGACGACCACGACACGCTCTACGTCGTTGAGCACGTTCTGGGAGAAGCTGCGGTGTCGCTGTGGCACAAGGACCGGGACCTGCACGGCGTGGACTGCGTGATCCTGCCCGGCGGGTTCTCTTACGGTGATTACCTGCGCTGTGGTGCTCTGGCGCGGTTTGCACCGGTGATGGAAAGTGTGGCGGCGTTTGCACGAGCGGGCGGGCTGGTCGTCGGCATCTGCAACGGTTTTCAGGTGCTCTGTGAGGCAGGGTTGTTGCCGGGCTGCTTGATTCGCAATCGCAGCCTGCGCTTCGTCTGCGCCCGCGTCCATCTACGCGTGGAAGAGACCGACACCCCGTTCACGTGCCGGTGCCGGCGTGGCGAGGTGCTCACCATGCCGATCAAGCATGGCGCGGGGTGCTATGTCGCTGCTGCGGCCACACTGGAGCGCCTCGAGCGGAATCACCAGGTCCTCTTGCGTTATGTGAATGCCAGCGGGCAGGCCAGCAGTGAGGCCAATCCCAACGGGTCACTGCGGAACATTGCCGGGATCGTCAACGAGCGCCGCAACGTTTGTGGCTTGATGCCCCACCCCGAGCACGCCGCGGACGCGAGCTTGGGGGGCACCGATGGCCTCAAGATCCTTCAGTCCCTCGTGGGCACGCGCGACGCGGGGGCGCAGCGACGTGCCGCGTCGGTGGCTCTGGGATACTGATGCCCTTGCCGCAGAGCACGGTCGCGGTGACCGAGAACACCGCGGCGGAGCACGGCCTGAGCGCCGAGGAGTACCGGCGCATCTGCGAGGCGCTCGGGCGTCCACCACGGTTCGTGGAGCTGGGGATCTTCTCAGTCATGTGGTCGGAGCACTGCAGCTACAAGAGTTCACGGCGCCTGCTGAAAACGCTCCCCACAGAGGGCCCGCGGGTGCTGCAGGGCCCCGGCGAAAACGCCGGGGTCATCGATATCGGCGACGGGCTCGCCGTGGTGTTCAAGATCGAGAGCCACAATCACCCGTCGTTCGTCGAGCCCTACCAGGGCGCGGCAACCGGCGTCGGGGGAATTCTTCGCGACGTGTTCACGATGGGTGCGCGGCCGATCGCAAACCTCAATTCCCTGCATTTCGGCAGTTGTGATCATCCTCGCACGCGCTACTTGCTGCATGGTGTCGTGGCGGGCATTGGCGGCTATGGCAACTGCGTCGGCGTGCCCACGGTGGGCGGCGAAGTCCATTTCGACGGCGGATACAACGAGAACATCCTGGTCAACGCCTTTACCCTTGGTGTCGGCCGGGTGGATCATATCTTCCGCGCCAGCGCTGCGGGTGTCGGCAACCCGGTTATGTACATTGGGTCGAAGACCGGCCGGGACGGCATTCATGGCGCCAGCTTGCTGGCGTCAGCCGAGTTCAGTGGTGCCTCGGATGCGAAGCGCCCGACCGTGCAGGTCGGGGACCCTTTTACGGAGAAGCTGTTGCTCGAGGCTTGCCTCGAACTCATGGAGCAGGACGCCATTGTGGCCATTCAGGATATGGGCGCCGCCGGGTTGACAAGCTCCACCGTGGAAATGGCAGGCCGCGGCGGAACCGGCATCACACTGGACCTCGACCGGGTGCCGCTTCGAGAGCCCGGCATGACGCCCTACGAGATCCTGCTCTCGGAGTCGCAGGAGCGTATGCTCATCGTGGCGCGCGCCGGTGCCGAAGACGTGGTCCGGCGGGTATTTGCGAAATGGGATCTCGACGCGTCGGTCGTGGGTCGGGTGACCGACGGCGGCGTGCTCCGCGTCGTCTTCCGAGGGCAAGAGGTCGCCCGCCTCCCGGTCGCGCTGCTTACTGAGGGCGCGCCCGCGTACAGCCGTCCCACCGCGCCGCCGGCAGACTTCGAGGAGAAGCAGGAACTGGACCTCGAGCAGGTGCCGCTTCCCACCGATTACGACCACACTTTGCTGGAGTTGCTTGATTCACCAAACATTGGCTCGAAGGGATGGGTCTATTCGCAATACGATTACCTAGTGGGCAGCAATACGGTAGTAGGGCCTGGTTCGGACGCTGCGCTGCTGCGCATCAAGGGTACGCGCAAGGGCGTGGCGCTCAGCGTTGATTGCAACAGCCGCTACTGCAGTCTTGATCCGTACGTCGGCGCGGTGATTGCGGTGGTGGAAGGAGCGCGCAATGTCGTCTGCACCGGGGCGGTACCAGTGGGTGTCAGCGACTGCCTGAATTTCGGCAATCCGGAAAAACCGACCGTTGCTTGGCAGTTTGCCGAGGCGGTGCGGGGGATTGCCGACGCGTGCGTGGCACTGGGAATTCCCGTCGTGAGTGGGAATGTAAGCTTCTACAATGAAACCGAAGGCCACGCGATTCCACCGACGCCCACGGTGGCCATGGTCGGTCTCCTCGAGGACATCGATCGGCACGCGACGCAGTGGTTCAAAAACGACGGCGACGTTGTGGTGCTACTCGGGCGAACACGTGAAGAGCTGGGAGCGAGCGAGTATCTCGTTCTGGCGCACGGGCTGGCCCGCGGCGCTCCCCCTTGGATCGATTTACAGGTCGAACAGCGGCTGCAGCAGGTGTGCCAGGCGGCGATTGCTGCTGGCCTGGTGCACTCGGCGCACGATGTCGGGGAAGGGGGTCTCGCTGTGGCGCTGGCCGAATGCTGCATCTCCGGGCCGCGTGCTGGCCTTGGAGCAGTCATCGAGCTGGAGGAGGCTATGCGGCCGGACGCCCTGCTGTTCGGCGAGAGCCAGTCGCGTATCATTTTGTCGCTGCCGCGGCGGCAGCTGGGCCACCTGCGCGAGTTGGCTGCGGGCGCCGAGGTGCCGCTGGCCGTGCTGGGTGAGGTGCGCGGGCAGCGACTGGTCGTCGGTTCCTTGATCGACGTGGCCTTGCAGGACATGTCCCAGGCCTGGGCGGCGGCTCTGCCGCGGCGGTTCGCGTCTTGAGAGCGCCGGTGCGACCATGGGAAAGAACGGCAATGGCTGATCGCTTTCACGAGGAGTGCGGCGTCGTCGGCGTGTTCGGCCATCCGGAGGCGGCCAATCTCGCGTACCTTGCCCTGTACGCCCTCCAGCACCGCGGCCAGGAAGCCGCGGGAATCGTGTCCGCGACGGAAGATATCCTCATCTCTCATCGCGGCCTGGGCCTGGTGAGCGACGTGTTCAATGCAGACATCATCCGCAAGCTCGAGGGCGCCGCCGCCATCGGCCACAATCGCTATTCCACCTCGGGCCAGACGTTGCTGAAGAACGCCCAACCGTTCGTGGTCGAGTACGGGCGCGGCGGTCTGGCGGTCGCGCATAACGGCAACTTGGTGAATGCCGTCGAACTGCGCGAACGGCTGGAGGAACGGGGCTCGATCTTTCAGTCCACCGTCGATACCGAAGTGATCATTCACCTCGTCGCGACGTCCAGAGGGAAACGCACCGTGGACCGCATCATTGGCGCGCTTTCCGAGGTGCGTGGTGCCTACTCGTTGGTGTTTCTCACCCCACGGGAACTCATCGCCGCGCGTGACCCCAACGGTTTCCGCCCCCTGGTTCTTGGGCGTCTAGGGGATGCCGTGGTGGTGGCGTCGGAAACGTGTGCCCTCGACCTGATCGGGGCGCAGTACGAGCGTGAGGTCGAGCCGGGTGAAGTGGTGCAGGTGTCGGCTGCGGGTGTTGAAACCTTCCGTCCGTTTGTCGCCGTGCCGCGTACGAGCTGCATCTTCGAGTACATCTACTTTGCCCGGCCCGACAGCCGGGTGTACGGCCGCAGCGTCTACGAGGTGCGCAAGCAGCTGGGCCGGCAGCTGGCGAGGGAGCAGCCGGCTGAGGCGGACATCGTGATCCCCGTGCCGGACTCCGGCGTCCCGGCAGCCTTGGGCTTCGCCGAGCAGGCGCACCTGCCGTTTGAAATGGGTCTCATCCGGAACCACTACGTCGGTCGCACGTTCATCGAACCCCGCGACGCGATCCGGCACTTCGGGGTCAAGATCAAGCTCAATGCGCTCGCGGATCTCCTTGCGGGGAAACGGGTGGTGGTCGTGGACGACTCGATCGTACGCGGTACAACCAGCCGCAAGATTGTCACGATGCTGCGCCACGCGGGAGCTCGTGAAGTACACATGCGAATCAGTTCACCGCCAACCATTGGTTCGTGCTTCTATGGCGTCGATACACCGACCCCTGAGGAACTCATCGCCGGGTCAAACCCGGTCGAACGCATCCGCCAATTCATCACCGCCGACAGCCTCGGATATCTCAGCGAGCGGGGCATGTACACTTTCCTCGGCGCGCGGGATGAGAACGGGTTCTGTGCTGCCTGCTTCACCGGGCGCTATCCGGTTCCAGTCAGTGACCACGGCCGGACGCATCAGCTGGTGCTCTTCGAAGCACGCGAGCGATAGGCCATTCGGTGACCGTGCCTCGCCGCGAAACGCCCTGTGACCTGCTCGACGGTGTGACCGCCGCGACTGGCCGAGCAGGTGGAATGATCTCATGAAGTGCCCCTTTTGCCGCGCGCTGAAAAACCGGGTCATCGACTCGCGACTGACTAAAGACCGCGAGATCATCCGCCGGCGGCGTGAGTGTTTTCAGTGCCAGCGTCGCTTTACCACCTACGAACGTGTCGAGGAGACGCTTCCCATGGTGGTGAAGAAGGACGGCCGTCGAGAAGCATTCGACCGCCGGAAGGTCGTCGCTGGCTTGCAAAAGGCGTGTGAGAAACGGCCGGTGAGCATGGCGGCCGTCGAGGAAACTGTCGACCGCATCGAGCGGACGTTGCAAGAACGCGGGGAGAAGGAAGTATCCAGCTCTGTGATTGGGGAAGCGATCATCCGCGAGCTGCACAAGCTCGACCAAGTAGCCTATGTGCGCTTCGCGTCGGTGTACCGCTCGTTCAAGGACGTCGAGGAGTTCATGCGCGAGCTGGAGGACTTGATGGAGGAGCGACGTGCCGGGGGTACCAGCAAGCCGCGGGGAACCCGGCGCAGGCCGGATGAACGAAGGGCGCGCTGAACGCCACCGGCCCGCACGTGCCACGTGCCGGCCAGTGGGACGGTGGCGATCCGCTGGGCGCACTCCTGCCGAGTAAGTGTACAGCGTGCTTCCCACCGATGACGTGCGTTACATGCGCCTAGCGGTGGCGCAGGCTCGCCGCGGTCTCGGGCGCACGAGCCCGAACCCGCCGGTCGGAGCGGTCGTGGTCGCTCGCGGCACGATCGTCGGTCGCGGCTATCACCGGCGTGCGGGCCTGCCCCATGCCGAGGTCGAAGCCCTGCGCGCCGCCGGGCCTCACGCACGCGGCGGGACACTGTACGTCACACTCGAACCATGTGCGCACCATGGCCGTACACCGCCTTGCACCGAGGCCATCATCGCCTCGCGTATCCGGCGAGTCGTGTTCGGTGCGCGTGACCCCAATCCGGTGGTGCCCGGCGACGCCGCAGCGTCACTGCGGGCTGCCGGGATCGAGGTCGCTGGGGGGATCGCACAGCACGCGTGCGACGAACTGATCGCGGCCTTCCGCAAGGCTGTGCTCACCGGGCTTCCGCTGGTGACGCTGAAGCTGGCCGCGTCGTTGGATGGCCGTATCGCCACGGCACGCGGGGAGTCGCGCTGGATTACCGGTGATCGGAGCCGGCGCCTGGCACATCGCCTGCGTGCCGAGCACGACGCCATACTGGTTGGCGCCGAAACCGTCCTGCGCGATGATCCCGAGTTGACGTGCCGGTTGCGCAGCGGCCGCAACCCTGTGCGCGTCGTTCTCGATGGCCGGCTGCGAGTGCCCCTGCGCGCGCAGGTGCTGACAAAGACTGGCCCGGCAGCTACTCTGGTCTTCACTGGCCAGCAGGCCCCGGCAGCCAAGGTTCGGCGAATCGAGCTTTGCGGGGCTGAGGTGATACGCTTGCCGCGTACCAAGGCTGGCCTGTCGATACTGCAAGTGCTGCGGCTGTTGGCGAAACGGGACATCATGTCCGTGCTGATCGAAGGAGGGGCCACCGTCGCTGCCGCGGCCATCGCCGCCCGGGTGGTGGATCGGCTGGTAATCTTCTATGCTCCTAAGTTGATTGGGGGCGACGGCCGGCCCATGCTGGCTCCACTGGGCGTCCGCCGCTTGGCGCAGGCGCCACGACTCGGGC
>JBHHYR010000051.1:0-20636 GCA_046757585.1 Binatia bacterium | reverse complement strand
GCTTGACGTATCGGATCGCACTCATTCTGGGGCTAACGGTGATAGCCGCCGTGTACCTCGTTCCGTCGTTCGTGACAGACCTGCCGCAGTTTTGGAAAGACTACTTGCCCACACAGGGGGTGCACCTGGGACTCGACCTGCAAGGGGGCACGCATTTGGTCATGACCGTGGAGGTGCAAAAGGCCATCGAGAACGCCCTCGATCACGACATCGACGAACTCAAGCGGGAACTGCGTGACGCGAAGATCACGCTCGATAGCGCCGAGCGCAAGGATTCGCGGATCACCGTGCGTCTCGCCACGCATGATCGCTCCCGATTCACAGACTTCATCAAGAACCGGTTCCCGAACCTGCATATTGAGAACGCGAGCAGTGAAGATGGCCGCCTGAGCATGCGCCTGGCGCTGATCAAGCGGGAGGAGCAGCGCCTGCGCGAGTTCGCCGTGGAGCAATCGCTGGAAACCATCCGCAACCGCGTCGATCAGTTCGGCGTGACCGAGCCCACCATTCAGCGCCAGGGATCGGAGGACATCTTGATTCAGCTTCCCGGGATCCAGGATCCCGAGCGGGCAAAAGACCTGATTGGTCGCACGGCCGTCTTGGAGTTCAAGATCGTCTCCGAAGTTCCAAATCCGCAGGACTACATTTCCGGCAAAAAGCCGCTGCCCCCCGGAACCGAGGTCTTGAACGGAGTCGACGTGGACCGCATGACGGGGCGAAGTCAACGGGTGCAGTACCTCGTCGAGTCGCGCACGCTGATGACCGGGGAAACCATTGCCGATGCGCTGGTGCGGCCGGCGACGCAGCTCGAGGGGCCTTACGTGGCCCTCGAGTTCAATGCCCGCGGCGCCAAGCTGTTCGATGAACTGACGGCGCGGAACGTCGGGCGGCGCCTGGCGATCATCCTGGACAACACCGTGTACTCGGCCCCGGTGATCCGCGAGCGTATCAGCGGTGGGCGCGCCTCGATCACCGGCAACTTTGACATCAAGGAGGCGCGTGACCTCGCGATCGTACTGCGCGCCGGCGCGCTACCGGCGCCGGTGCACGTTGCGGAGGAGCGCACGGTTGGCCCTTCCCTGGGTCAAGATTCCATCCGGCAGGGGGTGCGATCGTTCATCGTTGGAGGGACGTTGGTCATTCTTTTCATGCTGGTGTACTACAAGTTCGCCGGCGTGCTGGCCGACATGGCCCTGATCCTCAACGTGGTGTACCTGATTGCCGCGCTGGCAGCTTTCCAGGCCACCCTGACCCTGCCGGGTATTGCCGGCATCGTGCTGACCCTCGGAATGGCGGTCGACGCAAACGTCCTGATCAACGAACGCATCCGGGAAGAGCTGCGGCTCGGGAAGAGCCCGCGCGCGGCCATCGACGCGGGGTATGAACGCGCGTTGCCAGCGATCCTCGACTCCAATATCACGACGTTCCTCTCTGGCATCATCCTCTTCCAGTTCGGCTCGGGGCCGGTGAAGGGCTTTGCGGTCACGCTGTGCATCGGCATTGCCAGCAGTGTGTTCACAGCCGTGGTCGGCACACGGGTGGTTTACGACTACCTGCTGTCTACCCGCAGGCTGCAGACGGTGAGCATCTGAACGCACATGGAACTGATTAGACCAGACACCAAAATCGACTTCATTGGCTACAGCCGCTGGGCGATCGGCTTCTCGTGCCTGCTCATTCTGGCCGGCGTCGTGTCCTTGGTCATCCACAACGGTCCCAACTACGGGATCGACTTTTCGGGTGGCACGATGATGCAGGTGCGCTTCAGCCACAACCTGCCGATCCGCGAGATCCGCAGCACGCTGAGCCCGTTGGGATTCGGGGACGCACCCATCCAGGACTTCGGCTCCAGCAGCACCGCAGGTGGCGAGGAGTTTCTCATCCGGCTACCCCTGGATGCGTCCAAGACGAGCGTGAGCAAGCAGGTGGCCGCCTCCATGGAGCGGAAATTCGGCAAGGACGCGTTCGAGGTTCAGCGCGTGGAGATGGTCGGACCGAAGGTCGGGAAGGACTTGCGGCGGCGCGCCATCTTGGCGGTGGCTTTCGCCACGCTCATGATGGGAGCCTACATCTGGTTCCGTTTCGAGCTGCGCTTTGGCATCGGCGCAGCCGTGGCTTTGTTGCATGACGTCTTCATCAGCGTGGGGGCGCTGTCCCTGTTCGCGTACGAAGTCGATCTCACCGTCGTGGCCGCGTTGTTGACGGTCGTGGGCTTCTCGGTCAACGACACGGTGATCGTGTCCGATCGGATCCGGGAAAACATGCGCAAACACCCGCGTGATCCCCTAGCGGCAATCATCAACAGCAGCATCAATGAAACGCTGAGCCGTACGATTCTGACCACGGGCACTGCGCTCCTCGTCATCCTCGCGTTGTTCGTCCTGGGTGGCAACGTCATCCATGGTTTTGCGTTCACGCTCCTCGTGGGTTTCTCGGTTGGGACGTACTCGTCGATCTACGTCTCCAGTCCGATCGTGTTGTACCTCGAACGCGGGTCGCGCCGTCGCCGCCGCTGATCCCGGCCATGGCACGACGGTGGATTCTGCGTACGTGTCAGCCGGACGTCGAGACGCAGTTGTGCCGTGAGACGGGCGTGTCCGCGTTGCTGGCGCGCCTGCTCAGCGCGCGTGGGATCAGGACACCCCAAGCCGTTGCCCCCTTCCTCAACGCCCGGCTCGCGGAGCATTTGCGCTCGCCGATGCTGTTCAAAGACATGCCGGTGGCAGCCGATCGGATCATCACTGCCCTGCGCACCGGCGAGCGCATCGGTATCTACGCAGACTACGACGTTGACGGCATCAGTGGCAGCGCACTCTTAGTGCGCTTTCTGCGGGCGCTCGGCCACGAACCCGTACTGTACGTCCCACACCGGTTGCGCGACGGCTACGGTGTCAGTGAGGCTGGCGTCGAGCGCCTGGGAGCCGCGGGCGCCCGGGTGATGATCACCGTTGACTGTGGCGGGGTCAGTCACCGGGAGATCGCCACCGCACGCCGCCTGGGCATCGACACAATCGTCTGCGATCACCATCAGGTCTCAGGTACCCCGCTGCCTGCGCACGCCGTGCTCAACCCGATCGAGCCGGACGCCGGCTTCCCCTTCACGGGACTCTGTGGCGCGGGAGTTGCTTTTTACCTCGCCTTGGGCGTGCGATTGCGACTGCGCGAGGCGGGGCATACCGACCTGCCCGACCTGCGCCGCTATCTGGACCTCGTCACACTCGGCACGATTGGCGACATCGTGCCTCTCGTCGAAGAGAATCGGGTCCTGGTGAAATATGGGCTGCGCGAGTTGACGCGAACCACGCACCCCGGCTTGGTGGCACTCAAGGGCGTCAGCAGCGTGAGCGAAGTGTCGCCCGGCACCGTCAGTTTTCGCTTAGGACCCAGACTCAACGCCAGCGGACGGCTTGCAGATGCGGGCCGTGCGATCGAGCTGCTCACGACCGATGATCCAGCACGCGCCGAGCAACTGGCGGCCGACCTGGACCGGGACAATCGGGCCCGGCAAGCCATCGAGCTCGACATCTTCGATGACGCGATCCGCCGGATCGAGCGTGACCGCGCATTTGCCGATCGGCGCAGTATCGTGCTGGCATCCTCCGACTGGCACCCCGGCGTGATCGGCATCGTCGCCTCGCGGTTGGTAGAGCGCTTTTATCGGCCCACAGTGCTCCTTGCGGTGGACACGAATACTGGGATGGGTCGCGGCTCGGGACGCAGCATCCCAGGTCTCAACCTGCACCAGACCTTCAAGGCGTGCGGCCAGAGCTTGGAGGGATTCGGGGGTCACCGGATGGCCGCAGGCTTGAGCATCCGGTGCGAACAGGTCGCCGCTTTTGCCGAGCAATTCGAGGCTGCGGTGCGCGCGCGGACCAGACCGGAGCATTTCGTTCAGGAGACGTCGATCGATGCGGAGCTCGGGTTTGCCGACATTAGCGACGCCTTGCTGGAAGACCTCGAGCGGCTGAAACCGCACGGGCCGGGCAACCCGGAGCCGATTTTCCTTACGCGCCAGGTGGTTGCGCTGTCGCGCCGCATCGTCGGCGAGAAACACCTCAAGCTCTACCTCCGGCAGGGAGATCGGGCATTCTCCGCCATCGGCTTCGGGATGGCTGACAGCCCCCTCAAAGAGGGAGGGCCGCTTGACGTTTTGTTTTCGCCCGAGCACAACGAATGGAACGGGACCCGTTCCATTCAGCTCCGCCTACGCGGGCTGCGGCCGAGCGGGGCAGGGAAAGTCCCGTGAATCACCCGTTTACGAGGCCTCTGGAGCAGGCGCGCGGCCCAGCTTGACTGGCCTGGCACGGCGTGTTAGCCGTTCTTAGCCCAAACGGGGGGCGACTCGCCCCGCCGTGAGCCGCAAAAATGGACCGAGATGACGCGATCTTGAACAGTAAGGATGTGGCCTCAATTCTGGACCTGAGTCCTGACACGGTGAATGAGTTTGCCCGCAAGAGCATTCTGCCCGCGTTCAAGAAAGGCCGCCAGTGGCGCTTCCGCCGGCGGGACATCGCGATCTTCAAACGCCAGTTGCGCGGCGACACCGCGGCGTAGACTGGCCAGCAATTCTATCGCAACGCTGGGCGGACCACAGAGCGGGAGAGACCATGCCCATCCTTGAAGGAACCCAAGCGCACCAGAGCAAGCTCTACTACGAGTTCTCGCACCTGTACGATCACCTGTTTTCCCGAGTGTTCTACCCGCGCATCCAGGGGGCGATCCGCTCACTCAACATCGAGCCCGGCGCACGTGTCCTGGAAGTCGGCGTCGGGACCGGCCTGTCCCTGGTCGCGTATCCCACCCATTGCCAGGTCACCGGCATCGACCTGGCGCCGGACATGCTCGAACAAGCACAGGAAAAGATCGATCAGAACGCTTGGCGCCACCTGAACGTGATGGAAATGGACGCCCTGAACCTGAAGTTCCCCGACAGTACGTTCGACTATGTCATGGCGTTTCACGTCGTCAGTGTCGTACCCGATGCTGGCCGGCTGATGCGCGAGATGCTTCGCGTGAGCAAACCGGGCGCGACCGTGGTCATTATCAACCACTTTCGCAGCCCGAACCGGCTCCTGGCTGGGCTCGACAGGTTCATCGAGCCGATCACCCGCCGGCTGGGCTGGCACACGTTGGCCCTCGATGAGGTGGTCGGCGGCGTGCCCCTCGAGGTCACGCGCACTTACAAGACAGCGCGACGTTCGCTTTTCACCATCGTCGTCGGCAGAAGCCGGAAGTCGCTGGCAGCCTAAGGGCTGTCCGAGAGAATCGGCTCGCGTCCTTTGACACGGCCAGGGCGGGCGGAAGCGGTTGCGAAATCAAGGCTGCTGCAGCTCATGCCGAGCTGCCCGCAGGGGGAGGGGGACCGTTCTACAGCTAGTGCCCGCCGTTGCTGGGCGGCGCATAGGGAATGATGCCGTGGCGGAGCAGCCAGCGCGCGTCGCGCTGGCTGCGCGTATACATCCAGCGGGTATAGACCCGTAGCGTATGTGCATCGCCACGAAAGAGGCGCTCGAAGCTGATTTCAGCCAACACCCGCACGAAATCCGAGAACCGTTCCGCCAGCTCCGCGAAGAGGGCGCCGCGAACCACCCCGACGTCACTCGGCAGCGCTGCGAGATGCGCGTACGCCGTGCTGCCGAGTTGCACATAGTAGTCAGTACTCACCAGCTTGCGATGCAGGCTTTCCATAAACACGCCGGACACGAACAACGCGGTGTCGCCAACGCGCTTCAGCTTACCGTAACGGCGGGTGAGCGGGCTGTGGAAGGCTTCCAGGTAATCGAGCGCCAGCGGGCGATCGAACCAGCCCTTCTCGGTACGGGCAAAGGCCTCCAGCAGCTTCACCAAGTAGAACTCCATATCCTCACTGGACCGCACCGCTTGCGTGTGCATGGCGCCCTGGAGGAGATCCCGAAAGAACTCTGTCAAATTGCGTTGAAGCAGAGCGGACGAACTCATCGCTGCACCTCAGGCATCTTGCGCTTCACTGCACGTTCTTCTCTACTGTCCATTCTTCAGGATATCGGCGCGAAAGCAAGATGAATGGCCAACGCTGGAGCGCGGGTCAATTGTAGGCCCGGCGCCGTTGGGCTATAATCCAGCCGTTATGGAAGGGCATTTGATTCGATGAACAACCGAAAGCGCAGACTGGTGACCCTTGTGTTGGTGTGCGCCGTGACCGCGGCGCTGTCGTTCGGCGGCCGCTTGGTAGGCCGCGTTTCCGCGGTGGCGAAGGACACCTACGACAAGATCGAGGTCTTCACCGATGTACTGGCTCTGGTGCAGAAGAACTACGTCGATGCCGTCACCACAAGACAGCTGATCGACGGAGCGATCACCGGGATGCTGAACTCGCTCGATCCCCATAGCGCCTATCTGCCCCCGGATCTGTACAAGGAACTGCAGGTCGACACGCGCGGCAGCTTCGGCGGCTTGGGCATCGAAATCACCATCCGCAACAACGTCCTCACTGTCGTCTCACCCATCGAAGATACGCCGGCATACCGTGCCGGAATCAAGTCGGGAGACCAGATCATCAAGATCGAAGACGAGTTCACCAAAGATATGCCGCTGGTCGAGGCGGTCAAGAAGATGCGGGGGCCCAAAGGCACTACGATCCATATTACGATACGGCGCGAGGATGCACCCGATCTCATTGAGCTGACGCTCACGCGCGAGGTCATCAAGATTCACAGCGTCAAGGCACGTTTATTGGACCGCGGCTACGGGTACCTGCGCATCACCCAGTTTCAGGAGCGTACCGATAGCGATCTACGCCAAGCGTTGACCAAGCTGGAGGAGGAGAACGAAGGCCCGCTCTCGGGCCTCGTCCTCGACTTGCGGAACAATCCCGGCGGACTGCTGACGCAGGCTGTCAAGGTCGCAGACGAGTTCATTGACTCCGGGCTGGTCGTGTACACGGATGGGCGGCTGGAAAGTCAGAAACAAAAGTACTTCGCGCACAGGGCGGCCAGTCACACGGATTTTCCGATGATAGCCTTAGTCAATGGCGGCAGTGCCAGCGCATCGGAAATTGTCGCCGGGTGCCTGCAAGACCACAAACGCGCCCTCCTGTTGGGCACACCAACCTTCGGCAAGGGTTCTGTGCAAACGATTTTGCCGCTGGACGGCTCGGCAGCCGTGCGATTGACGACCGCGCGTTATTACACGCCTAACGGCCGCTCGATTCAAGCAACCGGCATCACGCCGGACATTGTGGTTGATAACGTGTTCGTGCATGCCAAAGCGCGCGGTGGGCCCCATTTTCCAGTGGTCCGTGAGGACAACCTCCCGCATCACTTCGAGCAGCAGAACAAGACGGCGCCACACAATGGGAAACCCGAGCACGAGCACACCCTCAGCGAGCCGGAGGGCCGGCGCCAGGGCGAGCTGGGCAAGGATCCGCAGCTCGATCGGGCTCTCGATCTGCTGAAGAGTTGGAATGTGTTCAAGACTGTTGTGGCGCAGAGTTCGCCATGAGCCACACGTCGGTGCGGGAGTGCCGTGCGAAAGCCCTCTGAGGTCCGGAGGGCTTTCCTTTTTGAGCTGACCAGGTGCGAGGTTCGCGATCGCGGCGGCGCGGATGGGGTGGGCTAGCCCGCCTGCTCTTCTCCTGCAGCCTAGGAGCCCTGCTCTTCCTGTGCACGGTTCTGGTCCGGGAGCATGGCCGCTCCCCGATGGGCGCCGTTCCCGCACCGCACCCGAACTGGGCCGCCGACTTCCCGGCCCGCATCGATGCGGTCACCAAGGCGCTGGAAGGGTTGCCTTGGCCGCTGCCAGCACCCGCGCAGTACCCCCAGGGAGCCGGTACACTCAGATGGATCCATCGCCGCTATGATCTCGTTCTCCCTCGGCCGGCCGAATCGGACGCCATCGCTCGCACGCTCGCGCCTATTCGTTCCGCCGCACCCGGCGTCACGCTGCACGTCACGCAGCGGGCAGCGGGCGCACAGGTCCAGATAGGCATCGAGGGGTTGCTGACACACACCCTCGCCGTACACTGGCTAGGGCGTCACCCCCGTGCTGCGGTGATCATCGATGACCTCGGCAACGACCTGCGCATCGCTCGGGAACTCGCCAGCATCGAGGCCCCACTCACGTTCGCCGTGATGCCGTTTCGGCCGTTCTCGAAAGAGGTCGCCGAGCTTGCTGCGCTGCTCGGGCGCGAGGTGCTGCTGCACGTCCCGATGGAGGCGGACAGCGGACAAGCGTTCGGCGCGCGAGATATTCTGCGTGTCAACGCCGGTCGGGCCGACGTCCTCAGCCAGCTTGATCGCAGCCTCGGAAGCGTGCCGCACGCAGTCGGCGTGAGCAATCACATGGGTTCTCGTTTCACCAGTGACCGTGCCCACATGCTCTGGGTTTTGAGGAGCCTGAAGGAGCGCGGGCTGTTCTTTGTCGATAGCCGGACGACACCGAACAGTGTGGCCTGTGAGGTTGCGGCAGCCATGGACACGCCGTGCGCCGCCCGGGACTTGTTTCTCGACGACCGGGACGAGGAGGCGGCGATTGCGGGACGGCTACGGGCGTTGCGTTCACTAGCCCGCACCCGCGGCGACGTCATTGCCATCGGCCATGCACGGGCCGCGACGCTGGCTGCCCTGCGGACTGCCGTGCCGCGTTTCCGGGCCGCGGGGGTGGAGATTGTGCCGGTGTCGACGATCATCGCGGACCAGTCCTTGTCCCCGCGCTGAGCCTTCTGTTACAGTCGCTGCATGCAACGATCGCTGGAGCTGCCCGGGCTCACCACGGTCTTGACCGTATCGGCATTGAACCAGCGCGTGCGCGACGCGCTCGACGCAAGCTTGGACGAGTATTGGGTGGTCGGCGAAGTATCGAACTTTCGCGTTCCGCCGTCCGGGCATTTCTATTTCAGCTTGAAGGATGCGCGCAGCCAGATTGCCGCCGTCATGTTTCGTTCCGCGAACCGGCTGCTGCGGTTTCGGCCCGAGGACGGCATGGAGGTAGTCGTCCGGGGTCGCGTCGGCATTTACGAAGTGCGCGGTGATCTGCAGCTCTACGTCGACGCGATCGAGCCGCGGGGGGTGGGAAGTTTGCAGCTCGCCTTGGAACAGCTCAAACGACGGCTCGCCGCCGAGGGGCTGTTCGCCGAGGAGCGCAAGCGCACCTTGCCCTTTCTGCCGCGGGCAGTGGGGATCGTCACTGCCCTGACCGGGGCGGCAATCCATGATCTGCTGGTCGTCTTGCGGGCGCGGCTGCCGGGCCTGCGCGTGGTCATCAGTCCGGTGCGGGTCCAAGGCACAGAGGCCGCTCCCGACATTGTCGCCGCCATCGCCGATCTCGGCCAGGTGCCGGAGGTCGACGTCCTGATCGTCGGGCGTGGGGGTGGCTCGCTCGAGGATCTCTGGGCGTTCAACGACGAACGCGTCGCCCGCGCCATCGCCGCCGCGCGCGTGCCGGTGGTATCAGCAGTTGGTCACGAGAGCGACATCACGATCGCTGATCTGGTCGCGGACCGCCGCGCGCCGACCCCCACGGCAGCGGCAGCCATCGTCGTACCGGACCATCGCGACCTCACCGCCTGGCTCGATAAGACGGGACTCGCCTTGCGCCAGAACACCCTGCGACAGCTTCGTCGGCACCGTGAGCAGCTCGCAGCCTTGGCGCGACATCTGCGCGACCCGGGGCAGGTGCTCAAAGCGTTGCGACTGCGGATCGACGATCTGAGCGACCGGGCGTTACGTGCGCTCACGGGCCGCTGCCGCCTCGCACACCAGCGGCTGCATGGCGACGCGGAACGCTTGCAAGCGTTGAGTCCGCTGGCGGTATTGCAACGCGGGTACAGCATTGCCCGGCGTATGGATCACAGGACGGTCGTCCGGGATGCGCGCACGCTGCAGCCTGGCGACCGGCTACGCCTGACCTTCGCGCAAGGCACAGCTCGCGTACGGGTTGAGGAACCGAGTGCGGGTTGACGGAACGGAGCAGACGAGGCAAGGCGCAGGCCGCGAAGCGACACGCGTCGTCGTATGGAGCAAGGTATGGCGGACACGAAACAAACAAAGAAGTTCGATGAAGGAATGGCGGAGCTCGAGGCCATCGTCGCCCGCCTCGAGGCGGGGGAGCTGCCCCTCGAAGAGGCGCTCGCGGCCTTCGAAGCGGGTATTGCGTTGGTCCGTCTGCTGAACGAACGCCTGACCACAGCCGAGGCGCGCATCGAAGTGTTGCGGCGCAACGCCGATGGGACACTGCAGCTGGAACGGCTCGAAGGCGACCAGATCAGCAACGACTGACGCCACGCGGCGTCCGGGCCATCGCTGCCGATGCGCGCAGCACACCCGCTTATCCTGCACTCGGGAATAGGCTGTTCCCGTGAACTTGCCTGCATATCTGGCACGCCGCCAGCAGCGAATTGACCGCTTTCTGGAACGCTGCATCGCACCCGCGGCGCCCCCGGACAAGCTCACGCAGGCGATGCGCTACAGCGTGTTTTCGGGTGGCAAGCGGCTGCGGCCGATCCTTGCCCTGGCCGCCAGTGAAGCAGTGGGCGGAACGCTCGCCGCGACGCTTCCCTTCGCGTGCGCCCTGGAGTTGATTCACACTTATTCGCTCATCCACGACGATCTCCCCGCGATGGACGACGACGAGCTCCGGCGCGGCCGGCCTGCGAACCACATCGTCTTTGGCGAAGGCATGGCAATCCTGGCTGGTGACGCGCTGCTGACCGAAGCGTTCCGCATCATGGCGCAGGCGGCCGCCAAGCCTACCGTTCTCCAACGTCGGGCCCTGCAAGTGCTCGCGGAGATTGCCGAGGCGGCTGGCGCTCGAGGCATGGTGGCCGGCCAAGCTGCCGACCTCGCCGCCGAGAACGCCAGGATCGACCTCCCAACGGTCGAGATGATTCACATTCGCAAGACTGGCGCACTCATTCGCACTGCCGTGCGCACCGGCGCGTGGCTCGGCGGCGCGCGCCCCGAGCAGTTGCGGCGTCTGACGCGTTACGCCGAGTCCTTGGGCCTCGCCTTTCAGATCGCCGACGATATTCTGGATGCGGAAAGCACGACAGCGGTCACGGGGAAGACCGTGCGGCGCGACCAGGCACGGCACAAGGCGACCTTCCCTGCCCTGCTCGGCTTGTCAGCGACGAAGGACCGTGCCCGCGAGCTGCTGCACAATGCAACGCGGGAGCTCCGTGCTTTCGACCGCCGGGCCGAGCCGCTGCGCGCCATCGCCGAGTTCGTGGTCGGCCGTGCCTGCAGCACCTGATGGCAGCCAGGCGTACGCGGATCGACGTGCTGCTGGTCCAACGGGGCCTGGCACCGAGCCGCGACCGTGCTCGCCGGCTGGTGATGGCGGGCGCTGTTTGGGTTGCCGAGCGCCGCATCGATAAACCGGGAGCACTCGTCCCAGTCGAGGCTCCACTCGCAGTGCGAGGCGCCGATCTGCCCTTCGTCAGCCGAGGAGGCCTGAAGCTGGAGGCCGCGCTCAGCCATTGGGGCATCGACGTACGAGGGGTCGTCGCAGTCGACGTCGGCGCCTCGACGGGGGGCTTCACCGACTGCCTGCTGCAACGCGGAGCACAGCACGTGTACGCAATTGACGTCGGTTACGGACAGCTGGCGTGGAGGCTGCGCGGCGATCCGCGGGTCACGCTTTTCGAGCGTACGAACATTCGGCACTTTGATCCGGCCCGCCTCCCCCAACCCACCGAGTTGGTGGTGATCGACGTGTCGTTCATCTCGTTACGCCTGGCGTTGCCGCCTGCCATCAGGCTAGTGCGCCCCCAAGGAGTGGTCATCGCCCTGGTGAAGCCGCAGTTCGAGGTCGGCAAGGGCGAAGTTGGCAAAGGTGGTGTCGTGCGTGATCCCGGACAGCGGCAAGCAGCCGTCGACGTAATCCGCGGCTTTGGCGGCGCCCTCGGCTTGACCTGCCGTGGCGACTATCTCTGCCCTATTCCGGGACCGAAGGGAAATCGAGAGTGGTTCTTGTATTTCAGCGTCCCACCTGGCCGTGGATGCTAACGAGTCGCCGATCCACCGCGGTTCCCTACTTCCAACCGATGGGCTCGTAGCCGCGGTCGCGCAGGCAGCGGTTGACGAAGTTGGCGTAGGCGGGGTCCGGCCCGCGGCGCTCGAATACCCCGCCGAACAACCCGTGCAGGAGACCGGCCGTACCCCCGGTTGCTGCGCCGATGGCAGCACCATGGCCGGCGCTGCCGCTGATTGCGCCGCCAACCGCACCCACCGCGGCCCCTGTGCCCGCACCGACGGCCGTGTCACGCGCCACACGGCGCGCCGTTTCGTCCCCGCGCCCACCGGACGAGACGAACTGCTTGGCGCGGCGCACACAGTCGTCCACGTCCCGCTCAGCCACATCCCAGCCCACGCGCTTCACGTGGTCATTCGGATACAAGATCGGGCGGCGGGCGGCGCACGCACCGAGCCCGAGTACGAGAGTGAGCAGGCACACGGTGCCGCCATTGCCCCTCATCTTCCACCCACTTCCCTTCTTGTTCATGCCGTCCCGTATTCTCTCGTCACACCAGCTCGCCCGCCGGCTGCGGCGGCAACCTTGGTGAAAGACCTTGCACTCCTCACCGGCCCGCGTCAACCCTCTTACCCCCAGCTTTACCCGGGGCGATCACCGTTTGCCTTGTGTGCAGCGCCTGGGTGCTCGTGAGCGATACGACGCTGCGCATCAGGTTGGACCCGGCGACATGGGGCATTTCACTGGGGAGCAGAATCCCAGCGCCGCGGCTTTGCCGCCCATCCTGCTGCCGCGTGCGACCCGTGCGGCAAGCGGGTCAGCCCAGCCTACCATTCGCAAATGGCACGCTCCCTGCTTGTCTGCGATAGTGTGCAAGGAACGATACCCATGGTGAAGCTCACGTGGCTCCCACACTGGGGAGCATACTCGGTTAGACGAAACGGCCGCATCGTCGGGATGATCCGCTGCCAGATGCCGCTACCCTTCCGACTACGGGTTGAGTTTGCCTGATCCAGGTGTCGGAGCTCTCACCGAAGGACGTTGCGGCACATCTGATTGTCGCTCTCCCCGTTCGGACGGAGATTCTGGGTCTCCTCCTCCAGGGTCTCTGTCCGAACTCCCCTGCGCTTACGCCGAAGCACCGGCGGCGGTACAACGTGCCTTCGACAAGCGAGTCCGGCTTCTCATTGAGCACGGCGACCATTACCCCTCGCTGCGCAACCACGCCTGGCCAGCGCGACGGCCGCTAGGCGATGCGGTTGATGCCCCCTACAGCTGGCGGCGTCCCCAGGCGTCCTGAAGATTCTCTTGCAGCCCCAACAGGCCGTTGAAAAGGGAGCGATTTTCTCACGCACCCGGCGGCACCGTTGGATCACCCGGCGATTGGACCAGCTCGATGCGGGTACCATCCGGATCGGCGACAAAGACGGCCGCTGCTTGGAAAGCCGGGATATCGATCTTGGTCTGCGGCAGAATCCGTACTCCGGCCTGGTCCAGTTCCCGGAGCGTCTCGGCGAGGTTGTCGACGCGCACGGAAAGGTGCGTGAGGCCGAGGTGGTTCATCGGGCGCGGTTGGCCGTCGCCCTGGTGGCCGGGCGACGCATAGTGGAGGAGCTCGATGCGCGTGCCGTCGCGCTCGAGGTAGGCGGCCCGCAGGTCGACGTTCTCGAGCTGCAGCAGGGTCGCGCTCGGCTCGCCCGCCACTTGCAGCTCAGAGAGGTACTTGAAGCCAAGGACATCGCGATAGAAGCGCACGGAGCGCTCCAGGTTGGAGACGCAGATTCCGATATGCGTGAGGCGTACGAAGGATGCCATCAAGGCAAGACCGTACCCCCCCTTTATCTTCCGGTCAACGGTCGCGTGCGGCCACGATCCCGGGAGGCGGGGGCAGCCCCCGCTCCCCCCTGTACCCTCGACCGGTGAAGCGCTAGTCTGCCCCGCACAGGAGGCCCGTATGAGCATTGCCAACAACATTTCTTCGTTCGCCGCGACCATCGTCCGACTCGGCCGGGGGACCTATCCGGTGATGACTGCCGATCGCCGGCCAGTGCCGAAGCACTTGCTCGAGCTCTACGACTTCGAAGGCTGCCCGTACTGCCGCAAAGTGCGCGAGGTCTTGACCGAGTTGGACCTGGACTACCTGGCGCGCCCGGTCGCCCACGGCAGCCCGCGGCGGTCCGAATTGAAGCGGCTCGGCGGCAAGGTGCAAGTGCCCTACCTGGTCGACTCCAACACGGACACGCGACTGTATGAATCAGCTGACATCATTGCCCACTTGAACCAACGCTACAGTGGGGGCCGCCGGGCCGGTTGGTCGTTGCCGATCCCCAGTCTGGTTGACGACATCGTGTCGGGAGTTGCCAGCGCGGTCCGCCTCGGAGGAGGGAGCCGCTGCCGCGTGGACAGGGCTCGGGCGGGTCTCAAACCCCTGACCCTCTACAACATGGAAGGCTCCCCATACTGCCGCAAGGTGCGTGAAACGCTCAGCGAGCTGGACTTGGAACACATCGTGCGCAACGTCCCGAAGGGGAGTCCGAAGCGCGTCGAACTGGAAGCACACGGCGGCAAGGTCCAGGTGCCGTATCTCATCGATCCGAATACGGGGCGCACAATGTACGAGTCGGACGACATCGTGGCCTACCTGGACGAACAGTACGGGCCCGAAGCGCTGCGGCACGCGCGCAGCACGCACGCGCGGCGATCAACCTGACACGGCAGTACCCTCGCGGCCTGCCAACGTTTTCGCAGGATGGCGCTCCTCAGCATCGCCGCCGCCAAGGCGCAGCGCGGCGAACCGGTGTTCACGGCCGAGATCAGTCCGCCGCGGCTGTATCTGGAAATCGACCGCATCGTTGGCATTGCACGGCAGCTCCGGGCGCTGGGGCTCGACGCCATTGCCGTCACCAACTCGACCGGGGGCAGCTACAAGTTCAGCCCGTGGGCCATCGTGGAGGACATCCAACGCGCCATGGGCCATGTGCCGCTGATCATCCATTTGACCGCTCGGGACGAGGGATCCGCCCGCGGCGTGTACTACCACCTCCACGAAATGTCGCTGAAAGGTGTACGCGACGTGCTGATTGTTCGCGGCGACCCGTCCCCTGGCAACGCCAAGCTGTTGGACTCCTACCATTTTACCACCTCGCAATTGGTGCGGATGGTCGCTGGCTACCGCCGGGGCACCTTGCTGGACGGCTCGCAGTCCGAGCCCTTGCCGAATCTCGACATTTTCGTCGCCGCGCATCCCGAGTACCCGCAGGCAGCCTGGGAAAAGCACTTCCGCTTCTTGCGTGCCAAGATTGATGTGGGCGCCAACGCACTGATCTCGAACATCGTCACCGACGCCGACGGCTTCTTCCGCTACCGCGACCGTGCACGAACGGCCGGCGTCGCCCAGCCGATCATCCCGTCCCTGCTGCCCCTCAACAGCGTGCGGCGGTGCGAGTTCCTGAGCCGGCGGCTTCATATCGCCGTCCCGCAGCCAATCGTCGACCGCCTGCGCACGGCCGCCCACGACGCTGCCCGGCAGATCGGGCTTGAAGATCTCGTTGACAGACTGCGGCGACTCATCGCCAGCGGCGTTCCAGGCGCCAACTTCAACATCGTGGTTCCGAGTGACGCCGAGGCCATCGTCGAGGTGCTACGAACGTTTCGCCAGACGGCACCCACTCCAGCGAATTAGACACGTTCACCTCCCCTCTCCATCCTCATCCATCCTCGAAAAGATCGGCGAGGTGCTTCGGCACCCTCATTATGAAGGCGAAGTACAAGGTCAGCGAGGAAGAGGAGCCTAGCGCTTGAGATATCGCCGCGCCAGCACGCTCCCACGGTACGAGTGTTTTTCATGCCTGTCAAAACCACTCGCGAGTCTTTTCGGCTCCCAGACAAGAACCCCGTGGGCACTGATTTATGCGGCCGAGTGGCGCAGAGCACGCCAATTATTAGCCAAACATATTTGAAATTTGGGGCTTCCGCAGAATCTGCGGGTGAAAGGGCCGTCGGCGTCGCTAGTCGACTATGCTATGGTCAGAGCGTGGACCGTGAGGCCGCAGCGCAGCGTTTGGCGAGAACCTACGTCTGGTGGCAGGAGCCGGACCTGACGCTTGCCGACCCGCACAAGTTGCTCTGCCAGATCCTGCGTTATGGGCGGCCGGAGGATTATGTCACTGCGGAAGAGATCTGGGGACAGGACATGCTCCGGCGAGCACTGATCGAGGCGCAATCCGGCGAGATCGATCCCAAGTCCGACCATTTCTGGCGGCTGCACTTCGGCCTGCCGGCGTCGGAGCCGCCGGCCACGGCGTGATGCACCTGGAGACCTTGCCGCCACCCCAGCGGGCGTTTTGGGACGAGGACGCGCCGACCCTGCCCGGCGGGTGGGTGTTGTACGGCGGTACGGCGATCGCGCTTCATCTGGGCCATCGGAGCTCGCGCGACTTCGACTTCTTCTCGGCCTCCCCGTTGGATCGCGGTGCGCTGCGCCAGTGCTGCCGGCTGCTCGCTGAAGCCAAGACGTTACGGGACGAACCCGACACGCTGACCGTGGTCGCGCAGAAAGGAGGGGAGCCGGTCAAACTGTCGTTCTTCGGCGGCATCACCTTCGGGCGCGTCGGCAAGCCCATTCGCACTGCGGGCCGCCCCTCGATTGCCTCGCGGCTCGATTTGTTGGGCACGAAGCTCGCGACCGTCACGCAGCGCATCGAACCGCGCGACTACCTCGATATCGCCGCCTTGCTAGGGTCAGGCCTCACGATCAACGACGGGGTCGCAGCATTGTTGGCGCTCTACGGAAACCAGGCAAGCGGGCTCCAGTCGGTCAAGACCGTCGTGTGGTTCAAGGACGGCGGGCTCGACACGGTGCTTCCCACCGAAGTCAAGGAGCAGCTAACGCGCGCCGCCGCGCAGTACGATCCGCGCACGCCGCCGGCGCCGAAGCTGTCGCCGCGCCTTGATTAAGACGGCTGGTGGTACGCCGGATCCGCTGTCGAGGTGGGGGCGAAGGTCACCGGCGATTCAAATCTTCGCTGGCGTCTCGCCGCGGTGTAACCCGAAGGCGCGGATCAGGTTGTAGACGTGCGAGCGGGCGAGATCGAGGCGGCAGGCGGTCTCCGTGACGTTCCACCCCGTGTCCTCAAGGGTGTCATGCAGTAGCTGCCTTTGGAACCGCCGGGTCGCTTCCTGGAAGGTGACAGGGCCCTGCGGAGCTTGCGCCGGCGGCCTGTCCGGAAACAGATGAGCGCGCTCCACCTGCTTGGCCCCGGAGCCAGCGGTGCGAATCACCGCGGCCTCAACCGCATGCTCCAGCTGGCGCACGTTGCCGGGCCACTCCGCCGACTCAGCGGCACAGATGGCATTGCGCGACACCTCGAGCCGCGGGAGCCTGTGCCGCTCGCATGTGCTGGCGCAGAAGGACTCCACCAGCGCCGGAATGTCCTCCCGCCGCTCCGCCAGTGACGGGACCCGCACGGGCAGCACCTCCAACCGGTAGAACAAATCCTCGCGGAAGCGGTGCTCTCTCATAGCCTGCTGCAGATCCGTATTCGTCGCCGCAACCACCCGGACGTCCGCAAGCACGGGCTTGGCACCGCCCAATGGATAGTACTCCTTTGATTGCAACAGCTGCAGCAGCTTCGCCTGCGCGGACAGGGGAAGGTCGCCGACCTCATCGAGAAACAGCGTCCCATGTTCGGCCGCCGCCACCTTCCCCTCCACCCGGCGCGTCGCCGTCGAATGCGCTCCCGGCAGCGCGCCGAACAGCTCGCTCTCCACCAAACCCAACGGCAACGCCCCACAATTGATCACCACAAAGGGCTGCGCAGCGCGCGGGCCGTTGGCATGGATGACCCGCGCGAGTTGACTCTTCCCCGTACCCGACTCGCCAGTGAGCAGCACGTTCACATCCAACGGAGCCACCAGCGCAGCCTGGAGCAACACCGCCGCCAGAGCCGGGCTACGTCCGACTACGCCATCGAGGCGCAACCTCTGGCGCACCGCTGCCGTCGGGTCCGCAGCACGCTGCCCGTGGTGCTGTGCCAGCAGGCGGTCCGCCAGTGGGCCGAGGTGGCGCGCGAAGGTCTCCGCCCGTTCCCGATCCGCATCGGAAAAGGGACCGGCACCAGCCCGCCCTTGCAGGTACAGCACACCGCGCGGAGGGTCTTCACCAATGGGCGCGCAGAGTACCGCCTCGATGCGGCCGAGGACTACGCTGTCGCGCTCACCGAAGCGCGGGTCGAGCAGCGCCGACGGCACCACAATCGTCTGCCCCGTTGCCAGGGCTTCCGCGATGATGCCGCGCGAGATCACCCGCCGAACCCCTTCGATCTCCTCTGCTGACAGACCGTGTGCGATCCACCACCTGGGATGGTCCGTGCCATTCCGGTCGTCGCGCAGCTCGAGGTACCCCCGCCGCGCTGCCACGACCTCAACGATCAGCGCCAGCGCATCCCGCAGGAACTGCACCAACTCGTCCTGCCCGCCGAGGTTCAGAAGCCGCAGATACAGGTCGCGCTCCTGCCGGACCTTGGCGAGATCCGCCTCCGCCTGTTCGCTCATGCTCTGTTCGATGCCGTATTTCTAGACCATTCGCTGTCCGAGATGCAACAGGACGGATTGGATTGTCCAGAGTGTACGCACTTCTGTGGCCAGCTACCTGGAGAAGCCACTTACCCAGCGACACCGTCCTCTCCTGTGGAGATCCGAGGGCAAACGTGTCCACTCCATAAGACACAATGGTTCCGCGGCCGCTGCTGAAACGGCACCACGGCCGCTGGCACCAAGCGTGCTGAGCCTCTTTCTGCACAGCCACTACGTTCCAAAGGGGGGGCCCAGATGGACCGTGAGCGTCACATCCTGACAGATCCTTACCATCACGAGTTTCAAGCAGTGAACGGAGAACGGCCGCTCGACAGCCGAGAGAAGCAGGTATTGCGCCTGCGTTTCGCGAACGATGAGCAGCGACGCACTCACGAGGAGCTGGCGGAGCTCCTAGGCGTCCCGGTGGAAACCGTGCGGCACATCGAGCGCCAAGCGCTGCGCAAGCTCCGCCTGAGCGCGCTCGGTCCAGTCGGCTGCGGCTTCGACGGCTGGGATGAAGTGTAGCGCCGCCGGCCGCGCGTCGAGCGTCGATAGTTGATCGCGCTCGGAGGGTGGGCCGTGCTGATTGATGGTTCAATCTGCGGTGGCATCCCCGTGTGGCCCGCCGGAGAGGCACCCGGCACATGGAGGTTCACGCACATGGAGGTTCAAGATGGATAGTTTCGGTCGCACTGATGCACGGCTATTGATGATCTTCGCAGCAAGCCTCCTGGTGCTCGTCGCAGCCGCGCGCGCCGTGGCAAGCCGCGACGAGGTGGTCGAGCTGGCCACCATCACCGACGCAGTGGACAGTGACCTCCCGGGACATCTGGACCTGCTGAGCGTCACCGCCTCGCTCGTGGGCAATCACTCGCTCCGATGGGAGATCCGCACACGCGGGCCGCTGTTGCCCGAAGGGACGCCGGAGATGGCGCACCTCGTCTACCGCGTCTTCGTGGACTTGGATGAGCCGTTCATCACTGGCTCCGACTTCGCCGCTGCTGATCGGGACCTGAGCGCCGAGCTTCAGGTCACGAGCCAGCTGCAATACGTCACCAACTCGCTTGCCCACGGCTTTGAAATCGACGGAGACACCCTCTGGCTAACGTCGTTCCTGCCGAGTTCTCTGCGTGAAGAGCGGCGCGTCGCGATCGTCGTCGACGCTGTCGATTGGGACAGCGGGGCCTTCGACCAGACCCTTGCCGTAACGCTGCAGCTGCCGCAACTCGACCTGACACAGAGCCCAGGGCAGCAGGCTTGTATTAACGCTCTCAACAGGGGCGGCGCCCGGGTGGCCGCCGCCCAGGGCAGGGAAAACGTGGCGTGCATCAAGGGGGCTGCCAGGGGCAGAGTTGAGAACCCGGCGGCCTGTCTGCGTGCCGATGCCAAAGGTACGGTAGCCCGGGCGGCCGCGAGGACTAGCCTCCATGAGAGGCGGCGGTGCGGGTGCGACACGCCGCCGCGTTTTGGTGTTGCCAACCACGCCGCCGTTGCCCGTGCCGCGCGGGCCACCTCGGCCGCGCTCGTTGAGGACGTCTTTGGCGCCGATCTGGCCGGCACGATCATCCGCTGCGATGCCGACACGCACGGCTGTGCGTGCCAGCGGGCAGTGAGCCGGGATCTTGAGCCGATTGCCGCTGCACAGCTCAGGGCCTTCCGCCTGTGCGCAAAGACCGCTCTCAAAAACGGGGCCACGGACCGTGGAACGCTGGAACGCTGCGTCGCCGACGTGGCCACCCCCTGGCCGATCACCACCGCCGCCGGGAACCGGATCGCTCGAAAGGTCGCCAGGCTGCGCGCCGATATCCGCCAGCGATGCGCCCACAACGTGTTTGCTGGGGTGTGCGCGAGCATGCCCGTGGAACATCTCGCCACCTGCATCGACCAGCGCGTCAACTGCCGCATATGCCAGATGATCAATGCCATGGACAACCTCGATGCCAGCTGCGACCTGCTCGACGACGCGCTGGCCAACGGGAGCTGCACACCTACGCATGTGGCCCGTGGGCTCGGCAGCCTGGGCAGTCTCGTCGTGCTGGGCGACGCAGACGCCGCGGCACCTTTCAGAGTCGGACCATTTTTTGCGGACCTGTTGCGGAGAGACCTGGAGGCGCGAT
>JBHHYR010000050.1:0-20687 GCA_046757585.1 Binatia bacterium | reverse complement strand
GTCATTCACGTCGACGTCGATCCGGTAGAGCATCTCTGGGCGCCGGGCCTCGACGCGGAGCTCAGTGAGCTCATTCGCGGGTATGCGGTCGACACGGTCGTCCACCTCGCAGCCGTGGTGACGCCGGGCCGGAAAAGCTCGGCGGAGCTCGAGTACGCCATCGACGTGCTGGGAACGGAGAATGTCCTGAACGCCTGTGTGCGGGCGGGAGTCCGCCGCCTCGTGTATACCAGCAGCGGGGCCGCCTACGGCTACCATCCTGACAATCCCCAGCTGTTGCACGAGGCCGACCCACTACGGGGCAACGCGGACTTTCCCTACGCTTACCACAAAAGGCTCGCCGAGGAGATGCTGGCGCGGTACCGCCGCGAGCATCCGGAGCTGGCGCAGCTCGTCTTGCGTCCAGGCACCATCCTGGGAGAAACCGTGGCGAGCCCGATCACTGCCATGTTCGACCGACCCGTGATCGTCGGAGTGCGCGGCTCGGACGCGCCGTTCGTCCTGGTCTGGGACGAGGATGTGGCCCGTTGCATCGTCGAGGGCATCTGCAGTGGGCGAACGGGGATTTACAACCTGGCCGGCGACGGCACCATCAGCCTGCGGGAGATCGCCCGCCGGCTCGGGAAGCCGTATGTTGCATTGCCGGCTGGCTTGCTGCGGGCCGTGCTCCAGGTCCTTCACACCCTCGGCCTGTCCGCGAGGGGACCCGAGCAGGTGAGCTTCCTGCTCCATCGACCCGTCCTGAGCAACGACCGCCTGAAGTCCGAGTTCGGCTTCGTGCCCACCTACACTACCGAGCAATGTTTCGAGCGCTATTGCCAACTGCACGGGCAATGACCGCTGCGGGGCAAGATCGTCGTGAGCGGCGCGGCGTCGAGCGGCTGATGACCCAGCGCACGATGGGGTAGAGGTGCCGCACCGGTGGTCAGGCGTCGAGGAGACGCTGCCAGCCTACGTCAAGGCCGGCTTCGCGCTGGGCGATCACACGGTCAATATCCAGCTGGCGACCGTTTCGCTGTTCTTCCTCTTCTTCCTCACCGACGTTGTCGGGCTGCCGCCGTCGCAAGCGGGGCTCGTCCTGCTCGTGGGGCGCGCCGTCGACGCGATTACCGATCCGTTGATGGGACGCATCTCCGACCGAACGCGCTGGCGTCTCGGCCGGCGGCGGCCGTACTTCCTGCTTGGCGCTCCCCTGTTCGGTCTGACCTTCGCGCTGCTCTGGTCGCCGAGCGGGCTGCGAAGCGGCGCCGGCGTCTTCTTCTTCTATGCCGTGACTTACGTACTGAACACGTTGGCGTCGACCGTGCTTGCGGTGCCGTACATGGCACTGTTGCCGGAGCTCGCCCTCGGTTACCACGAGCGCACGTCCATGAACACGTTCCGGGCTACTGGCGCCGTGCTGGCCATTCTCGCCGCGGCCGTGGGGATGCCCGCGCTGGTGCAGGCCTTTGGCGGCGGAGCCCCTGGCTACGAAGCCGCCGGTTGGGTATTCGGGTTCTGGGTCGCACTGCCGTGGCTGGTCGTCTATGCCGTGACCTGGGAGCGGCCCGGATTCCGGAAGCCAGTGTCCGGCAGTTTTCTGGCCAACGCACGCAGGCTGGTGCAGCACCGCAGCTATCGCATCCTCGCGGCCCTGTTCCTATCGTCGCGGATCTCGGTCGACGTCAGCGCTGCCATGCTCATCTTCTACTTTACGTACTGGGTCCGCCGGCCCCAGGATTTTCCCGCCGCGTTCGTCCTGCTGCTGACGGGGGTGGTTTTCTCGTTGCCCTTCTGGCTGCGTCTTTCCAGGCGGGTGGACAAACGCAGCATCTTCATCGCCGGCGCCCTCATCTGGGCGTCGATGCTGGTCGGGGTTCTTCTCTATCGGCCCGAGCACTCGCGAGTGGTGATCCTGGCGATCTGCGCGCTCTCGGGCGTCGGCTATGCCGTGGCCGATCTCATGCCCTGGTCGATGCTCGGAGACGTGATCGACCAGGACGAGCTGTTCAGTGGCGAGCGCCGCGAAGGCATGTACGTCGGCTTCTTCACCTTCCTGCGCAAGCTGGGAGGAGCCCTCGGCGTTGCCCTTGCCGGCGTCGCGCTCGAAGGTGCCGGCTTCGTTCACGGCGCCGCTGCACAAACCGAAGCGGCATTGTGGGCGATGCGTTCGCTCGCATCGGTGGCTCCGATCGTCTTCCTTTTGATCGCGTCATGGATCGCCTGGCACTATCCGCTGACCCGCGCCCGCCACGCGGAGATCCTGGCCGAGCTCGCCGGCAAGCGTGCCCGCGCTTGAATGCTGAAGCATATTCAATATGAGAGTTCACTTGAGAAGAGGAGCGCTGCTCAGCACAGACCCGGCGGCGATTGATGCGTACGTCCTTAGCCTCGTCGCCACGACGTGCACGTGGGGTGGAACGGGGGACGCGTGTCGCTGAAAGGTCGTGCGTAGCACCGTCACGGCATGATGCACGGCACTACCTGGCGGCTGTGGCGGCGGTAGATGCGGAAGTCGTCGTCGGTGGTAAGGACGATGGGACCAGCGAGGATCTCGGTCATTCGCACCAGACAGGCGTCTGCCAAGCTCATCGGAACGTTGGCGTACTTCTCCAGGAGCCGGAGGACAGACTCCAATTCGCTGGCCAGGTCGAAGCGGATCTGAACGAGACCGCGGCGCAAGAAGCTGAGCAGCGCCGTCCGTCCCGAAGCCCCGACGAGAAAGAGTGCCTCTGACAGGACCGCTTCGCAGGTCAACCACGGGGCGGGCAGTTGGCGCGACCGGGCGACCGCCCAGGAGTGAAACTGGTCGTCCCGTCGGATGAGGCCGACCAGCAGGCCACTATCGACGACGACGCTGCGTGCCGTAGCCCCACTCTTGCAGGTAACGCTTCTTACGCGCGGAGAGATCGGTTGGTAGGCGATCGCCCCCGCCCGAGCCGATCAGGTCGGCCGCCAGATCATAGAAAGAGGGCGGCTCGCCCGCCGCGTGGTGTGCCCGCGCTTCGAGCCGCCGGCGTACCACGTCCGACTTCGAAAGCCCCGCGGCGCGTGATTCGGCTGCGATGTCCGTGGCCAGCTTGTCCGGCAACCGAACCGTGAGCGTCTTCATGCAACACGTGTAGTACATCCCCGGCAGCAGCGCAATACGGGGGACCGCACCGCCCGCCGCCTCGGTGTTCTGCAGATATCCCCCTGGGCATGAACCCGAGCAGTTCTGATTTGCAACGCATTTGCTTATCGCCCGCGCGGAGCGCTAGTGGGTACTAATTTGAGCGCCAGTATGGAGGACTGTCTTATTGTCGCGGCGTCTCGAAAACGCCATTCAACCGGCCCGACGGTGTGCGCGCGGTCGTTACGTTGGCCGGCGAGTCCATGAGACCCTCGGCTCTGCGCGTCAAGTCCGCCGTCAAAGCGCGGCGCGAAGAGGAAAAACGGCTCCGCCGGCAGGACATCCTAGCCGCGGCGAAGCAGGTATACTCTCACAAGGGTTTTCTCGGTGCCACGATCGAAGACATCGCGGCCGCCGCCCGCGTCAGCGTCGGTGCCATCTACCTCTACTACAAGAGCAAAGAAGACCTCTACGTCTCGCTGCTGTCAGAGACGATGGAGAGCTTTACCCGAGAGCTCACCCGCATCCGACGTTCCCGTTGGCGAGCGGACCGCAAGCTGCGGGCGGCGTGGGAGTTCTTCTATCGTTTTCAGCAGGAGTTCCCGGAATCGTATCGCGTCTTCTTCCTCTTTCACCATAAGAGCTTTCCGGTCGCTGTCCCGCGTGAGACCCTGGCGATGCTGAACCGCAGCGCCGGCAGAAACTTCGCCATCGCCGCAGAGATTGTGCGCGAAGGTATGGAGGCGGGAATCTACCGGCCGGGCCAGCCGCGGGAAGTTGTCGATCTCCTCTGGAGCATGTTCATGGGGCTCGTACACCTGTCGGAGACCCGCGCCAACCTTGGCCTCACGACCTCGACCTTGGCCGAGCTCCACCGGCGTGCGTTCGACTGGTTCGAGGCGGGCCTGCGGTCACCGCAGCCGCTGCGGGCAAAAACCTCGAGGGGGCGGGTGCGGTGAAACAGGCGCGTGTTTCGTATTGACAAAAGAGTTTCCTGTCCGCTATTAATTAGCCTTCGCGTTTCGTATCGGAAACGGAGTGGAAGATGTCACTGGCGCAGCGGCAGGCGACGCGCGAAGAGCGCATTCGCGTATCCATCCGAAAGGCGGCTGAACGCTTCCGCCGCGCCCGGGAGGAGGCGGGACTGACGCTGCGGGAACTGGGCGAAAAGGCGGGATTGGCGCCGAGCACCATCCAGAAGATCGAGAACAGCAAGCTGATGCCGTCGCTTTCGGTGTGTATCCGCCTGGCCGACGCTCTCAATCGCTCGCTGGCGTACTTTGCCGAGGAGGGCGACGGGCTGCCCGACGTCCGCTTTACGGCCAAAGGGTCTGCACGCGTGACTGATGTCAAGGGGTCGCCGGTCGTCATGGAGCATGTGGCCGAACCGCTGATCAATCCCAAGATGGAGGGATTTCTCGTCCGCGTGGCCGCCGGCGGCAAAAGTGGGGTGGAGGAACCCATTATCTATCGCGGCGAGGAGGTCGCCATTGGCGTCAAGGGTCGGATTCGCTTCGAGATTCGCGGTCAGGAATATGTTCTGCGGCCCGGCGGCGTGCTGCATCTCAAAGGTGACGTCCCGCACGCGTGGGAGAACCGCGGTCCGGGCGAAGCGCTGATGTACATGATCTGCGCGTTTACACACGAACGCTAATGCGCGGGAAGCGAAGCTCGGGACAGCGGACCCCGTCCCGGGCATGGATGCTCGGCGGCGCGCTTGGTGAAGCCGGCGCCGGCCGCGAAACGGGCCTGAGGGCGATGATCGCTCTTACCCGGATAGGAGCACACGGCTATGAACGACACGAGGCCGATTGTTATTGATGCCGACGGACACATCACCGAGCCACCGACGATGTGGTCGGACTACGTCGACGCTGCGTACCGCGCCCGAGCACCCCAGGGGACCCTCGATGAGAATGGCCATCCGTGCATGACCCTCGATGGCCGGCTCATCATGCGGCACGCCATGCTGCTCACCCTGGGGCCCGAGTACGCTGTCGCCGAGTACGAGGCGCAGATGGGCGGGTGGGACCCGGCAGCGCGGCTGCGCGATCTGGACAGCGAGGGCATCGACACGGCTGTGTTGTTTCCGTCGATCGGTCTCTATTTCAGCGACATCACGGACGCCACACTGATGGCAGCGCTGTGCCGCGCGTACAATAATTGGCTCGCGGATTACTGCCGCTACGCCCCGGAGCGTCTCGTCGGGATCGCGCTGCTGCCGCTCGTCGACGTCGCGGCATCCATCCGCGAGTTGACGCGCGCCACCGAGCAGCTCGGCTTCCGCGGCGCGTTTTTCCGTCCGAACCCGTACGCCGGCCGCCCCATCCACGATGCGGCGTACGAACCGTTCTGGGATTGCGTCACTCGGCGTGCCGGTGACCGTCCACGAGGGCCTATCCGACTCGATGCCGACGCTCGGACGTGAGCGTTTCGCGAACCCGGCGATGCTGCATGTGCTGTCGCACCCGTTTGAGCAGATGTCCGCCTGCGCCGGCCTGATCCTGACAGGGGTGCTCGATCGCCACCCATCCCTGCGCGTCGCGTTCCTCGAGTCCGGTTCGGCCTGGCTCCCGTATTGGCTGGAGCGCATGGATTCCCACTGGGAAACCTGGCGGAAGGTGCTCCCACCGCTGCGGATGAAGCCGTCGGAGTCCTTCAAACGCCAATGCATGATCTCGACGGAGCCCGACGACGACGTGGTCGACACGGTCGTACAGCACGTCGGCGACGACTACATCGTCTGGGCCTCGGATTATCCGCACCCCGATGCGCATTTCCCGGGCGCCGTTGAGAAGACCCTGAGCTCAATGGCGGGGGTCCCCGCGGCCTCGCAGGAGAAGATCCTCGCCACCAACGCCGCCCGTCTCTATGGCCTCACGCCGGCCGCGAAGAAGGGAGGAACGACACGCCAATGAATAGCACGCTGGTGGGGAAGCACCGTCCCGTTCGGCCGCGAGCTGGAAACTCAAACGAACACGTAAATCATGCCGCCACGAACCACGCGAGCTATTGTCCAGACTGCGCCGCGTACGCTTGAACTGCGTGAGTTGCCGATCCCGGACATCGATGCCGACAGCGCGCTGCTGCGCGTCGAGGCCTGCGGGATCTGCGGCAGCGACGTCGAGCAGTACACGGGGACACTCCCCGTGCGCTGGCCGCTGATTCCCGGACACGAGCCGCTCGGCATCATCGAGCGGATCGGCGACCGAGCGGCCCAGCGGTGGGGTGTGCGTGCGGGTGATCGCGTCGCCGTCGAGGTGCTGATCCCCTGCGGCCACTGCCGCGCCTGCATCGAGGGCCGTTATCAGGTGTGCCGCGGTCGCGGGAGCATGTTCGCCTACTCGTACATTCCCCTGTCGCATCCGCCGGGCCTGTGGGGCGCGTACAGCGACTACATGTACCTCGACCCGTACTCGATCGTGCATCCGGTGCGGAAAGATGTCCCCGCCAACATCGCTGTGATGTTCAACCCGTTGGGCGCCGGCTTCCGTTGGGCTGTCGAGATCCCGGACACGGGCCCAGGCGACATCGTCCTCATTCTTGGCCCCGGCCAGCGCGGCCTCGCCAGCGTGATTGCGGCGCGGGCCGCTGGCGCCGACACGATCATCGTGACCGGCCTCGCCCGGGACGCGCACAAGCTCGCACTGGCGAAGGAACTCGGTGCTGACCATACGATCAACATCGAGGCCGAGGAGGCACGTGCGTGCGTACGCAAGCTGACGAATGGGCATGGCGCCGACGTGATCGTCGAGGTGTCGGCCGTCGCCGCGGAGCCGGTAGGGGAAGCCCTGCACTATGCGGCGATCGGAGGGCGCATTGTGCTCGCCGGCGTGAAGGGTTTCAAGGTGGTACCGGAGTTCATCAGCGATCTCGTCGTGGCGAAGGAGCTCACCATCAAAGGTGCTTTCGGGGTCACGTCGAACGCGTACCGTTCCGCGATCCGCTTGATCGAGTCGGGTCGTGTCGCGTTGGACAAGATGCATACCCACGACTTTGCCCTCGTCGAGGTGGAGCGGGCAATCCAGATGTTGGGCGGAGAAATCCCGGGCGAAGCGAGCATCCATTCGTGCTTGGTCCCTGAACGCTGAAGGAGGGTCTCCCATGCTTCAGAAGATCATTTCCGCTGACTCGCATGTTACCGAACCGCCCGACACCTATGTGGCACGCATCGATGCCAAGTACCGAGATCAGGCGCCGCATTTGGTGCAGCATGAATCGCTCGGGCCCGTCTTCGTCATTCCTGGCATGGCCCTGCCGGTGCCGATGACGCTGGCTTCGGCGGCCGGGAAAGACGCCAAAGGGATCGCCAACTTCGCGCTCACCTTCGACGACTTGCACCGCGGTGGCTGGGACCCGGCCGCCCGCGTCGCGGATCAGGAGCGCGACGGCGTGGCTGGAGAGGTCGTCTATCCGTCGGTCGGCATGGCCATCTGCAATCACCGCGACGTTGATTTCAAAAAGGCGTGCATGGACGCCTACAACTTGTGGGTCGCCGAGTACTGCAGCGCCCGGCCGGATCGGCTCTACGGCATCGGACAGACGGCGATGCGATCGCCAGCCGACGCCATCGACGATCTGCGGCGCATTAGAGAGGTGGGGCTCAAAGGGGTGATGCTGCCTGGCAACCCGGCGCAGGAGGATTACGACAGCCCCATCTACGACCCGTTTTACGAGGCCGCCGTGGAGCTCGAGCTGCCATTGTCCTTCCACATTCTGACGAGCCGCAGCGACCACGCCCCCGTGCGCGGCCCGCGACTGAACGCATTCCTGACCATTATTCGCGCCTGCCAGGATGTCATCGGGACGATGGTGTTGGGCGGCGTGTTCGAACGGCACCCGACGCTGAAGGTCGTGTGCGTCGAAGCCGACGCCGGCTGGGTGCCACACTACATGTACCGTATGGATCACGCTTTCAAACGGCACCGGTACTGGTTGCCGGCCGGGACGTTGTCAAAGCTGCCGAGCGAGTACTTCCGCGAGAATGTCTATCTGACCTTCCAGGACGACGGCATTGCGTTCCGGGTGAAGGACTTGTGCAATGTCCACCGGCTGATGTGGGCCAGCGATTTTCCGCACAGCGACTCGACGTGGCCCTGGTCGCAGGACGTGATCGCGGAACACACTGCCGGCCTCACGGACCGCGAGAAGGCACTCATCCTGCACGACAACGTTGCCGATCTGTACGGGCTCCAGTGAGCCGCCCCGTGCGGACAGTTTGACACGGCCAAGCGGCAGATCGGAGAAGGAGCGGTGCATGGAGTATGATGTAAAGATCAGCGGCGGAACGATCGTGGATGGTACGGGGACACCGGGTGTCGCCGGCGATGTGGGAATCCGGTCGGGCAAGATCGTTGCGATTGGTCGTGCGGACGGCAGCGCGACTACCACGCTAGACGCTGCGGGCTGCATCGTCGCGCCCGGCTTCGTCGATATCCACACCCACTACGACGCCCAGATCTTATGGGATCGAGCGTTGACGATCTCACCGTGGCACGGCGTGACGACCGTGGTCATGGGGAACTGCGGCTTCGGGGTGGCGCCGACCCGGCCGGCGCATCGCGAGCTGATCCTGCGTACGCTCGAAAAGGTCGAGGGCATGAGCCTGGAGGCGCTCCAGACCGGGCTCGGGCACGACTGGCCGTTTGAAACGTTTCCGCAGTATCTCGACCTCATCGAACGCCGCGGCATGGCGATCAACGTGGCTGTCCTCATCGGACACACGCCGCTGCGCCTGTACGTCATGGGCGAGGCGGCGACGGAGCGGCCCGCCACCGATGAAGAGGTCGCCCAGATGCGCGCGCTCGTGCGCGAGGCGCTCGACGAGGGTGCGCTGGGTTTCGCGACCTCGAAGGCGCCTACCCACGTCGGTTACGGTGGTCGCCCGGTGCCGAGCCGCGCGGCAGAGCTGGCCGAGATCCAAGCCCTCGCTGGCGCCCTTGGTGAGGCCGGGCGCGGGGTCGTCCAAACCACCGTTGGCCGCGACCTGTTGTTCACCGAGTTGGCGGCGATCGCCGGGGAAACGGGGCGTGTGGTCACATGGACGGCGCTGCTGGCCGGGCTGATGGGACCGGGCTCCCATCGTGCCTTTCAGGCGCAGTCAGCTGAGCTGGTCCGCCAGGGTTTGCCGGTCGTACCACAAGTGAGCTGCCGTCCGCTCAACTTCGAGTTTCAATTCAAAGAGCCTTTCGTGTTCGAAAGCATGTCGCTCTTCAAGGCGATCTCGGAGGCCGACTTCGAGGGCAAGATGCGCATCTATCGCGATCCGGAATTTCGTCGCACCTTCAAGGCCAAGGCCGGCCTAGGAGGTGACGGCGTCTTTGCCACGCGCTGGGACCGCACCTGGATTTCGTTCTGCCCGACAGCACCTGATCTCCAGGAGCGCACGGTGGCCGAGGTCGCGCGCGAGCGCAACGTCGATCCAGTCGATCTCGCCCTCGATCTTGCCCTCGCCTCCAACCTCGAAGCGCGGTTTCGCATGGCGGTGCTCAACGACAACGAAGCGGACGTGGCGGAGCTGCTCACGGATTCGAACATGGTACTCGGCCTCTCGGACGCGGGTGCGCACGCGAGCCAGTTGTGCGATGCGTGCTTTTCGACGTATCTGCTGGGCTACTGGGTGCGCGAAAAGGGTGTACTCGGACTCAAGGAAGCCGTGCGCATGCTGAGTGCGCGACCCGCCGAAGTGATGGGAATTAGCGACCGAGGTCGACTGGCGGCCGGCATGCCGGCAGATGTGGTCATCTTCGATCCGCAGACGGTCGGCGCCAGCCCGTTGCGGCGCGTGTACGATCTGCCCGCCGGAGCCGACCGTCTGATTGCGGACGCGCAGGGAATCGAAGCCGTGATCGTCAATGGCCAGATCATCCGGCGAGGCGGCAGTGGCGTCGCGGGTGCCGAGGCTCTTCTGCCCGGACGACTGCTGCGCCACGGCCATGCAGCGTGAGCCTCGGGCGGCCGGAGGTTGAAACGATGGGAAAGAGCTTTCGCACGCTGCTGATGACACGTGAGGGGCCCGGCATTGTCTGCGTGACTCTGAACCGGCCGGAACGGCTCAACGCCCTGAACGGGCAACTCGTAGACGATCTCCACGCGTGCCTGGGCACGCTCGAGACGGATCCCGATGCAGCCGTCGTACTCCTGCGAGGAGCGGGACGCGCCTTCTGCGCCGGCCTCGACCTCAAAGAGCCCAGCGGCGATCCGGCCGGGCGGGGCGATCAGGGGATTGCCGCCGCGCTCCGCGGCCAGCGCCACATCAGCAGCCTCATTCTCAAGATGCGCCACCTTCCGCAGCCGATCATCGCGCTGGTGCACGGTGCCGCCGCCGGCGGCGGTTTCGGCTTGGCGCTGGCTGCCGACGTGCGCATCGCCGGCGAGTCGGCGCGCATGAACGCGGCGTTCATTCGGCTTGGCTTTTCGGCGTGCGACGTCGGCACCAGCTACTTTCTGCCCCGAATCGCCGGCTTGTCGCTCGCCTCGGAGCTGCTGTTGACCGGCAAGTTCATCGACGCGCACCGGGCCTTGGCGAGCGGGCTGGTGTCGCGCGTGGTGCCGGACGAGGAGCTCGACGCGGCTGGCAAGGAGCTGGCGTGCGAGATGACGCAGAACGCACCGCTCAGCTTGCGACTCACCAAGGAATGTCTGCTGCACAGCGTCGATGCGGGTAGTCTCGAGGCTGCCATTGCGATAGAAGACCGTAACCAGAGTTTGAGTGCCCAGAGCCCGAACGTGCGTGAGGGTATCCGCGCCTTCCTCGAAAAGCGCCCGCCGCGATGGCGGGATTGATCCGTCGGTTTTCTGCAGGCGTTACGGCCATGCCCGCGATGCTGGCAAGGCAGCAGGCGCGTGGGCGTGCTGGCGGATCCGCCACGGCCGCGGCGTGTGTGATATGATTGATACGATGCACGAACCGTGATACAAGCGCGACGCGATGAATGACGCGTCGTTTGTGACCGTACCCGAAGCCGGGCATGTGATGGGGGTTTCACCATCCACGATTTGGCGTTTGATACGTCGCGGCGAGCTTCCGAGCGTACGGAAGAAGGGACGCCGCCTGGTGCCAAGACGGGCGTTGAGCTCCCGCACCCGCACCCGTCAGACTCTGTCGGTCCCGCCGTTCGATGAGCGCCACCCGGTATTCCGACTGGTCGGTGCTGGACGCAGCGGAGGCAGGGCCCCGGGGGCGCGCGACAAACATGCCATCCTCGACGCGAAATGAGGCGCGCTGTCCTCTGGGATTCTAGCGCCGTTCTTGCCTTACTGGATGCAGATGACGCGGACCACAAGGCAGCCCGCGTGATCGCTGGCCGCCTCGCCTCAGAGCGCCGCCGGTGCTTCATCACGAACTACATCGAAGCGGAGGCCCATGCGTTGCTGCTGCGGCGGCTCGGCCGCAGCATTGCGCGGGAGTGGCTGCTCACCGCACGTCTGCCAACGTTTCGTGTGCTTCCCCGTGAAGAAGAGCGAGCCAAGGAGATCGTCGGGTCGTACGCGGACAAGGATTGGAGTCTCTGTGACGCCATCTCGTTCGCCGTCCTCGAGCAGCGCGGGGTGCGCACGGCGTTCAGCTTCGATCGCCACTTCCGGCAGTACGGGCGGTGCGAAGTGCTCGGGGCATGAGTCTGCCGATCAAGCGGTCACGCAGCGCTTCGGCAAACACCTCAGAGACAATGCCGCAACGTTTAGCGAAGATGCAGTCGATCATCTTCTCGCCTGTCCACGCCTCCAGGTCGCCGAACACGGCGGGCGGGGCGGCCCTACGTTTCGTTCTCGTCTGCGGGCTGAGAGCTGAGTGCTGATTCGCGCCGCGTGCCCCGTCGTGCGAGCGTGATCCCTTCGTCGAGCACGGTGTGGGCGAAGGCGTTGTGGCGCTCGGCCAGCGCCGCACGCTCGGATTCAGTGTAGGCGATCACGTCGCAGCCGATGTCGACACCACCGAAGTGGCGGGCCAGGCGCGGGATGCGCTCGAGGAACGGCTCGGCGCCCTCGCGCAGCACGATGAAGAGGTCGGCGTCGCTGCCCGGGCGCGCATCGCCACGCGCCAGCGAGCCGAAGAGCCGCACCTCGAGGACATCGGGCTCGCGCTCCATCAAAACGCGAGCGCGCTGCCGCAGGCGGGCGACGACGCGTTCCCGATCCAGGCGAAACACGCGAACGCTACGCCCGTGATAACACTCTTCCACAGAGCCCAAGAACCGCTTGTGCATCGCTGATTGCGCGCTCTGCTTCCGAACGCGTGTAAAAGTCCGCCGGCGCGCCGCCGGCCAAGCCGTTCGGGTAACGTGTCGGAATGTAGAGTTTGTCGAGCGCGCGGGCGCGGTCGAGCAGGGGGTCATCAATCCCCGCTTCATGCGGTTGCAGCGCCTCGAGCAGCTCGGTGACGACATGCCCCCAAGCTTCCTGGCCGAGGGCGGCGTGTGCCGCCTTGGCGGCCTTTTCCGCCGCCTGCTGCGCGGCGAAGCACGCCCATTCATAATGGGCGTCGCGCAAGGCGTGCCGGGCGTGCTCGAGATCCGCTTCGGCCTGCCGGAACCAGTCTGCCGCGCGCCCGCTCATGCCCGCAGGATACCCGACATGCGGCGACAATGGTAACCCCGCGGCAGCGGTAGCGGACTGGCTGCAGTGGAGGCCGCCCCTGAGTGGCCGCGGAGGCGTCCGAATCTGCTCGAGGGCAGCTGCCATCCGGCCTTCTTGACCGCCCACATCCCCTCCGTACGCTCCGCCGGTATCGCCATCCAGCTTACCGGAGAAACAGAGGATTGCCTCAGACAGAGGGCGACCTCCGGCCCCTGTACCTCGGAGGATGAAGTTGTGGGGGCAGGGCTCGACCTACGCGGGCACTCCGAAGCGTTGCGCAAGACGGTGTAACGTGATGCTCGACGTCACGTTATGCTTACGATCCAACAACTGCTCAAACAGGCCAAGCATCTGCCGCCTCAAGAACGACCAATTGCGCTACCGCCCGAGATACGCGATGTGAAACATCTCGTCGGATAGCGGTACGCCGTAGTTGATCTCGACGGTTTGCAGCTGCGACGTGGTGTGGTCCTGGACGTTCTCCATGCGCTGGTGCATCGGCGTCCAGTGGCCCTTGATCTTTTCGATCGTCTCAACGGTGAGCACCTTGAAGAGATTGCCTTTCTGGTCGTACAGCTGCGCGCGGAGCACGACGAGGTCTGTAGGGTCGATCGCCAAGATGCTCTTGCCGTAGAACTCTCGGTCAGGGATCTTCGGCACGCTCTCCACGAGCCGGGTCTTTCGTCCACCGACCGTCTCTTCCCCGACGAACTGGTAGGTGAAATCGTCGAGAGCGGGGGCGACCATGTCAGTCACGTAAAACGTCGATCCCAGAAAGGGCTCGCGGCGCGTCTTCTCCGACAGGCGGATGACGCGCTTGAGGGCGGGCACGTACGTGAACTGCTCGTCGGGCTTCTCGGTCCGCTCGTAGAAGAGGTACCGGGTGTCGTGCAGGCTGAACGGGTCGGTGACCTCCAGGTAGCGGGCGTCCAGATCCTTTTCGAGGGGCTTGCCGCTCGTCGTGTACTCGCGCACCAGACCTCCCGGGGTCGTGAGTTTCATGCGTGCGACATACGTGTCGTTCGGTACCGTGTCGATGACGCGTTTGACGAGGTCGCGAGCGCTTTCCTCCTCCCCTCCTGCACGTACGGCTCCGATCGCGATGCTGATAGCGGTGGTGAGGAGCAGCGCCTTCATCTTCTGTCTCATTTCATGGAGTCCTTTCCGAGTGTGTGACACCTATACGCCTCGCCCGGCGGGTTCGCCAACGCGGGCCACAAGCAGCAGCGCGGGCAGGAGCAAGAGATCAGCGATCAACGCAACAGCCATGGTCATGCTCGCCAGGATGCCAAAGTAACGAATCGGCTGGAAGTTGGAAAGGCAGACGATCAGGAATCCCGCCGACAATGCGACCGAGGTGATGAGAATCGGGCGCCCCACCGTGCGCACGGTGTTACGGATGGCCGCCTCGCGTGTCGCCGCCCGCCGGAGATCGGCGCGGTAGGCGCTGAGGTAGTGGATCGTGTCGTCGACGGCGATGCCGACGGAGATCGCGGCGATCATGCTGGTCGCGATGTTCAAGTCGATGCCGGCCCATCCCATGATACCGAACAGAATGACGATCGGGATCACGTTCGGGACCAGCGAGAGCAACCCGAGACGGAGCGACCGGAAGAGCAATCCCATGAGGACGAGCAAGATGACGAATACTTGGCCGAGACTCGCAACCTGCGTTCGCGCCAACGCATCCGCCGAGCGGTTCAGCAGAACGACGGTGCCACTGACATGCACCCGAACGTCCGCGGGAAAGTGTGCGGTGCCGAACGCCTCGATGCGCTTCACGAGATTGTGGATCTCCCGCGAACCTGAGAGACGTGTGTACACCGCGAGCTGGGCGCGCGAGAAGTCGCGGCTCACGGTGCGTTCGATGTCCTTTGGATTGAGAAGGAGCAGCAGCTGATCGACCTTGGGTTGATCACGGAGGGGCTCCTCAGCGTCCTCCGGCTCAACGGCGCGCCGCAGCATGTCCAGATAGTCCGAAACTGAGATCGCTTTGTCGACCCCGGGCTGTTCTTCGATGAATCGCCGAAGCTGGCGCAGCGCCGCGAGAACCGCGACACGCGTGACGCTCTCGGGGCGGTCACCGTCGACGCCGACGGCGATCAATTGCGTACCCACTAGCGCCGCGCCGATGCGTTCGTTCTCTCGACGAACAGCGCTGGCCGGGCTGAAGAAGCGGAGATAGTCCGTTTCGATGCGAATGCGGCCGATGCCCCAGAGGCTCGCAACCATCAAGGCGATACCCGCGAGGACCATCGCCCATCGGTAGCGAATGGCGAGCTGTCCGCTACCTTCGAGCACGCGGGTGACCCAGCCGCGGGCCCGCGGCTGGGCGGGGGGCCCGACGCTCCCCGGCGACAGGGTCAGCGCTGCGGGAATAACCGTCAAGGAGGCAATGAGAATGATGGTGATGCCGAGGGCCGAATACACGCCGAAGTCGCGGGTGGACGGAATCGGGTTCCAGATGAAGCTGGCAAACCCAGCCACCGTGGTCGCCGCGGCCATCGCCACGGGCAGGCGCACCTCCGCCATCGCCGCTGCCACCACCTCGGTCGTCGTCCGGTCCGAGCCCATGTCGTGGTAGTAACGGCTGACGATATGAATCGAGTACGCGACCCCCACCGCCATCAGCAGCGGTGGCAACACGAGCGTTCCCATGGTGAAGGCGCCGCCCGCGAGGACCATCACCCCGGTCGTCCACACCACGCCGACCAGCACCGTTGACAGCGGTAGCAGCACCCCACGCCAGGTGCGGAACGCCGACACCAGTACGAGGACAACAACGAGGATGCCAAGTGGGACGAAGACGGCGAGGTCTTGGCGCATTTTGTGGGCTGCCTGGGCTTTGATCACCGGAAGGCCGGTAATGGCCACCCCCTCCGGGCCCGGACACGCCGCGACCGCTGCGCGGATCCGTTCCGCGATTCCACGGCGGAGAAAGACGGCGTCGGAGGCAGGTTCGAAGCGCACGACGAGACCCGTGACGCGACCGTCCGGGGAGACGATCACATGCCGTCCGATCTGGTGCGCGAGCGCGCGGCGCCGAAACGTCCTTGTATCGCCGGGTGTGTGCGGCAGGGGCGGCATAAGCCGTTGCCGCCCAAGCCCATCCGCATCCAGCTTGATCCACTCGAGCGTCGTGAGGCTCTCCACCGAGCGCACGCCGTCGATGCGCGACAGCTGCCGCGTGAGCCGTTGAATACGAGACAACGTCGACGGCGTGAACACATCGTCGGCAAAGATGCCGACGACCGCAATCTCCTCGCTGCCGAAGGTGGCGCGCATCGCTTCGTAGTAGCTCCGGTCAGGATCGTTCGTTGGCAGCAGCTGATCGACCGCGCTGTCGACGCGGAACTGGGCGGCGAATACGCCGAGGATGACGGTGGGTACTGCGACGGCCACCAACGTGAGCCTGGGTACCCGCTGGGGCAAAGCCCAGAGGCGGCTGACGAAGCGTTCACGCGCCACGAGGTTCACGTTCGGTTGCACCGCGCCAGGTGAAACACAGCGCTCCTGGGGTTGCAATTGCAGGCGATTGCACCCGTGTGGTTGCGCTTCATGCGGCTACGCCCCGCGACGCTGACTCCGCGATGTTGGACCGCGCTCTGGACCGCCTCTGCCGGTACGGCCCGGAATCACGCCAGGCGGGCGCGAACCACGCTCCCATGGTGGTCGAAGCGCTATGTGTTCTCGGCCGCGCTCAAGCGGTTGCGCCGTGGATCGAACGGTACGAGCGGCGCCTCGAGCTGCGCGACAGAGGTGGCGCTCCGATATCACGTGCTGCCTGGCTCGTGCTCGTTTCGAGCTTTCCGGGATTCCGGTCTGTCATCCCTGCCGTTGATGTCACAGGCGATTACTCCCGGTTCATTTCCGAACTGACGGAGACGTCGGCCAGGCACTTGCTCGCGAACGAGATCTCCTCTACGGCCTCGGTTGCCTTCCTGCATTCGGTTACGGGCCCCGCCGCTCTGCGACTTCTTGTGTCGTACCTGCGCCCTCCCGCGGCCCAAGAGGCACTGCGTTACTGCTGGCAAGTCGTGGCAGCCTTGTACACCGCCTTCGGGCCCGCCGACAGCAGCTTACGCCACGAGGCGGCAACACTGGACCCGGACGACCTCATCGATCGTGCGGTCCAGGTTGCGGTCGAGACGAGCGATCCGCATGCGGTCAAGCTCGTGGAGGCATGCCTTCGTGAGCATCGCCTGAATCTCAGACCCGTGTATTTACTCGCCGCGGGACGGGGGATCGACCTGCTCCGGCAGCATCCCACATAGGAATCGGACGCGTCAGCGTAGGGTGCAATGTCGAGGTGAGGAAAGCGAGCTTGTGCAAGGCCCTGCGCGACCAACGGTGCCAACGTCCCCCACTTCTTCTAGGCGAGCAGCTCGCGCAGCAGGGCCCGAAGATGGAGGCGGGGCACAAAGTGACCACGGCCCGGGACCAGGCGGAGGCGAGCGCCCGCAGAGGGGGAAAAGGATTCGGTCGGCGAGCAGCCCCAGCTCCGAGACTGCCGGAGGATCCAAGGGCGCCATAGCTCCCGCACATCCCGCCCGCGTGAGCCGGTCGGGAAGAAACCGCGCGCAGGCGAGGGCGTATGGGCCTCCCGCCGACCAGCCGAGGACAGCGAAGCGATCCAGGCCCAAGTGGTCGGCGAGGTACTCGATGTCCCGGGGCCAGTCCACCAAGCGAGGGCCTGCTCCGCTTCCCGCCGCGCGACAGCTCGCGCTTTGTGCTGATCAACCACCTCGGGATCCCTTCGGCCGATAGATGTTGTCAAGCTGAGGCGGTGACTGGCAGAGTGGACCGATGGACAGCCGTCGCCGTGTGCTGGCGTCTCACGTCGTTCGAGCGGGCGGAGGGAGCAGCAGACGCGGCGGTTCGGCGTGCGGTCTCTGGAGCTCGCGTGGGTCGGTACCTGAGCGATGAAGCCGCAACGGTCGAGCGTGACGCGCGCGCCGCGGCTGCCGCTGTCGACCAAGCTGACCTACGGGTTTGGCTCGATCGCCGAAGGCGTCAAGGACGCCGCTTTCAAGACGTTTCTCCTCTTCTACTACAACCAGGTGCTGGGGCTTCCCGGCTGGATGGGCGGAGCCGCGGGGGCCGTCGCTCTGGCCGTCGACGCGGTAACGGATCCCCTGATTGGCTCGCTCTCGGACGGTACCCGGACGCGCTGGGGGCGGCGCCATCCGTACATGTACGCGGCCGCCTTGCCCATGGCGACCTGCTTCTGCCTGCTGTTCAATCCTCCCGCGGGCCTGTCGACCTGGGGGCTGTTCGCGTGGCTGACGGTCTTCGCGGTTCTGGTCCGCGCGTCGATGACGCTGTACTCGATTCCCAGCAACTCGATGGTGGCGGAGCTCACACCGCATTACGACGAGCGTACCTCGCTGGTGAGCTACCGTTTCCTGTTCGGCTGGACCGGCGGCGGCACCATCACGCTGCTCGCGTACCTGTGGTTTCTGGCGCCTAGCGGACGGTTGTCGGACGGGTTGAGGGATCCGAGTGGGTACGCTGCCTGGTCCGTCACCGGCGCGTTCATGATCGCTGGTGCGATCCTGATTTGCGCCCTCGGGACGCATCGTCTCATCCCGACGCTCAAGCCTCCGCCGGACGTGGGGCGGTTCAGCCTGCGGCGGCTCGAGGGAGAGTTGCGCGAGGCGCTGGACAACCCATCCTACCGGACGCTGGTGGTGGCGTCGCTGTTCGCGTCGGTCGGCGGCGCGTTTACCGACGTTTTCGGTCTTTACTTGAACACCTACTTCTGGGAATTCACAGCCGAGCAGCTGGCCGCGTTCGTTCCGGGCATCGTGTTGGGCGTCGGCGTGGGGGTAGTGTTGGCGCGTCCGATCAGCGTCCGATTCGACAAGCGAAGCACCGCGCTCGTTCTCGCGACCGCGTCCGTCGTGATCGGCCCGCTGCCGGTCTTTCTGCGCCTCGCGCACCTCACGCCGCGGAACGGCAGTCCACAGCTGCTCGCCGCCCTCGTCGTCCACGTCGCGTTCATGGTCGCCGCTGCGGTGGCGATCGGCATCCTGATCGGCTCGATGATCAGCGACACGATCGATCAAAACGAATTGGCCACCGGCAAGCGGCAAGAGGGGGTCTTCTCGTCCGCCATCACCTTCTCGGCCAAGGCGGCCACCGGTGTGGGCACGCTGCTCGCCGGCATGGCTCTCGACCTCATCGCGTTTCCCCGTCCCAATCCTGGCGCACCGCCCCCCGAGATCGCGCCGGACCAGGCAACGGCGCTCGGGTGGATCGTCGGTCCGGGGCTGCTGGTTCTATGGGTGTGCACGCTGTTCTTCCTGTCCCGGTACCGGCTCACGCGTGCGGAACACGCACGCGTTCTGGCGCAGCTGGAGCAACGGCAGATGCCGAAATCATGCACGCCGTCGACGAGGACGTCCGCGTAGTGTCCGCCCGGCTTTGCTTCTACGGCGAGGCCAAGGGGGTCGCGATAGGACTTATGGATGTGGAAGGCGAGGCGTCCAGGGTTGGACCTCCGTTGAGGATCTACCTCCTGCCAGCCAACCTGGCGTTCGACCCACGTGTAGTTTCGGGCCTTTTTGAGGAGGGGAAATGTGATGAATTCCGGGCATTGTCTGTGCGAAGCCGTTGCGTTCGAGGTCGCGGGGAAACTCACGCGAGTCGAGGTCTGTCATTGCAGTCGCTGCCAGAGAGCATACGGGGTGGGCTTGGGGGTAACCGTCTACGCACGGTTCGATCACTTTCGCTGGCTGCGCGGCTAGAATGTCCTGCAGTCGTACGACGCACCGATTCTTCAGGAACCGCCGTCGTATCGTCATGTGTTCTGCGGGCGCTGCGGCAGCCCACTGCCAATATGCCGAGAGGAATATGGCTTCGTCGAAATCCCAGTTGGCCTGCTGTCGTCCACACAGTCTTGCGACGTCGCGTACGAGCTGTTCAGCTCACGCAAGTACCGCTGGCTCGAGCAGTCGGGCTCCGCCCCTGCTGTCGAAGCTGGAGGGCCCGCGAGCAGTCGGGTGCTACGGGAGCTGCGATGAGCTTTGCACCTGCCCGACCATGCCCTTTGCTGACGGGAGCTTCGACGTGCTTCGTCCCAGACGGGCCTCATGTTCTTCCCCGATCCCGTCGCTTCCCTCCGAGAGATGCGCCGCGTTCTCCGTCCAGGCGGTAGGCTTGCGGTTCAGGTGTCGGGTGAGAGCCAAGGCGACGACCTGACCGCCGAGATACTCGAGAATGTCGCCGGCAAGGAAGGTACGGACATCTGCTAGCAGCCCGACGGTGGGGGGAGACGACGGCGGGACAATCGGTCGGCATTCGGGCTTGCCCGCAGTATCGGAAGTCGGTAACATCCTGAATTATGGAACTACGGATTACGGCAACGGAGCTGGCGAAAAAGCTTGGCGACGTTCTCGGCCGAATTCGCTATCGAGGCGACTCGTTCCTCGTCGAGCGGAATGGCGAGCTGGTGGCTCGAATCCTTCCGCTGCCATCAAAAGCGGGAGCTTCCCTCGCTGAGGGGTTACGCGCGTGGCGCGAGGCCGAAGCAGCCGACCGCCGCTTCGCCGACGACCTGGAGCGCGTGAACCGCGCCGACCGTGTACCCACCAACCCGTGGGCGTAGTCCTCGATACCAGCGTCCTTGTCGCTTGGGAGCGTGCGCCGGCCGACTGGGAATCGGCGCTCGGCGACCTGGGTTCCGAGCCAGGCGTCATACCGGCGATCGTCTACGCGGAGCTCCTGGTGGGCGTTCGGCTGGCGGACGACGCGCGAGTTCTCGGACGTCACGGTGCGACGAAGCACGCCGGAAGACTTGGAGAGCTTCTGGCGGTGCCTCGACGCGGTCGCGCGCGAGCGGAAGTGGTTGGCCTTCCTCAAAGCGCCATCTTTTGACGACGTGCGGTCTTTTCTCAGCCAGAACCCCCCGATCCAGTTCGTTGCGGTACAGCAACACGAGGTCGTCGGGTGGTGTGACATCACCCCTAGCAGCCCGTTGAAAAACAGGGCCCCTACTGCGGGTGGCTATTTTCCGCCA
>JBHHYR010000049.1:0-20817 GCA_046757585.1 Binatia bacterium | reverse complement strand
GGTGCAACGCGCCGGATCAGGTCGTAGACGGCTTGCATGGCAGCCGAATTACCGAGACCGCGTAGAGGGTTCCGATGACCCGCGTGCGCTGATCGGGATTGGAGATGGGCATCGCCAGTTCGGTGATGCGGCGGCCGTAGGCGTCGGAGACGACGGTACGCGAGAGGACTTTCTTCTCTTCCATGGCCTTGCGCAACCAGTGGCGCTGCGCGTGCAGTGTGCCCAGGGCCGACGGATCGGGGGTGGCGGGACATCCGACGCCGATTTCGTCCTCGAACGTCTGTACGGCGATCTGGAGGCGTCGGACAGCGTCAACCTCCGTGTCGGCAAGTTTCTCACCCCGGTCGGCCGCTGGAACGTGATCCACGCGCAACCGCTCGTGTGGACCACATCGCGGCCACTTGCCACCGAGGTTGCCTTCGACCGCCACACGACGGGCGCCACGCTGTTCGGTTCGGTATACCCGCGCGGCGGCACACTGACTTATTCCCTTTTCGGCCAGTTTGTTGACGCACTCGAGCCGACCCGGGAGGTGCTCCCTGCTGGCCGGAGTGCGGGGGGACGGCTCGAGTATTCCGCCCGAAGCGGCCTGTCGGTCGCCGCAACGTATCTTGCGTCCTCTCACCACGGCGACTGGCAACATCTAGGTGGGCTCGACGCACTGTGGCAGCGGGGTCCTCTCGAGCTCATGTCGGAGTGGGTGTTTGCGAAAGGAACCGGAGAGCTGGGTGACGCCTGGGGGGGGTACGTGCAGAGCGCACTCGAGGTTCTCCCCTCGTTCTATCTCGTCGACAGGTACGAGCATTTCGACCAGCGGGCTCCGGAACCGGAGGTGAATCTCGTGGTCCTGGGTGCAGCCTACAAGCCGCTCCCGCACGTGATTCTAAAGGCGGAGTACCTCATCGCGGACCACCCGGCTTCGGAATCCCCACCGGGATTCAAAGCATCTCTCGCGTTTCTGTTCTAAGATGCGGCGCCGCGTTGCCATATTATCGTTGATGCTGGGGCTCGTTCTTACCATGGCCGGCCCTGCGCGATCGGGGCAGCTGATCCTCGCTGTCATCGTTCACCCCGAGCGGCGGCCGACGCTTACGCTCGATGACCTCGCCCGCATCTATCTCAGGAAACGCCGCTTTTGGCACGATGGCACACCCATCATTCCGGTCAACCACGAGGCCGGGACCGTCACTCGAGAGGCCTTTTCCCGGCGCGTCCTGGGCCGCACGAGGGCGCAACTCGCTCGCTACTGGGACCAGAGATATTTCGACGGAATCTTCCCGCCGGTCACCCTGCACTCGGACGCGGCAGTGCGCGAGTACGTCGCTCGGGACCGCAACGCGATCGGCTACATCAGCTCTGCCGCAGTAGACTCCTCCGTGCACGTGGCCCTCCGGCTCAAGTAGAGGCGCATCGGCCAGATCTCGCGGCCCGTGCCGGTCGGCCGTGACGAGGCAGGCAACCACCCCGGTCCCCGGACAGCCGCCCTCGCTTCACACTCAGCTCTTACAGCGCCTACGCCGGGAAAATGGGGCGCGGGCCCTCCCGGGGGCCATCGCACCAGCTCCCCTGCAAAAACTGTGAAGTGGACTCCTCGCACAGCGCAAGAATCTGCAAGCAAGCTCCGGAGCGAGAGCGGAAGATGGCGCTGCCGTGTTCAATCGCGCCCTCGGCATCGTCTGGCACGCCCGTTGCCCTGATGCACGATCGAGCCTGCGAACAAAAAAAAGAGGCAGGCAGCGAAGGAGGAATGACCATGAAGACGCACAGAGAATTCGCCCGACTCCTGATTGGAATCGGGTGTGCCCTCGCGATCGCGGTGCCCTCGGCGGCACACGCCCGCCGGCGACATAGACACCATGCATCGCTGCACTCCCACAGAGGCCTGCGTGACGCTGATCACGACGGGTTGACAAACGGCGAGGAGCAGCGCCTGGGAACCAACCCGTTTCGCTGGGACACCGACGGAGATGGCCTCAGTGACGGCGCGGAAGTGCATCAACTCGGAACCGATCCCCTGCGGCAGGATACTGACGGTGACCACATCAGCGATGCAGCTGAGATACGCCTCACCCTGACAGACCCACTGAATCCGGATTCCGACGGCGATCAGCTCTCTGACGGGGACGAGCTGAGGATGGGTACGGATCCCAACACTCCAGACTCCGATGGCGACGGGATCTACGATGGTGAAGAGGTCGGGGTCACTCACACCGATCCGCTGAATCCTGACAGCGACGGCGACGGAGTTGCGGATGGCGACGAGCTCAGCCGTGGGACGGACCCAAACAGCCCCGATGGCAGGGTGGACCCTCCCAGCGTGCCGGACCCCGACGGTCACGTCCAGCAGCACGACGACGGCAGCACCGACACGCCGGACCCCAGCACTCGCGTCGACCTGAAGGCCTACGTGGCCGATCGGACGGGCCAGCGCGCCAAGGCCAGTTACGAGCGCAAGCCGGGACAGAGCGAGTTCAAGGTCGAGGTGAAACACGGCCAGCCCGGCGCTGTGCTTCTCGTCGCGGTCAACGGCACTCCCGTCGCGTCCCTCACGCTTGACCACCGGGGGAAAGGCAAAGTCACGTTCACCACGCAGCCGCACGAGTTCGACGAGCAGCCTCTTCCCGCAGGCTTTCCAGTGCTGCATGCAGGGGACATCGTATTGATCGGAAACCTAAGCGCACCACTGCAGCCCAATTCCGACGATTGAGCCGGCCGAGCCAATCGGGTCTCCTCATCGCAACAGGTCGCCGCGGCCCGCCGCGGCGGCCTGCTTCGTGACCTCACAACCTCGCAACCGCTCTAGAACGGATAGTCGATGCCCGTGAAGGCGACGGGGCTGCCACCGCTGGTGCCGATGTCGACGTAGGCAACCACTTGCGGCACGACAACGGCCCGGAAGCCGACGCCACCGACGACGTGCAGGCCCTCCAGCGGGAACTCGCGCGAGCGTTTGAAGACTTTACCCGCATCCAAAAACGGGGCGACTTCGAGGTGCGCAAGCACCCCGAACAGCGTGCGCGCATATACGTTGCTGCGCAGCTCCGCTTGCAGGAAGAAGCGATGGTTGTCGGTGAACCGGTTGCTACCAAAACCTCGCAGGCTGCCGATGCCGCCCACGCTGTTCTTCTCGTAGAAGGGCGCGTTTTGCCCGTTCTGCAGGTAATCGAGCACCGCGTGTAGGGCAACGATATATTTCTTGTCCGCCTGCAGTGGGACAAACACCTTGCCCTCGATACCGTACTTGATGAAAGAGGCGGAACTCCCAATCGCCTTGTCGATGATCTCGACGCTGCCGTCGGCGAAGACACCCCGTGTGGGAATGGCGCTGAAATCCCGGGTGTCGTACGTGAGGCCGAGCCGTTCCCCTACGATGGTCGCACCGCCGACGCCTCTGACCGTAGCAAACCCCGAGGACGGCTCCCGGACCTGTTTGAGACTCGTGACCCCTCCACGCCCGACGCGCACGTGGCGCACCCGCGTTCGGAGCGACACCTGGAACGATTGGGGCAGGTTCAGGCCGGTGAAGAGGGCGCCGGTTTCAGTCGTGGATGTAAAGTTTGCCTCACTCGACTCGGGGGTGTCATTGCCAAATCCGAAGAACCGCTCGAAGGGATCCTGTTCGTGTTCCGCGTTGCCCCGCAGGTCTAGCCACCCGTTGAACAGATCTTCGCCCGCGTAGTTCGCCTGCGCGAACTCTCCGCGGCTCGTCCCCTTGCCGGCAATCAGAAAATACCGCTGCTTCGGGTCCGGGTAATCGTAGAACCGGAACGTCGGGAATACGCCGGTGATATCGTTGTACCGCACGTCCGGCGCCAAGAAGCTGCGCACCGAGTTCGTCTCCGTGGTGAACAACACAACCGGGAGGAACCCCACGGTTGTGCCTTCGTTGGGATCGACGATGATCTCCGGCAGCGGGATCAGCGATCGCGTCGCCTGCGGGTGCGCAGCCCGCCGGCTTTCCGCCCGCGCCTGGCTGCCCAGCGGAAGCAGCGACGCAACACAGCAAAGGGCGGCCGGCAACCAGTAACCTCCCAGCACGATCCGCCGCATGTTTGGAACTCGCATCATAGCCAAACCGGGCGTGAAAGTCGCTACCTCCCGACGCGGCACCGCCGCACCGGCGCTGCAACGAGCCCGCGGTATGAAACACGTTCGGCACCGAAATTCTGGACTCATAGTGTCTTGATTCCGCCTGTGGAGTCAGTTAGGGTGTGGCGCCAACCGGGGAGAGGAGCGCCAGATGAGAACCCTTTTGCTCAACCCCCCCTCTTATGATGATTTTGACGGGGGAGCGGGGTCGCGGTACCAGGCAACGCGCGAAGTGTGGTCGTTTTGGTATCCCACGTGGCTCTGTTACCCGGCGGGGATGATTCGGGACAGTCGCGTGCTCGATGCACCACCGGAACGTCTGAATCAGGAACAGACCGTCGCCATCGCACAGAAGTACGACTTCGTCGTGTTGCACACCAGCACGCCGTCCTTCCATCTTGATACGCGCACGGCCGAGATGATCAAGGATGCCAATTCACGTTGTATCATCGCCTTCGCAGGCGGCCACGTGACCGCGCAGCCAGACGAATCGCTCAAAGCGTCCTCCGCCATCGATCTGGTGGCACGCAAGGAGTTCGATTATGCGGTCCGCGATGTCGCGGAAGGGCGAGACTGGGCGCAGATTCCCGGCATCAGCTATCGGCGCAACGGCGCCATCGTGCACAACCCGGAGGCCCCGCCCCTAACCAGCGAGCAGCTCGACCAGCTGCCCCTCGTCACTGAGATCTACCACCGCGATCTCGACTACCTGAAATACAACAGTCCGTATTGCCAATACCCCTACGTGTCCCTGTACACGGGGCGCGGCTGCCCGGCGCGGTGCACGTTCTGCCTCTGGCCGCAGGTCACTACCGGGCATTCGTACCGCACACGGAGCGCGGAGAACACCTTCGAGGAAGTCAAGCACATGCGGCATCTGTTCCCAGAGATGAAGGAGGTGTTCTTCGACGACGACACGTTCACCGCAGACCCGCGTCGCGCGCGCAAGCTGGCGCAGCTTCTGAAACCACTTGGCCTGTGTTGGTCGACCAACGCGCGTGCCAATGTGGACCGCGAGACACTTCGGGTGCTGAAGGACGGCGGGTTGCGTCTGTTCGTCGTCGGCTACGAGTCCGGCAACGAACAGATCCTGAAGAACATCAAGAAGGGGGTCAGCCTCACACGGGCACGCCAGTTCACGCGGGACTGCCATGAGCTAGGCATCCTGATTCACGGGACATTCATCGTCGGTCTTCCGGGTGAGACGCGCGAGACGATTGAAGAATCGATCCGCTTCGCGCGCGAAATGAATCCGGAAACCGTCCAGGTCTCGCTCGCCTCGCCGTATCCGGGTACACACTTCTACGAATACGTAAAGGCACACAACTTTCTGGTGCAGGACGTGTACAACGACAAGGCAGGCTATCAGCAATGCACGGTGAGCTACCCCGCCGTATCTGCCGAAGAGATCTTCGACGCGGTCGAGCGCTTCTATCGCAAGTACTACTTCCGACCGAAGTACTTCTTCAAGGCAGCGAAGAAAATGGTGCGTAGCCCTGACGAGCGCAAGCGGATGCTGCGCGAAGCCGGTGAGTTTCTCTCCACCATGCGCAAGCGGCGCTCAGCCGCAAACGGGGCCGCCACGCGGCCCGGCGCGTAGAACGTACGGCGCCACACGCAGAGCGGCCCACGCTGCTTGACGCACCCTGGCGCTTCTGCGAAACGGGTGGTCTCATGTACGTTGGGTTGGTGTTCGCCGTGTTCGCGAGCACGGCATTGACCGTCGGCCTGTACCTCATGAAACGCCGGGTTGAACGGTTGCCGTCGCTGGGGAACGGTTGGCGGTGGGCAGCGTGGTGGGCGTTCATCCGGGATCCGTGGTGGATGGCTGGTCTCATCCTCCAGATCGCCGGCTACGGCCTGTACGTGCTGGCCCTTCACGCCGCCCCGCTTTCCATCGTCCACACGGTCCTCACGGGAGGTATCGTCCTATTCGTCATCCTCGCGGTGGTCGGTTTGGGGGAACATCTCCGGTCCATGGAATGGGCGGGCGTCTGCAGCATCACGGTGGCCTTGCTTGTGCTGAGCTTCTCCCTGCCACAAGCGCCGGCCGGCCCCTCCGTCGCACACGGCATGATGCCGTTTTCAGTCGTGTTGCTGGCGTTGGCGGGGCTGGCGCTGGGTGTTGGCCAAGGAGCCGCCCGCACCGTTGGCCTGAGCCTGGCAAGCGGTTTCATGCTGGGTCTGGCTTCGGTATACGCAAAGGGGTTTGCCAGCGCGCCGTCTCTGCGCGCCGGGATCGAAAGTGTCTATTTGTTCCTCAGCATGGGCACGAATCTGTTGGGCTTCGTGCTCCTGCAAACGGCCTTCCAGACGGGTCGCGGGGTCGTGGTCATGCCGCTCTTCTCCGCCCTGTCCAACCTCGTCCCGATCGTCGGTGGCATCCTCGTGTTCGGCGAAAGTCTACCGAGCCATGGCGCGGCAGCTGTCACGCGGCCCGCAGCTTTTGCGCTGGCGATACTCGGCGGGGCGCTGCTGGCCGGAGTTGGTGAACGCTCCGCCACAACGCCCGCGTCTCAGATCGAACGCGCGAGCTGGCGATAGCTGATCCGCTCGATGTTGCGCGCCGCAAGCGCCGCCCGCACGCGGGGGCTTGTCAGCGCGGCAAGCTCGGCCGCGCTCTCGTAATCGTCCGGCCGCCAGCGCCGAGCCTCGTCGTCCACCACCGCAGCGTGGGAGTACACTTCCGTGACACCGGCAGGCAGGGCGGCGATCACGCCGCGCAGGTAGTGTTCGGTCACATGTCCGCTCTGATGCAGACCGAACATCTGGTCCGGATGGCGAATCCCTGCTGTCTCGAGGCGTGGCTGAGCATAGGCGATCAGCCCTTTGAACGTCACCGACTCGACGACTTTCCGCAGCGCCTGTCTTCCATCCAGGCGCAAAGACACCGTCACGGGCTCCCGCGGCAGGCGCACTGCGCGAATGCCGTACCGCGACGCGCGCTTCACCAGAATCCCAAGCACGGTCGGGTGCATGTGGATGTTGAGGTGCCCGTCCACATGGGACAGCGCCAAGCCAGTTCGCCGGTACTTCTCGAGCTGGGCGCAGATTTCCCGTTCGAGCTGTTGGCGGATTCCCGGTGTGAAGAAGTACCGCAAGCCGGCACCCACCGCACTGTGACCGAACATCCCGCCGGCGTCGACGAGCTGCGGCAGGTCGGATGCTGCCGAGGTCGCGTGCCCCTGGACGAGCACGAGGTGCAGGCCAACACTGAGCGTCGGCGTGCTGCGGGCAAGCTCGACGGCCTCCGGGAACGCTGCACCGTTTACCATGAGGCTTGCATCGGTCAGGATGCCGTCGCGATGTGCGCGCATGATTCCCGCGTTCACGCCCGCTGACAACCCGAAGTCGTCAGCGCAGACAATCAGTCGGCGCTCACCGCCGGTATGGGCACCAGACATGGTGGCGGACAGTGCGTGGCGCAACCGTCTTGGACCACGGGACGGCCGGTGCCCAGGTGCAGGGCCGTAGCAGGCCTGCCGCAGCCTGCGCTGCTGGCAGTCGGCTCCATACGTCCGCCCTCACCGCCACGAGGGCTGCAGAGCCCGGCGCAAGCTGATTTGTTGCCGTGACAAGATGAAGAGGCCGATCGACGCCCAGGCCAGCTCACGGATGCGGCGCAAGATGCCCAGCGCCAACCCCTTGGCAGGATCCAGACCAAGCATCGTGAAGATCAACACCTTGCCGCCTTCCTGTGTGCCGAGTTTACCCGGCACGAAAAACAGCATTCCGTCGATTGCCACCGACAGAACTTCGATCGTCAAGGCACGCTGAACGGTGGCCGGCAGACCGAGGAACCACAGGATCAGGTAGACCTCCACCACCCCCAGGACCCAACCTACGAAGAAGCCGGCACAGGAGAGGGAAAAGGCGCCGTTGGCATCGCCGTGAAACCTGGCGATCTCCTGGTCGAGATGCTCGAGGCGGCGCCTGAGCTCTGGGACCCGCGCGGACAGCCCCAAACGCTGCACCACACGCAACATGGGTGCGAACATGCCACGGTGCTGCACCACGATCAGAGTGATGACCAATGCCGACAGCAGGCCGAGCCCCGCCAACAACCCATGACGAATCCCGGCGGGCAGCGGGGTATCATCGAGCACGACGACCAAGCCCACGATGACGAACACGATCTGGCCGACCGTCTGACTGAGCTTGGCCACTGCTACCGATGCCATCAGCGACGTATTCGTCGCTTGGCCGCGCAAGAAACGCGCCCGCACGAACTCGCCGCCGAGCGTGGCGGTCGGCGTGACATAGTTGACGGCGTCGCCCGCCATCCGTGCTGCCAGCAACTGGACGAAAGGAATCGACGGCCGCGGGCTGGGAAAGGCCGCCAGCCAACCGGAGGTGTTGGCTACATAAGCGAAAAATTCCTGGAAGATGATCGGTGCGATGCCCCAGCCCACCAGGCGCAGGTTGACCAGGACGGTCCCGACGCCGAGCTGGTAGACGAGGAACACCAGCAGCACCGACCCGCCGACCAGGAACGCCCGCTCGGTGATCCGCAACGCTCGGCTCGGGCCGGTTCGCGTGTTCTCCCGTCCCTGCACTTGCTCCGGCTGGCCGGAGTGTGCAGGCGGGGGCTCGCTGGGTTCTCCGGGGGGACGCGCCCGGCCCGTGTCGGGCCCCTCTTGCGGGCGCGAAGCCAGCGCGCCCCCGGAAACACTACGCTGGCGGCGGGTCAGCGTGACGAGTTCGGTCTCGCCGCCCGCACCCTCTTCTTCACGGCGCATCACGCCAGCGGTAAACCCATACAACCAGAGCAGCAAACACGTACGTGCCGAACGCAGTGCCCCAGAAGAACCAACCGAGGCGACCGACGAGCGCCAAGGCGACCAGCAAGTAGGCGAAGTCCCGATTCATCAGCTTTTCGAAGCCGTGCAACAGCCATTGCCGGATCCGCCCCTTCAAGGACGCGGGCGCACCTCCGCTCTGCGCAAAGCCCGGCCGCCGGACGAGAAAAAAGTAGGTCACCACCCCGGTGCAGGCAAAGCCGCCGAGCAGGATCGCCATCAGCAGGAAGTAGTGACCCCCAGGGTGTTGGCGGTAGAGGCCGAGGGCCAAACCAACGAAGATAGCCACGTGAACGATGTTGTCCGTAATCACGTCGAACTTCTTCCCGAACAGCGACTCCCGGAACGTGAGGCGTGCGACCTCGCCGTCACATCCGTCGATGATGGTCGCGCATAGGAAGAGCAACGTACCCACAACGCCCGTCCAGTACGTCCCGGCGCTCAGCACTGCGGCAGCGAGGAATCCAACGGACGTCCCGATGAGCGTCAGGTGGTTGGGCTGCAGCGAGGTGTGGCGGACGAGCCAGCGGCTGAGGCGCAGGGAAATCCGCCGGTCCACCCAGTGCGCGAGTGGCCCGTCGCTGTCCGCTGCTTCCGCCCGCAACTGCTCGCACAACGCTGCCTCGGCGGCAGCAATCGAGCGCGCGTCACTGATCGGCGCACACACCTCTCCATCCATCGGGATGCGGTGCGCTCCGTGCGCGTCCAGCGCGGCCCATAACGTCCCGCCGCCTTCAGTCGTCAGCGCACTGGCGTCAGCTTCCGCCAGCATCGCCGGCCGGCACAGGGCAATCCGCCCCTGCCCGGACACTTGAAAGAGGAGTGGCCGGCCATCGAGACTCACGCCGCCGATGCCCTCCAACGTCGCCGCCGTCAGCAGACAATTGCTGGGGATCACCGCCACGCATCCTCCGCCGACCGCCCCCCAATCGTTCGTGACTTCGACCCCCTGCGTACGCGGGTCAGTCCGAAGCAGTGTGCAGAGACGATCCTTGTACCCGCCCCCAGCGACCACCACGCGGTCGAAGCCGGAGCGCAGCGCCGACAACACCGTCCGCTGAATGAGCGGCAGACCGGCAACCTGCTCGAAGCTGGCCGCCGTTGGGGGTAGAATCAATGCGGTTTTCATACCCGCCCGCAGCCTCCGTTAAACCACACGCGCCGATCAGGAATATCGAGCGGACGTGCGTCCCGGGCGCCTGACGCGTATGCCAGATTGAGCATGAGCAGGCACCATTCAGCCTCCGCCTGATTCGCTCCCCGGGCGGACGGTTCATCCAGTTCTTGCTGGAACGCCTCCAGCACCCCGGCAAACCACTCGGGATGGTGCGAGCCGTGTGACAAGGCCGTAGCCAAGCGCTGGCCCTGCGGTGCACCTTTGCCCTGCATCACCAGCCGATCATCATCAATGGTCAGCCGGCCGTCGGCACCCACCATGCACCACCGTGTACGCCGCGTGCGCGCTGCCCAGGTCAGTCGAATCTCGGCGTCCAACGAGGGGAAATCGATTGTGCACCGGGCCGTATCTTCGACCTCTGCGTCGGCATAGCGGCGACGTTCGAGTGTGGCACTGATACGCCGCGGCGGCTCCGCGGCAAGCGCCAGCAAGAGATAGAAGGCGTGCCATCCATGATCGACCAGGATGCCACCGCCTGCCAGAGACGCCCGGACGCGCCAGTCGGCGCTGCCGGCCGCGAACCCGTTCCGCGCCGTGTCAAAGGAGATTCGCTTGAGCCGGCCGAGCGTGCCCCCGGCTACGCAACGCCGCGCCGCACGAAACCCCTCCGAATATTTCCAGTTGTGCACCGTGTGTAGGACCACGCCGGACTCACGGACAGCCGCACGCACGGCTTCGTAATCCGCCAGCGACGTGGTGAGGGGCTTCTCGCACAGCACGTGCAGGCCTGCGCGCGCTGCCGCAACGATTGCGGGGGCATGGAGGGCCGGCGGCGTCGCGATATCGACGAAGTCGAGGCGCTCGGCGTGCAGTAGCGCTGCCCCGCTAGCGTACGTGCGCACACCCGGGAGCAACCGCTGCGCGAGCGTGCGGCGCTGCGGGTCCGTGTCCGCCACGGCAACGATGCGAAAATCCCGGCGCGCTCGCCAGCCCGGCACGTGCCCTTGAGCAGCAACGTTGCCGAAACCGATGATGGCGCCATCGCGGCGCGCCCTCATTGACGATAGGCGCCCGTCCGCGCCACCTCGGCAAACACCTCGTCGAGGATGGCCACCCCGTCACGAGCTTCGGTCTCCGTTACAACGAGCGGCGGATTGATCCGCATGCGTGAGAAGTATCCCATCAGCAGTAGTCCGCGCCGCAAGGCGCCGAGAAAGATTTCTTTGGTAACCGCCGGCGCCAGCGGGGCCTTGGTGGACCGGTCCTTCACCAGGTCGACGCCGATCAGCAGACCGGCCCCCCGCACGTCGCCGATGAACTCATACTTGCCTTGCAGTTGCCGCAGCTCGTCGAGCAGCACCGTGCCGACCCGCTCCGCGTTGTCCGCCAGGGCCTCATCGATGATCGTCTCGATCGTCGCCAGTGCCGCGGCGCTGGCGAGCGGGTTTCCTCCATAGCTCGACGACGAAGCGCTGGGCCTGGCGAACGGGTACGCCGCGGTAATTTCGTCGGTGGAAATCAGACCGGTGACCGGGAAGCCCGATCCTAACCCCTTGCCGATGGTCATGACGTCGGGCTCGGTATCTGTATGCTCACAGCCAAACATGGTGCCGGTGCGGCCGAACCCGGTGATCATCTCGTCCGCGATAAGCAACGCATCGTGCTCCCGTGCGATGTCAGCGACGCCCGGCAGGAACTCCGGCGGCGGCACGACGTTGCCGGCAGTTCCCTGCATGGGCTCGACGATGATGGCCGCGATCATACCGGCGGTGGTCGTTTTCAGGGCCTCGCGGATGAAATCGAGGCAGAACATGCCACAGCTCGGGTACTCCAGCTTGAACGGGCAGCGATAGCAATCTGCGTACGGCACCAGGTGCGTACCGCCGGGCAGCGGCCCCCATTTCTGCTTCCACTCGTCGCCGATCAGGCCCACGACCCCACCTGTTTTACCGTGAAAGCCGCCCCAGAAGCCGACGATCTCATGTTTCTTGGTGTACGACTTCGCCAGGCGAATGGCAGCCTCCACGGCTTCGGCGCCACCGCTGTACAGCTGCGTGCGCCTCAGCGCACCCGGCGCCAGTTCGGCCAGCAGCTTGAGCAAGGCGCGGCGCGGCGCGGTCGTGAAGCTCCCAACCGCCAGGTGCTCGAGTTGATGGATGAGCGCTGAAACGAAGCGGGGATGGGAATGACCGAGGCTCGCCACTGCCACGCCGGCAAAGAAGTCGAGATATTCATTGCCGTCCGCGTCGACCAGCGTACACCCACGTCCTTCCACCATCGCAAGGCCCGAAAGCTGGGCGATGCGCTGCAGCCCGGGCGCGATGAACTCGCGCTCGGCGGCGACCAGGTCCTGCGATTGCGGTCCAGGAATGGCGGCGCGGGCTGGCGCTCTTTGGGATGCAGCTTTCACGTTTCACTCGCAACGTTATGCGCAAGCAAATAGGCCGCAATTTCCTTGGCCGCCTCGGCGCGGCAGGGAGCGTAGCTGGGCCAGTCGTTGAAGTCAATTAGCGTTAAGCGTCCATTAACGTTGCTGATACAATCGCCCCCGTAGACTTCTACCTTCAGCACCTGTGCCGCGCGTTGTCCCAGCTCCTCGACGCGCCGCAAGGTGCTGGCAGCAATGGCGCCACCGGACGGGATACAACGAAAAAACAGATCGCGTACCGCGTAGAACTTCAGCAGCCGTCCCGGTATGTGTCGCTGCACGACGGCCGTCCCGATTCTCCGTTCCTGCAACCGCTGCAGGGCACTGCCGGCAGCGGCGGCACAATCGGCAAATACGACGTCGTCAGTCTCCGTGGCGTGCACGTCCCCGCGCTTCACCCACGCGCCGTCCTCGTCCACCCAGGAGGGCATCACCGGCCGGGACCCGGTCTCCACCAGCAGACTTTCGGGAACTGGGATTCCTGCGCGCGTCAGCGCCGCAACGGCCCGGTGACGCTGGCAGCTCAGAATCGCCTCAGGGGCATTGATGATCCGCACGCCACGCCCCTGCCACTGGCGTAGGCGGGCCAGGGCGTGCGGCCCCTGGCACATGGCAAAGATGACCGTGCCTGGGGCGGGTTGTGGCCACCTGTCCTCATCGCCACGCATAACTTCCACGATGTGCCCGAGCTGCCGTAGGTGAGCGGCCACCGTCCCCAGGATGGCGCCATCGTCCCCCACTCTGCCGGGCGAGTACACACGCTCCCGGGTGATGCCAAGGAACCGCCTCATCGCTCGAACCCGTTCCGCACGAACGCTTCTGCCACCGTGATGTCTTCGGGCCGGTCCACGTCGACTGTCTTTGGCACTCGCTCGCCGTACAGGCGGTACCCGCGGGCCAGCAGGTGCCCGAGAAACTCGCGCAGGGCGCTCAACTGCAGGCGCCGCGCGGCGTCGATCTCGGCAAAGATTACCGGCTCAAATGCATAGAACCCAGCCGTCACCAGCCCGCTGTCCTTGGCGCCCCGACCAATTGCAGTGATCCGCCTGCCGCCGGCCAGTTGCACCCACAGGGGCTTCTCGTCATCGACAAAGCCGTGCACGGCCAGCACTCCATCCGCATCCGCTCGGCCACCGCCAGCCCGCAGAAACCTCGGCAACACGGCGGGCGCAAAGACAGCATCGACTGTCAGCAGCACGAAACGCCTGGCCGCAAGCAATGGGCGCAGGGCGAACAAGCTTTCCATGGAACTGGGCGTGCTCCGCTGCACGAACTCGAACCGGAGTGCAGGCCAGCGACTGCGGCAGTGTTCCGCCACGCCGCGGGATTCCTCGTTGACGATGCAGGCGATCTCATGCAGCCCGGCAACCGTGACGGCCTCGAGGGCATAGTCGATCAACGGCTTGCCGCCGACCGGCACGAGAGGTTTCGGCTGGAGCCAACCACCTGGACGCAAGCGTTCGCCCCGGCCGGCAGCGATGATACCCACCTTCATTCGACGACGGCTTCCAACTCGGCGAGGCGGCTCAGCCGGATGTCGACAAGCTCAGGGGCTGGACAAGGCCCTTCGCCTGCGCCGGTGAGCCACGCCGTGCGCAGGCCGGCGGCTCGCGCCCCGACGATGTCCTTCTCGAAGGAGTCCCCGACATGCAGGGCGGCACCCGGCTCACAGCCGAGCCGTCGCACCGCCAGCGTAAAGATTGCCGGATTAGGCTTGCTCACGCCGACCCGCGCCGAGTCGACGATCGCCGCAAGCAAGGGCGCAACGCCGGCGTCTCGCAAGACGCGAGCGACGTTCCCGTAGAAGTTGGAGACGACCCCGAGAGCCACGCGGCGGTGTAAGCGCTCGAGCACGACGCGGCTGTCTTCCAGCGCGCTCCGAGACGCGTGCACGAACGCCGTGACGACGCGCGCCGCCACGCGTAGGTCCTCGACACCCAACCGCTCCATCTGTCGAGCCACGTGGAACTCGATCAACGCCTGTAGGTCCAGGCCGCTCACCCGCGGATCGGCATAGCCGCAGTGGGTGGCGTAATCGAACGCATCTCGAAAGCGCTCGAACGGCAGCCGGACCCCTGCATCCTCGTAACAGTGCAGGAACCGAACCAGCCAGTGACTGCCCTCCCCGTCCAATGTGCCCCCGTAGTCGAAGCACACGGCCTGCACCCTCATTTTCAAAATGTAAGCAGGTGGGGACATCCGACTCAAGTGAACGATGCGCCAGTCTCTGGCAAAACGAGCAGCCCTGCACGTGCACCTGGCGCAGCGTTGCTGTTTGACAAACCACGTGCCAGCAGGAAATGTGGCCGTAAACCTCGATGATCCTTGCGAGCCGTAATGGTGCGTCCGTGTGAGTTCTCATTTCGTACGCGAGTGAAAAACCTCGAGGCGCTGGCACACGATCGCTTCGATCTCTTAGTGGTTGGCGGAGGCATCACCGGTGCCGGCGTGGTTCGCGACGCGGCGTTGCGCGGCTTGCACGTCGCTCTCGTGGAACGCCGCGACTTCGCAGCAGGGACCAGCAGTCGATCCTCGAAGCTGATCCACGGTGGTTTGCGCTATCTGGGACAAGGCGACGTCGGCCTCGTCATCGAGGCAGCCCGTGAACGGCGTGTCGTACGACGGCTGGCCCCACACCTGGCACGACCCATTCAGATGCTGGTCCCGGTTCACAGCCGCTCCGGGTATGCCAAGACCCGTGCTGGCCTGTGGACGTACGACCGCCTCGCGCGTGTCCGCAAAGAAGAACGCAATCGAATGCTGAGCCGCGAGGAGACCTTGGCGCTCGAACCACTGCTGCGGCCGGAACAGGTGTACGGTGGGGGTTTGTATTACGAGTACCTCACCGACGATGCGCGACTGGTGATCGAAAACCTCAAGTCAGCAGCCATGCTCGGTGCGGTGATCGTGAACTACACCATGGTGATCGGACTGGCCCGACAGGGCGATCGGCTCACGGCTGCCGTCGTGCGGGACTCCGAGTCAGGCAGGCAGTTCCAGATCCATGCCAGAACGATCGTCAACGCAGCCGGCCCTTGGGTAGATGCCGTTCGTCTTCTACAGGGTACGGGCGAACGCCCGCGACTGCATCTCACCAAGGGCATCCATCTCGTGCTACGGCGTGAGCGCCTGCCGGTGTCGCGTATCGTGGTCATGAACACGCCCGATCGGCGGGCCGTGTTCGTCGTACCACGGGGCCCCGTCGTCTACCTGGGGACGACCGACACGGACTACGACGGTGAGTACGACCAGCCGGCCATTACCCGCCGCGATTTGGAGTACCTTCTAGACGCCGCGAACGCGACGTTCAGCATCGAGCGACTCGGAGCCGATGACGTCGTCGGCGCCTGGGCCGGGCTACGCCCGTTGCTGCATCAGGACGGGAAGAAGCCGACGGAACTCTCACGCAAGGATGAAATCATGGTCGGCGCGAGCGGTTTGATTTCGGTTGCGGGCGGCAAGCTGACCACGTACCGGAAAATGGCGCAGCGCGTCGTCACCATCGTGGCCCAGCAACTGGCGCAGGGCGGTCAGACACGCCCAGCCCCGCGCGGGCACAGCGAGAGCCGGGCGCTCAGCGGTGGCGCGACCGGCAGTGACGTTGGCGCCTTCGCGGAACGCATGAAGCGCCGGGTTCCATCGGTCGCTGCCGACATCGTGGACCGTCTCGTCACGGTCTACGGCAGCAACGCTGCGCAAGTGCTCGATGCCATGGCCCGTGACCCGCAGGCCGCCACTCGCTGCGCTCCTGATGGCGCGATCACACGTGGTGAGGTGGCGTACGCAGTCCAGGCGGAGATGGCGCTGACCTTGGAAGATTTCTTGGAACGGCGGTCACGCGTGTTCTTGTTCGACCCGGGCAACGGGCTCGCGGTGGCGCCGGAGGCGGCGCGGCAGATGGGTGAGCTGTTGGGCTGGACCGCACGGCGTGTCGAGGCCGAGATCGCCGGCTACCGGCAGCATGTACAGACGGTGAAAACGTTTGTATCGGACAGCGACACCACGGCACCGCCACGCGTGGCACATGCCTGAATCCCGTACCGCCCGCCATCGGACGGCCCTTGTCACGCGGCTCGGCAGCGAGACGGTCCGCTGGGACGATGCCAGCCTCGCGGAACACCGCCACGACACGTGGTGCCTGTCGGTGCTGCACGCCCTGCGCGGCACCTTGAACACCCGTCCCCTTTGTGTCGTGCACCCCCGCACGGTCGAGGAGGTCTCCACGCTCCTGGCGTACGCCAACGACCACCGGCTACCCGTCGTGCCGTACGGGGCGGGGTCCGGCGTGTGCGGCGGCGTGCTCCCTGGCGACGGAGCCATCGTCGTCGATATGCGCCGCATGAACCAGCTCGTCGAACTGAACCAGACGGCGCTCACCGCCCGCGTCCAGGCCGGTATGATGGGCAATGCCCTGGAGGCCAGGTTGCACGGTGCGGGATACTCGATGGGTCATTTCCCGCAATCGATCGAGCTCTCCACCGTCGGCGGCTGGGTCGCGACACGCGCCGCTGGGCAATACTCGACGCGCTATGGGTGCATCGAGGACATGCTGCTCGCCCTGGAAGTCGTGCTGCCCGACGGGCGTATCGTACGGACGCACGTTGGGCCGCGGTCGGCAACCGGACCGGAACTGTGCCAGCTGTTTCTCGGCTCCGAAGGTACGCTCGGCGTGGTAACGGAGTTGACTGCCCGCATCTTTCCACGACCGGAAACCAGTACCGGGCAGGCTTTCAGCTTTGCCTCGATGGATGCCGGTCTCGAAGCCATCCGCCAGGTCATGCGTGCCGGCTGGAAGCCCCCGGCTATCCGGCTGTACGACGCGGTCGAGACCGCGCGTCTCTTTACCGCCGCGAGCACGGGTAACAATTGCGCCTTGCTCCTGATTTCCGAAGGTCCAGCAGCATTGACCGCAGCGGAAAGCGCGGCATGCGCGGAGATCTGCGCCGCCAGTGGCGGGACAGCGGTCGGCGAGGGGCCGGTGCAGCAGTGGCTCTCCGAGCGCAATCAAGTGCCTGGCTTCGAGACGTTTCTACAGCGCGGCCTCGTCCTGGACACAATCGAGGTGGCGACGACGTGGGACCACATCCATGACCTCTACCGCGAAGTCATTACTGCCTTGCAGCAGGTGCAAGGAATCGTCTCCGCCTCTGGCCACAGCTCGCACAGCTACCCGCAAGGCACCAACATCTACTTCACCTTCGTGGCACGTCCGCCGGATCCGGGGCACGCCGAGGCGACGTACCTGGCGTGCTGGACGAGCGCCATGGAGGCAACCTTGCGCTGCCATGGCACGATCTCGCATCACCACGGCGTGGGACGGCTTCGCACCCCGTGGATGGCGCGCGAGCTCGGGACGGGCCTGGCAGTCCTACGCGCCGTCAAGCGCGCTCTCGACCCCAATGGCATTATGAACCCCGGCGTACTGATTCCGGACGAACAACAAGTCGACGCTCAATAGTTGAACGGCCATGCTCAGATGCAACCGCCGACCCGGTCGGCCATCGACATGAACTATCGACCCTCGACTGTCTCGACATGCCCGACATTCTAGCCATCGATGAAGGCACGACAGGGGTCCGGGCACTGGTGTTCGATGCCAGCAGCGCGGTGCGCGGGAGCGCCTACCAGGAACTGACGCCGAATTACCCGCGCCCCGGCTGGGTTGAACTCGACGCGGGGGTAGTGTGGGATAGCACACGTGCCGTTTGCGCCCGCGCGCTGGAGGCCGCCCGGCTCGCGCCGCGTGATCTCAGTGCCATCGGGGTCTGCAACCAGCGTGCAACGACGGTTGTCTGGGAACGAGCCTCGGGGCGCCCGGTTCATCCGGCGATTGTGTGGCAAGACGTTCGTACCGCCAGCCGTGTGCCGGACCTGCTGGCACAGGGCATCTTCACCAACGTGATGGCATCGGCGGCCAAGCTGGAGTGGATCCTGCGAGCGGTACCAGATGGCATGCGACGTGCGGCACAAGGCGAGCTGTGTTTCGGTACCATTGACAGCTGGCTTGTCTGGAACCTGACCGGTGGCGCCGTCCACGTCACGGATCCGTCGAATGCCTCGTGCACGAGCCTGTACGATGCGTTGCAGAACGAATGGGATCAGCACGCTCTCGCGACGCTCGCGCTTCCGGCGGCGCTGTTACCGTCGATTCGATCGTCGAGTGAGGTGTACGGACACACCACGCAGCAGGTGTTCGGCGCGGCGGTGCCCGTGGCCGGCATCGCCGGCGACCAGCAGGCCGCGTTGTTCGGCGAAATGGGCACCGAGAAAGGGGCGGTCAAGATCACGTACGGTACGTCGGCGATGGCCAACGTCAACACGGGTGAGGCGGCCGTCCTCTCGCCGCGCGGTGCGTATCCGCTGATTCTGTGGGGTCTGAACGGGCGGCGCGTGTACTGTCTCGAAGCCACGGCCATCACCGCCGGCGCCGCGGTGCAATGGCTCCGTGACGGGCTCTGTATCCTGCCGAGGCTCGATGACAGCAGCAGGATTGCAGCCCAAGTGCCAGACTCTGGGGGCGTGTGGGTGGTGCCGGCGTTCCAAGGTCTTGGCACACCCCATATGGACCCGAACGCCCGGGCGGTGATCGGAGGCTTGTCGCGTGCGAGCACTCGTGCGCACGTAGTCCGGGCCGTGCTCGAAGGGATCGGGTATCGCAGCCGGGAGGTTCTCGAGACCTTGCTGGAGGATTCGGGCGTACCCCGACCGGCGCGGCTGCGCGTCGACGGCGGGGCGGCGGTGAACGATTTCCTCCTCCAACATCTCGCGAACGTCCTCGGCCTGCCCGTCGAGCGCCCGGAATCCGTACAGGCGTCGGCGCTCGGCGCCGCGTACCTGGCGGGGCTGGCGACCGGTGTCTGGCGCACCCTGGACGACGTCAGACACACGTGGCGCTCCGGGGGCCTCTTCGAGCCCCGCTGGAGTAAGGACCAGCGGGACAGCAATTTTCACAGCTGGCAGAAGGCACTTGCCGCGGCCTGCGAACGTGTTTTCTGACGCGCTGGCCGCGATCTTGAGCGTCCCGCTGTCTCCCGCTTCCGCTCCTCCACCCCTCGCCTTCAGTCCCGCTACGGATCGTCCTCGAGCACCCGCGCCTCTGGCAGCCAACGGCGGCGCTCCAGCGCAACCAGGAAGAGGATGACCGTCGCTTGCACGATCGAAACGAGCACCGAGGAGACACCGGCGATCCGTTGCATCGCATTGGAGCCGGCGTCCAGCGTGCCGAAGAAGAAAGCCGCCACTGTCACGCCCGCAGGAGAGAGCTGGCCAAGCAAGCCCACCGCGATGGCCGTGAATCCCCAGCCGGGGGAGAAGTGTTCGTACATTCGTCGTGTGACCGCGCTCACCTCGATGCCACCAGCCAGCCCAGCCAGGGCCCCACTGAGCATGAGCGCCAGAAGCAGACGCCGATCGACGTCGACGCCGGCCAGGCGTGCCGCCTGCGGATTCAAACCGGCGGCGCGCATTTCGTAGCCAACAACGGTCCGGTACAGGAGCACATGCAGGCCGGCGGCGCTGAGCAGCGCAATGACCAGGCCCAGGTGCACGCGGTGTGGCGGCGCCAAGCGTGGCATCCACAGCGCCGGCACGATCGCATCCGTCTGCGGGTAACGGCCACCTGCTTCCATCAACGGCCCGTGCACGAGATAGCTGATGAGACCGAGGGCGACGAAGTTGAGCATGATGGTACTGATCACCTCGTTCACATTGCGGCGCACCTTGAGGTGTCCGGCCACGCCAGCCCATGCGGCCCCTAAAGCCGCCGCCACGGCGAGGTTGACACCTAGATCCAGCCACGCTGGAACGATGGGCACATGCGTGCCGAGCGCTGCCACCGCCAGAGCACCCATCAGCAGTTGGCCTTCCGCCCCAATGTTCCACACACCCGCCTGGAAGGACACCGCGATCGCCAGACCGGTGAGCAACAGCGGGCACGTCTTCACCGCCACTTCGGAAAGACTATCGACACTGCCGAATGCCCCTCGGAGCAACGCGGCAAACGCCGTGTAGGGATTATGACCCGACGCGGCAATAATGGCGGCGCTGACGAGCAAGGCGCCAGCGAGTGCCAGCACCGCCGGCAGCACGTGCGCGGCAAGGGCCTTCATGCGGGGGTGGGCGGTGCCATCGTCCGCTTCGCTTGGGCGCCGAGCTCTGCGCCAGCCATCAAGAGCCCCAGATGTTCCCGATCGACCGGCGGTGTCAGTGGCCGGCTCAGACGACCGCGAAACAAGACACTCACACGGTCGCTCAAGTCGAGCACTTCATCGAGATCGGTAGAAATCAGCACGATGGCACAGCCGCCCTCAGCGGCTGCGGTCAGGGCGTTGGCCATGCCTACGGCGGCGGTCACGTCAAGGCCCCGGGTCGGATTGACCGCAACC
>JBHHYR010000048.1:0-21045 GCA_046757585.1 Binatia bacterium | reverse complement strand
CAAGACAGCGGCAGTCAGGACAGCGCCAGCCAAGACAGCGGCAGTCAGGACAGCGCCAGCCAAGACAGCGGCAGTCAGGACAGCGGGAGTCAAGACAGCGCCAGTCAGGACAGCGGAAGTCAAGACAGCGCGAGCCAAGACAGCGGAAGTCAAGACAGCGCGAGCCAAGACAGCGGGGGTGAGGATAATGGGGACAAGGCCAACGAAGAGGCTTGCCAGGCGCGGGCTGGAATTGCCACCAGGACTGAGTCAACACACGATCACGTTGTCGAGTCGCTGAGCGAGGAGCAGAAAGACAACGTAAAGGGCGAGGGCTTCGACGACGATCCCCTCACGCCCAGCGTCCTGCACACCGGCGGTCCGAGCCCGGACGACATCGACGTGATCGTCGCCAACATCCTCAACAACCCCGGCGTGGTCACAACAAGCGACAACAAACTGAACGGCAATACCGTTTTCGGCACTGACCAAGCGCCGCAGATCACGCATCTGACTTACCCAGGCACTGTGGACCTGAACGGGACGGCGACCGGGGCTGGAATTCTCGTCGTTGATGGCGGCCTCGATATCAAGGGGAACCTGACCTTCAAAGGCTGGATCATCAGCCGTGGCACCGTCCGTTTCACCGGCAACTCGACGGTACTGGGTTCCCTCTGGACACCTAGCATCGGGATCACGGGCGGCGGCAATGCGACCGTGAACTTCTGCAGCGCGTGTCTCGCGCTAGCCGACGGTGCTGGTGGCTCTGCTACTGGGAACGTTCCACGCACCATGCAAGTCGTCGCCTGGCGTGATCAGTAGGCGGCCGCGGCCTGTCGCCGGTAAGGGATGCCATGAGACACACCGCAGAACGCCGAGATGTCCAGTGCGAGCGCAGCTGACTCTGACGTTGTAGGCGCGATCGAATCGGACAAGCTGGTTCGGCGCGTCTTCGTTGGCTGTGTATCAGTCGAACTCCTCCTGGTGGTACTGGACTACGTGTTCAACGTTCGGCACGTCATCGACGTTGGCGCGCTCAAGCGGTTCTCCAACATCACGCGCGAGGATTCCCTTGCGACCTTCGTGGCCAGCACGCAGCTACTGCTGGTGAGCGCCGCGGCGTGGCTAGTTTCTCTGCGGTTCCGGCTCGTTTCCCGCGAGCAGAATGACGGGGTGAAAAGTACGGGCTGGGCGATCCTCGCCGCTTTTTTCGTGTACATGGCGGCGGACGAAGGCGCGCAGATCCACGAGCGGATGGGAAGCACCGTGCATGCCCTGCTGCATGAGGGTGGGGAGGCAGGTGTCGCGGCGCTCAATCTGTTCCCGAGCTACGACTGGCAAGTCGTGCTCGGGCCAATGTTTGCCGGGGCGGGTGTCTTTCTGGTTCTCTTCCTTTGGTTCGCGCTCACGGACAAGAGCTCCATGACGTTCATTTTCCTCGGCATGGCATGTTACGTAGCTGCCGTGCTGCTCGATTTTGCCGAAGGGCTGCGGCAGCTCGACCCCTACGCTCCGTTGATCCGGGTGCTTGGCGCGACGCGGTACACCGTGGAGCATTATTCCAAGGTCAGCGAGGAGTTCCTCGAGATGCTCGGCACCACTTTCTTTCTGGTCACGTTCACTCGAGAATTCTGCCGCGCCGGCACGCTGTTCAAGATCCGCTTTCGCTAGCCGCGGACGAGCCCGCGGCACCGGGACGATCACACGCGTTCCACCTCGACCCGCGTGTCACGATCGACCTGGTTCGGTTCCCAGTGGGCGTATGCCCAGTGGAGCTGGCCGTAGTTACCGACCAGCGCCGTCGGCTTGAAGGGACTGGGGATGATGGCGTGATCGCTACGGCCATCGCGGAACTGGTACGGCTCCCACGCGTGGTAGACGAGCACCTGGCCAGGGTGCACGTAGCGCGCCAGCTTTGCGCGCAGGACGAATTCGCCGAGGTCGTTACGCACTCGCACCAGATCATGATCCCTGATTCCGCGTCGCACTGCATCGTGATCGTTCAGATACACGACCGGCTCACCGCGTTGGAGGCGGAGCAAGGGGCGCTGATCGCGCCACTGCGAGTGGATGCTCCAGCGCGTATGGCCGCCGCTTAGGACGAGGGGATATTGTCCGCCCGCCACGGGCGGCGGTTTGTACGTCGGCAGCGCCTCGCCGCATTCGAGGAACCAGGGGTGATCGATATAGAACTGCTGCCGGCCTGTCAGCGTAGGCCAACGCTGCTTCTTTTGAATGAACCACTGATGCGGCACCAGGGGCTCGGTGGCGGCGTAATCACTGTAGAAGCCCGCCGCCCCACCCGGGGCGCCCGTTCCACGGAAGCGCACCGCGCCAGCCCGGCGCAAGTCATCAAGCGACACTCTCTTGGTGGGCGAGGAATAGCTCAGCACGAATTCCAGAGCCTTTCCTTCGTCGTGCGGACTGAACCGCCCGCGGTCAGTAAAGGCGTCGTCGAGGCGCCGCGCGTCGCGTTTCTGGTCACCAATATCAGTATACGGCCGTAGATTCCGCCGGCGCGCCTCCCGTGCCACCGCCGCAGCAAGGAGCCCAAAGATCTCCCACTCCGGTTTCGCCTCCCCGAGCGAGGGGACCGCCTTATCACCGAGATGAACGTACGGGATGAAGGACACAAGGTACTTGAGACCAGTCTTCTCGTACCAATAGGCCGCGGGCAGGATGACATCAGCCCACCGGCTCGTCTCATTGAGGCGGAAGTTGACGTCGACGGCCAGCTTCACCTGGGGCCACAAGGTCTCGAGCAACTGGGTGTTGTTGCGTGAATGGCGCAGCACGTTCCCGAAGATGGACAGGATCACCCGCGGCGCCCGCCCCGGCGGCGGGAAAACGGGAAACCATTTCTTCTCGATCGCTTCGCGCAAGTATTCCGACGCCGGGCGCGGAGCGGCGATGTCGCCGTAGCGTGGATCGCTGGACACCGCCTCCAGCCCGCCGTGTACCTGGTGCCACACCGAGCCGGGTACAAAATAGCGCGCGAAAAAGTGCTGCGTTTCCGCCGGATCGAAATACGACTTCGCCGCGAAAGTGGCCAAATCAATGAGGCCGAGCCGTTCCTGAATGGCAAGCAGGGCGAAGCCCTCGGGTGCGAAGAAGCCGCCGGCACGCCAGCCACCACCAGCACGCCCAAGGTTCCCGGTGAGCGATGCCAGGAGAATCTGTGCCCGCTGCGCCAGATCGGCATGCAGGAACTTACACTGCCCCCATGAAGAGAGAATGAGCGCGCCCCGGGCTGCCGCGAACCCGCGAGCGAACTGCCGGATGATCGTTGCCCCCACCCCTGTGATGCCGGCTGCTTGCTCGGGACGATAGTCGCGATCGAGGCGCTCGCGCAACAATGAAAACACCGTGCGCACTGGCACCGGCCTTCCTCGAATAGGAATCGTCCCCTGGAAATCAAGGTCAGGGCTGATACCAGTGCTATCAAGGCTGTTCAGCGCACCGCTACCGGGCGCTGGCACAGCCCGGCGCCGCTGGGCATCCCAGACGAAGAACGCCGTGACGGAGCCGCTGGGTCGCATAGCTGATTCCCGCACGAACCGGTGCGTGTCGGTGCGCACCAGAAGCGGCAAGTCGGTTTGCTCGGACACATACGCCGCGTCATAGAGCTTCTCCGCGATGATGACCTGGGCGGCGCCCAGCGCCAGCGCGGCATCGGTACCGGGGCGCGGATTCAGCCACAGATCGGCGTGCACGGCACTATTGTTCATGTCGGGACAGATGGCCACGAGCTGAGCGCCCCGATATCGCGCCTCATACAGAAAGTGCGCATCCGGAATCCGGGTCGCAGACGGGTTGAGCGTCCACATCACCAGATACGCGGAGCGCCACCAGTCGTCGGACGAGCCACACGGATGCCCGTTCCCCAACGTAATGGTGGCACCGAGAGACAGGTCGCCGATCTGGCCCATCGAATCCGTCGCCGGTGAACCCAATAAGCGGAAGAAGCGGAGTGGCGCAGCGCTGTTTGCTCCGGCACCGATGTTGGGACCTAGCTCGCAGAACACCGAAGCGGGGCCGTCCTGCTCGAGCGCTTCGACGATGGCGCTCGCAACCGTGGACAACGCCTCGTCCCACGAGATGCGCTGCCAGCGACCTTCCCCGCGCTTGCCAAGGCGCCGGAGCGGGTAGCGTACACGGGACGGGGAGTACATGAGCGTCGAGCCGCAGGCGCCTTTCTGGCACCCGCGCGGATTGAAGTCCGGCAAGCCGGGGGACGACGCGGTGTACGGCGATTTTTGCTCCTCGCGCCATACCATGTCGTCCTTGACATACAGGTCCCAGGCGCATCCGGACACACAATTGGTCATCGTATGGGTACCACATACGACGCGATCCCAGGTCCATTTCCGGCGGTACAAGTCCTCCCAGCTCCGGTACGCCGGGAGTGGTCCGCGCGCGCGCGCGGGCTTCGCCGCGGTGCCTGTCTGCTCGGAAGAACTACACGCGAGACTGAGGTTCCACAGCCCCAGGCCCACGGCTGCGGCGCCGGTCGTTTTCAGGAAGTCCCGGCGTGTCCACCTATCGGTCACACACAGCCTCCTCCTGGTGCATCCTACCGACTGGTAGGAAGGTACCTATGATGAAGATCACGATTGACTCTGATGGCGATCAGGCACGACCCGCAGGTCGCACCAGCGGGCGTTTCGCCACGCCACCCGCACGGCCTAGAAGCACCCTATCTCGCCAAAGCCCTGAGGTACGCGACGAGATTCGCGATCTCCTCCTTCGTCAGGGTCTTCCCCGCCGGCATCAACGGTGAACGTCCAACCGCTGCTCCCCCCCTCGTGATAATGTCGGCGAGATACGCGTCGGAGAGGTTCTCCATGAAGGCTCCGTCCGTATGGTCGCGCGGTTTGGGGTTGTTGAGGAGCGCAGCCACTGGGCCGTTTCCTTTACCGTTGCTCCCGTGGCAGCTGGCGCAGTACTTCTGATAGGTAACCTTTCCCTTTGCCACATCCGTGGTCTGTCCCAGAGCGGAGCTGGGAACCAAAGCTACGGCGACGACGGCGAAGGCAGCCGCGGTAAACGTTGTCATCACGCCTTTCTGAACTAACCTCAACCAACCGACTCGTCTGGCCTCCTCCTACTCGCACAGACGCAAGCTGCCCTTCGACCGCTGTCTCACAGCTTACGCTTCCTGGATGCGACCCGGAGCAAACCAGGTGCCGGTTGGCCCTGGCAGTCATCGAAGAGTCGACGCGGGCCGCGGTCGGAGACTGTTGCGGAAAAACCCGCAAGGGTACGGAAAATTGCTCAGGTAACGGACACGGTGCTTATGGATAACTCTCCGGTTCGTGATTCTCGCCATGGCACGTGAGATAGCACTGGCCGCGACCCGGCCCTAGGGAGATGAACTCCAACCGGCGCTGCTCCTTTGACGGCGCGATCACGGTCTGTCCGGTCCGGTCCCTTACCATGAAGTTGATTAGGCCGGCGTTCTGCCGCGAACCGTGCGCGTCGTGGCACGCGGCGCAGGGTGCCTGCTGCTGCCGCACATGCTTGTTATGCAAGAACGTGTTGGCGCGGTCATTGATGAGAAAATCACGATTGTGGCACTTGTAGCAGAGGGCATACACTTGGAACGATTCCGTCGAGGGATCGTCGACCCGGTATTCGCGCTCGAGGATCGGCGCGTAGCGTGCCCCGTGGGGGCCACGGGGCTGGGTGCCGGTCGGAGTCCAGTCATCGTTGTTGTGGCAGTCCGTGCAGTAGATGATACTCGCAGCCGTGTAACCTGGCTCGAACCCTCCGACGGCGCGGTTCTGACCTACAGCGGCAACCGGATGGTAGGAGGGGTTACTGGGGCTGATTTCCAGGCGCACGTTTCGGGTATTGTCCTGGCGAACGATGTCTGTACTGGTCTGGTCGCGTAGCCCGTGGCACTTTAGACAGATCTCGTACTCGTAGATTGCTTCATGCATGCTCCCCCCTGAGATGTTGATGCCTCGAACGCCGCGCAGCGGCCCAGGGGCTATGGGCGGGCTTGCAGCTGCAGCAAGCGATTGGTGCGGGTTGTGACAGTCGGTGCATGTGCTGTGACGCGGCATTGCGTTAGGATCCTCCCGTGGGTCGTGGATCCAGTTGCTGACGGCGACTGGGTGCGTGCTGAGCTTCAAGAACTCCGGTTCAAGGTTCTGAGTGGCAACGGCGCCGTTGTGACATACGAAACACACGTCGGGCTCCTGCATGTTACTGAGAAGGCGGGGCGGCCGAGGAGCAGCGTGGGGCCGGTGGCAGGATCCGCACCCGTTTTCCGAAACCGTTGTGTACGGGGAGTTAGGCCACGGGTTCGGACCGGTCCCTCGCCAGGTCGCAGGCGAGGTCGCGTGGCTCGAGCCGATCCAGTTCCTCATCGTGTGACAGGTGGTGCAGAGGGCAGCGGCCCGATCATCGATTCGGAGGAACTTGCGGTACTGGTTGTCGTGGGGATCGTGGCAGGTGGTGCATTGGAGCTGCTGCGTGCTGTCGAGGGGGAGCGTGTGCGAGATGGCAGCAGGGTCTGCGAGTTGGGTGTCTCGGAGAGCCAGGGCCGTGCCGTATACGAACGATACGGGGTGGTCGTCCGAGAGATCAGTCCCGAGCGACGCGCTGCCGGTCAGCCGACCAAGACTGGGCTGGGCACCGCCGCTGGGAGGAACGCGTAGATTCCCCACGGCCATCGTGCCGTCGTGGCAGCTCAGGCACAGACGAGAAGCGCCGGTGGGTTGCTTGAGCGTGGCCTCCAACGTGGAACTCTTGTAGAGGTTGTACACCGTCGGCGGTAGGTCCCTGTTCCACAGCGCTCTGCCCACCGGCGCGTGGTGCGAGGGGGTATGGCAGAAGATGCACAGATCTGCCACTTCGGGGGCCTTGACCGTCCCGGGCCCCGTGGCCGATAGGTTGTGAGGGCTCGTGGCGAGCTGCGCCCGAGCGGCGGGCATGATCGGCATCATGAGCACCCAGAGGACCGCGCCCGAGAGAAACCCCTTACTCATCATCCCCATCCGCCAAGTACTGGAAGATCTGGATACGCTGGTTATAAGAATCCGCGACATAGATGCGGTCACGGCTGTCGATACAGAGACCGCCTGGCAGCCAGAACTGCCCGGCTCCGATCCCGCGTCCGCCAAACGTCAGCAGCAGCCGGCCCTGCCGGTCGAAGATTTGAACTGCGTCGAACAGCGCATCTACCACGTAGATATGCCCCTCACTGTCCACGGCGACGCCCTTGGGGCTAGCAAAGTCCCCGGAGAAGTCACCGTGTCGCCCGAACTGTCCCGCGAAGCTCCCGTCTGCGTGGAACATCTGCAAGCGGAAATTCAGGGCATCGGTGACGTAAATGTTACCCTTCGAATCCACCGTCACATGGGTTGGGAAGTTGAATTCACCGGGGCCAGTTCCTCGCTGACCGATCGCCCCTGTCAGCGTGCCGCCGCTGTCAAAAATCCACACCCGGTGCGCACCGCTGTCAGCGACGTACAGGTGGTCCCGCTCCGCGTCGTAGGCCACGCCTGCCGGGCGACTGACGGGCGGGTTCCCGATGCGACCTGTCAGTTCGCCCTCGCCGTCATACACGAACACCCTGCCAAGGTACGAGTCGGCCAGATAGACCCGACCATTTCGTCCAATGGCCACTGCCACTGGAGAAACGAGAGGGTGGCCGTCAGCCCTGTGAAGTGCTCGCCGCCGGCCGGCCCCAACGTCCAGCACCCACAACGCCTGTGCCCCGGGATCCGCTACGTAGATCAGAAACCCGTGCACGGCCACCCCAGTGGGTCGAACGAACCAATCCTCTTTCTTCCCTCCCAACAATTCCCCGACGCGCTGCCAGAACGAAGGGCGGAAGCCTAGATCCTGGGGGCGCGCCACGGCCCTCACGAGACGAATTCGCGGGCGATGCGGCGGTTCGGGCCAGACGGGTGCACCTGCGGCGGCCTCCTGCCTGATCGGGAGCTGCTTGGCGGTCGGCTGGCAGGCCCCGGCCAGGAAGGCGGCAAGTACCAGAAAACGGCCGGAATGGATTCCTAACTGCATGTCTCTCTTCTCGTCAGAATCGGCGGATGACGTGGAGAAGCGTTCGGAACTCCCTGATGTTCGTACGTCCTCGCTGCCGATCGAAGAACTCCAGCGTGGGACCTACTTCGAGGTTGCGAAAGCGCCAGCGCACCCTGAGCGCCGCATCGCCCGTTCGCTCCGTCGGAAACACAGTGTCCTGGAGCAGCCGGACTCCGCCGGAGGCGTCGGCAGAGAGGACACGCGCGTGAGTGTAGCTGAGAGCAGCGCGCCCCGTGAAGGTCTGGCTCCGGCGTGTGGGATCCTTGAAGTGCACGCGGGTTTGGTCGGCGCTGAGGCTCAAAGTCAAGCCGGGGAAGATTGAGATGCTCGCCAACTGGACAGCGCGCAGGCTGTCAAAAACAATGCGGTCGGAAACGAAACGGCGGGCCTCGCCGAGCACGCTCGCGCGCAAGCGGTCTCCCTCGTAGCGAAATTCAACGCCCCCAGTGTCAGACCTCTCATCATCCAAGAACCGGCCATCGCGGCCGGCGACCATGCTCTGTTCCGTCTGCTCATGGACAAAGTAGGGGCGAACCCAGCCGTAGTCTAGGCTGATATTGGCGCGTAAGGCTGCCGTCGTAAAGGTGAGCGAGGTAGGGACCGTGAAGCGGTAATCCACAGCAACCGTGTCTCCAGGGTTGATGCCCGGGGCGGCACCTGTGCAGGGAACCGGCAAGATTTCGGTGAGGTTCCCCGTAGCCCGGAGCGTGTAGTCCCGCCCGAGGACGAGCGGGGTGGATGGTCCCGCCGGAGCAACGCAACCGGCAGGCAGCGGGCCCACGGCCAGCTTTGTGGCCACTACCGAGGAGGTGATGACGAACGCATTATCGAGGGTGAGCGGGAGCGCGAACGGGGTGGCCGCAATGTGCGTTTCCTGCGGAACGAAGGTCTCTGTGGTCTTGAACCGGTCGTCCTCGTACTCGAACCCTCCCCCCAGGCCAGCGTTAAGCCTCCCTTTTCCGGCTAAGCGCTTCGTATACGTAAAGTCGAGTCGAGTGCGGAATGTATCCTGCTGTCCTCCCGGGAGCGTTTCAATGTTCCCGTATAGCCCGAGGTTGGTCCTCAGACTTCGGTAGAGTTGGTGGCGCAAGGCCGCTTCTCCCGTGTGTGAGGTATTTGTGCCGCCGGGCGTGGTAGTGCGTGTAAACGCGTAGCGATAGTTCGTACGCAGGCGCTCAGTGTGTTCGATCCGCAGGAGCTCATCGACGATCGAGACCGTCACGTCCGCGGTGCCCGTGCGGTCAAAGTAGCGCAGGCGTGAGTCCCAGTGCCAGTTCAACTCAGACCCGAAGTCGAGGCTGTAGTTCAGGTTTCCCTCGTGGCTGCGAAAGCTGGCGGTAGGAAATTGCTTGTCGGTGTCGTCTATAAACTCGTACCGGACATCCATCTCGCTGTCCGTCCACCCGCGCCTGCCTTCGTAAGTGAGCCGACGCCGCTCGCTCGCTTGGCGGGCGACGATGTCGCCAGTGCTCGACTGTTGCTCGGCGCGCTCCTGGCGCAATGTGAGTGTCGACGGGATGTACAACCGCTGAGCGAAAAGCGTCACTCCCCGGTTTTCGGTCACGACCTCGCTCTGTCCACCCAGGACCGGTGGGAAGGACTGCACGCGGTTCGCGAACAGGTTCAACGAAAAGGGTTGCCCCGAAAGGAAGGTCGCTACAGCATCATAACCCGACAGCGAGCCGTTTGGAGACTCGCTGCCATCCTCTGCCCTGAACCGCCTTTGGGAAAGGCCGAATGTTCCCCCGACGGAGAGGGACAGCAGCCTCGGGTCATACAGGTACGCCCCCACGTTGCGCACAGTCAGCCGCTCGTCGGTACGCATGTTCTCAAACCTCGTCCGAGGAAACCCGCGTGTCGTGATGTCCTGACGGGAAAAGTCGAACACACTTTCGAGAGACCCGTCCCACTGCCCCAGACGAAAAAGCTGGCCTGGGCTTGGGCTCGCCAGCACTGCGACCGCGGTCGCCCCAGCCAGCAGGCTTCCCGCCCGCGATGGCCACCACTTCATTCTCCCACATGACACCGGTTGCAGGTCTCGATCGTCACAGCCCACGCAACCGTCCCATCATGGCAGGTGCCACAGAACTCGCCGTTCTGAATCCGATCCATTGAGATCTCATCCGCGCCCGCTTTCATCGCGAAGAGGGCTGGGTGGCAGGCGTAGCACTTGTATCGGATGCGATGGACCCAGTGTGGAAACACGGTCGGCGGGAACTTGCCCTCCCCTCCGCGCGGCTTCAGGACCACATCACCCTCGGCTCCGAACCCCGTCCCTACCAGAAGCGCCGACAGGGAGATCGCGCCTATCAGTCGAGCAAGACGGGCCATCACTATCCGCCCCGCATGGCAGGGTGACACCGCCCACAGGCTGTCGTGGGGAATGCCACCTTGCCGTGGCAGACGCCGCACAGCGTGCCCGCGTTGATCCCCGCCATAGACATGGGCGTCGCACCCGCCTGCATCTGAAAGAGGGCTGGGTGACAGCTCGGGCACGCGAGCAATGCCGTGTGAGGTTCGTGGGGAAAAACGACCTTGAACATCTCTCCGGCTGCGGGAACGCGGAGGACCTCGATCGGGAGCACAGGTTGCTCCACCGTTTCAGGGTCCACGCCCGGTTGGGGCTTGATGGTTCCCGCTCGAAGCGCCTCCGCCCAGTTCACGTTCCCGTAACGGTCCTGCGGCAAAAGCTCAGCGGCTTCGGACCAACTCTTGGCACGCTCCACCGGGAGGACTGATTCTGGCGCGGTGACCTCCTTGCTGGCAGCCGCGCCAGTCCGTGCTTCAGCCAGTTGCCGCTTCAGCTCCTCGATTTCCCGGAGAAGATCTCTCCGGGTGCGACGCGTGGGAGGCGGCGTTGGCTGAACGACGCCATCGAAGAAAATCGACAGAGCCTCCTGGCGAGCAGCCGAGCTACAGGCGCCAAGCGGAGCCACCGCCAGGCAGCCGCTGACGGCAACGGCCGCCACGAGCCGCGCACGGGGCGTGCGCGGGACACCTCGGTGCTCCCGGACCAGAAAGCCCATTGACAGCCTCACCTGTCCGAACGTGTGCCGCCCCCCATGGGACCACACTTCGGACTGCAGCCACGCGCGCGCACCATTGATCCCACGGGGGACGAGGAACGCTGCTGGCACTGCGTGAACGCCTCCACTGTGTTGGCGCCGTCCAGTCCCGCCACCGCCCCCGGGGGGCCTGGCCGCCCCACGATCCAGGCCCCCGGGATTTCCGGTTCGTTTAAAAGCTATTTGATGTGGCAGCTGCTACACAGACTCGCCTCGGCCACACGTAAGAACGGGTCGTTGGTGGCGTCGTGAGGATCGTGGCACGAGGCGCACCCGATTCCTTTTTGACCGGCAGTGGTGCCGAAAAGCTTCACGCCCGTGGGACTAGTCTGGTAACCGGACGGGTCAGCAGCCGTCGTGATGGAATTGTACGTTGCGCTAGACTGATCGGGGTACGGTACCTCAACCGGATGGTTCCCAACGAGGCTGCCGCTCGGCGCGATCACCGCGTCTCCAGTGATCTTCGTTGTTCCCCAGGATGTCCCGTGGATCAGACTGCCGACAGCTACGCTCCCGTCATGGCAGCTCAGGCAGAACTTAGAGGTTCCGGGGGCACTACCCACGTCAGTTGGCAGTGTTGTTCCTGCCACCGTCGTCGCGCTTGTGCCGAACGTCAACGTGTTCCCCGACAGCGTATGGTTCCACAAGAGCTGTGCGGAACCCGTATGGTGAGGTATATGGCACGTTTCACATTCGCTCCCGGCCCCTTTGAAGCTTGCATTTGGACCGGCGGTGGTAAAATCATGGTCCGTACCACTGATGTCAGCTGCACCGAATGCGAGGCCCGGCGCCAGCAGCCAGGCGGCGATGCCTGCCACCGTACTCAGAAACTTTGCTCCTGCACGCATCTCTCATTCACCCCCTTTGATTGCCTCTGCTGATTTCAAGAAATTGGTTGCGCTTCACCATGCCCCACGATGGCCTCCTTTCTTCGTTATGGGGCGGTCGCCCGTTGGACCGATCGTTGCGGTGTCACCCCCCTTCTTCCCGTCTCGCTCGGCGGAACACTGCTGAAGCTGTCCTCCGGCTTGGTGTTGACCAACTGGTAGATCGCGACCCGGTTGTTGAACGCATCAGCCACATAGATGCGGTTGTCGTTGTCGATGGCGATTCCCGTCGGGTTGAACAGGAGCCCAGGGATGTGGCCGCGGCCAGCGAAATACAGCAACACCTCTCCCCGTGAATTGAAAATCTGGATGTTGCTCCAGGTGGAATCGGCAACGTACACATTGCCAAAGGTGTCTACGGCTACGCCCTTCGGCTTGTCGAACATTCCGAACGTGTCGCCCCGCTTGCCGATGTTCATGAGATGGTGGCCATCCGCGTCAAACACCTGCACCCGGGCGTTTAACGTGTCGCTAACGTAGAGCTTCCCGTCACCATCGACTGCGACGTAGGTAGGGAAAAAGAACTTGCCATCCTCGGTCCCCAAGCCCCCCAACGCCTTAAGGTAGGTGCCGTCCAAGTCGAAGACATGGACTACGTGATTCTCTGAATCCTTCGATGCAGAGTCGACGACGTAGACCTTGCGGCGCCTGGCATCGATCGCGATGCCGGTGGGGCGCTCCAGACTCTCATGAGTCAGGTTGCGAAGAAACCGGCCGCTCGAATCGAAAACGCGAACCAACTTTAAGGCGGAGTCGACCACGTAGACGTTGTCTTTGTCGTCCACGGCGATCCCGAAGGGCCGCGCGAACCCATGCGCCTCATCCCCGAGGGACTGCATCGTGCGTGCCTCGAAGTTGAACACAAGGACCCGCCCATTGTCATAGTCCGTAACGTAGAGGCGCTCACCGCTGCGCTCCGGAACGATGCCCATTGGACGTTCGATCGAGTCGGGAACCTTCTTCCCACCCACCAGCGCATCTGCGACCAGCTCAGCCACGTTGCGTCCCAGATCGTTTCGGCTGCGAAGAAGCCCGACGAACTTGATCCGCGGCGTCAGCGGCGGCTCGGGCCACAGGAGCTCAGTAAACTGCGGCCTCTTCACCGCGGCACAGGCTGCCATTCCCGTGACGAGCCCCACCAGGGCAGCCGATCGGGCCGTCCCGCGAACGAGGCATCGCTCCATGATGCCGGTCTCCTCAGGTTCCCGGTCCGTTCATAACCGGATCAGACACAGCGTCATGCGACATGCCTATTTTCCCAGGCTGCGGATGTACGCGATCAGATTCGCGATGTCCTGCTTGCTCAAAGTTTTTCCGGGCGGCATCATGGCGGATTTTCCGAGGGCAGCGCCCCCTTTACTAATGATGTCGGCAAGATACTTGTCGGAAAGGGTCTTCATGTAGGCTCCATCCGTGTGGTCCCGAGGCTTCGGGTTGAGGACACCCGCGGCCGGTCCGTCCCCTTTGCCGGTTTTCCCGTGGCAGCTTGCACAGTGCTTCTGGTATGTGGCTTTCCCCTGCGCGGCATCTCCGCCCTGGGCGATTGCGGCTGAGGCAAGCAACATGAAAGCGGTAGCTGTTAAGACGACAAACCTTGTCATTCTGGCCTCCTTCTGGGACATTCCAGGAACCCGATGATCGAAGTGGGGGAGCAGCAAGCAGCGTACCGGGGCTTGCTGCCGGCCACGAAGAAAGCCGGGTTGGGGTAATTCGACGATCAACTGCGGAAAAATCCGCAGCCCTGGGGGAAATTCCTCAGGAGGTAGGCGCAAGCTTCTGCATGCGGTAGCGGAGCGCGTCGCGACTGATCCCGAGCAGCTGCGCGGCGTGAGTCTGGTTTCCTGCGGCGTGCTCCAACGCCTGCCGGACGAAATCTTTCTCGATTTCCTCCAAACGAATCCCCTCTGGCGGCAGGCGAAAGCGTGGCCGCTGCAGCGCGGCGCCCCGTCTGGTAATCTCCGGGGGCAAGTGTTCGGGCAGCACCGTGGTTCCCCGTTCGAGGATCAGAATGCGCTCCACAAGATTGCGCAGCTCGCGCACGTTGCCAGGCCACGAGTAGGCCGTCAGCAGTTGCAAGGCCGCCTCCGAGACGTCGCGAAAGTTCTTGTGAAACTCGGCGCTGTATCGGGTGATGTAGTGTCGCAGCAGCAGTGGAATGTCAGCCCGCCGGTTCCGCAGGGGTGGCAGCACGATGGGGATCACCTTCAACCGGTAGTAGAGGTCTTCGCGAAAACAGCCGTCGCGTACAGCCGCCTCCAGATCCTTGTTCGTGGCTGCGATGATCCGGATGTCCACCGCATGATCGACGGTGCCACCGAGTCGCTTGAATTGTTTGCTCTCGATGACCTTGAGGAGCTTGGCTTGCGCGATAAGGGGTAAGTCTCCCACCTCATCGAGAAAGAGCGTGCCGCCGTCGGCCAGCTCGAGCAGGCCGCGTTTGGCCAGTCTGGCGTCGGTGAACGCGCCTTTTTCGTAGCCGAACAGCTCGCTTTCCAAGAGTGTTTCCGGCATGGCCGTACACGAGATGTCCAGAAAGGGGCCGTTTCCCCGTCTACTCTGGTAGTGCAACACGCGGGCAAAGAGGTCCTTCCCCGTCCCGTTCTCCCCTTGCAGGAGCACCGTCGTGGCGTCGCTTTCCGCAACCTTCTCCAAGAGGCTCAGCACCTGCCGCATTTCGACCGACTGGCCGACGATGTTGTCGAGCCCGTACGGTTGTTTGCGCTGTTGCCGAAGCGTGCCCACCTCGCGCCGGAGGTGGGTCGTTTCCAGAGCCTTCCCAACGATCACTTCGAGTTCATCGAAGTCGAACGGCTTCTTCAGGTAGTCATACGCACCCAGCCGCATCGCCTCCACGGCGGTGCGAATTTCTCCGTAAGCGGTCATCACGACGACAGCCGTGTCTTGTCCGCTCTCCTCTTTCATCGTTTTGAGCACCGTAAGGCCGCCCTCATCGGGCAGCCGTACGTCGAGAAACACCACTTCCGGCAGCAGTTGTCGAAACAGGGCCAGCCCTTCGGCTGCCGTTTCGGCAGCCGCTACCTCATAGTGCGCTGCGTGCAGCGTCTGCTCGATGGACCAGCGAATCATCCGTTCATCATCGATAACCAGGACCTTTGTCATTGTCGCCTCTCACACTGGTCGAGCGGGAGGCACCCTGGAAGCTCGACTTTCACGACCGTCCCCTCCCCGGGCGTGCTGTGGAGCGTGATCCGGCCGCCGTGTTGCTCAATGAGCTGCTTTGCGATTGCCAGCCCGAGCCCCGTTCCTTGCACCTTGGTACTGAAGAACGGGTGAAATGCCTTTGCGGTTTGCGCTGGCGTCATGCCGATCCCGCTGTCACGGACTTCCACATACGCGTATGGTTGCCCGCCAGCGGCTCCCCACACCCCCGTGCGGAGCTGGACCTGCCCGCCCGCTGCAGTGGCCTGGATGGCGTTCAAGATCACGTTCATGAGTACCTGCTGGATCTGATGCGGGTCGGCACGCACCGCGCCTAAGTTACCCTCGCCGCCGCTTGCCGGCTGGGGGTGTCTCACGAGATGGACCCGCGCTTTCTTCGCCTCACTCTCCACCAGCGAGAGCGTTTGTCCGAAAATGTCGTCCAGGTTCACGGTTTGGAACTGCGGCTCGGACGGACGAGAGTAATGAAGAATGTTTTCGACCGATTTGTTCAGCCGCTCGATCAGGAGGTGGGTTTGCCGGATCACGTCCCGCCGCGGATCATCAGCCGGGAAGTCCCGGCCCAAAACAGAAAGTGCGCCACTGATTCCGGTCAGAGGATTGCGGATTTCATGCGCGATTGCGGCAGCCAGCTCGCCAATTGTCGCCAAGCGATCCGCGCGGGCCAGTTGCTCCCGATGGTACCGCTCGACTTCCCGCTGGGCGGCGGCCAGTTTCGAGATCATCTCGTTGAAGTGGCGCGACAACTGGCCGAGTTCATCGCGCTGCCGGGTTTCGACCCGCGCACTCAGATCGCCGCGCTCCGCGCTGCGCATTACACCGACCAACTGCTGCAGCGGCTGGTCGACCAGTAGTGTCAGTGATAGCCAGACGCCCACGACGATCACTGCCAGCGTGATCACCGTGGCGATCAGGGCTGACCGCTTGAGGTCGGCAAGCTGTCGCCACGTCGGCCCGAGGGCGAGGCTCACCTGGAGGATCCCCAAGACCTTCTGCTTCGACGCGTGACAAGAGACGCACGCGGGCTGGTTCAACATCGGCTGCACCAACGCATACGTCACCTTCCCCTCGCGGCTGGTCCGAATGACCGGATGGACCTGTCCGTAGAACCGCGACATCTCCGCCGTGCTGAGGCGGGTACCGCGTTCCGCCGGGCGCGACGAGTAGCGAATCACTCCCCCGGCATCAAACATTCTCACCCCGTCGATATCCCGATGGTTGGTAACGGCTTCGATAACCTGCTGGACGGAGTCGGCGTTGCCGGTGAGCTTGCAGGTAGCGACGATTGTTTTCTGCAGCATCTCATGGAACGCGCGCAGATGCTCCTCCGACGCCTGCAGGAGCTGGCGCTCCTGCATCTTGATGGCACTCCAAGGGGCGATGCCTATGGTCAGGGCGAGAATGGTCACGATCAGCAGGACCAGTTTGAGCTTGAGACTGCTGCCGACAGCCGCGGCTACCTTCTTGGCGAAGTGCATCGGCGCGCCGCTCTCATGGCCACACGGTTTCGCTGCCGCTCACGGTTGAGCGCCCGCAGCCGTCAGTGCGTCAAATGGTCGCTCCTGTCGTCCATCTCCCCAGGCCCCGTGCAACATCCGTTCCCAACAACCGGGCCAAGGCACGCGTACCAGCTACGATACGGAACAGCGCCCGGGCACGCTTCTCAACCTGGAGAAATCTGCCCCCGAGCGTTTCCACCGATGCGAACTGTAAAGGTCCACCACCCGACCTCTGTCACTCCCTCACCACCTCGGCGGTGAACCCCCCGTGTCTTCTCCAGGATCAGTACTGGTAGTTGCTCCAGTCGATCTGCTGCTTCTCCTCGGCCCGCCGCTTTTCCTCCTCCGCCTTCAGCGTCACTTCAGGCGGTTCAGTCATACCCATCAGATACGTAGTGATGTCGTCAATGTCATCTTGCGGCCGGTCGACCTTGGGCACTCCGTCAACCGTGTAGAAGGCCGTCGGCATCCGGGTCTGCGTACCGGCGATCTCCTTCGGTCGTGCCAGGAAGTCCTTGATCCAAGCGGGCCGCAAGCGCGTTTTGGCAAGCATCAAGTTGATCGACAGGTCCTCAGGGTCGACGCCTTCCGGCAGCCCTTGATCGATAGAGGTGGGATGACACTGGACGCACTTATAATGGCGGAAGCGGTGGATGCCACGCTGGAAGTGATCCTGCGCGATTTTTGTCTTGGCAACGTAGGTGTAAGGGTTAGCCACGCCGGCCGCTGCCGCCAAGCCGTCAACCAGCGTTTGCGCCTGCGCCTCGGTGAAGCCAAAGATCGGCATGCGCATCTTCAGCCATGGGCGCACCTGCTTCGGCTCGAGCAGGAACTGGTACATGTACTGCCCCTGCAGGCGGGCACCGACGCCATCGAGGGTCGGCGGCGTCAGGTTCTTGCGCTCGAAGAAGCGGCTAACGTGCGCCTCCTGACCGTGCAGTGGGTGGCAGCCGTTGCAGTTCAGGTGCAGCACCATCCAGCTGGCCTCCTGCAAGGCCTCCTTGGCCGCAGTGGCACGGACCACGTACCGGGTTGGGACCGGCGGAGCGTCGAAGGCGAGCGTGCGGGTGATCAGAGCTTGAATCTCGCTCGCGGTCAGAGGGATCCGCGGCATCTTTAATTCGATCTTCTCGGTTTCGTAGGCACGCGGATCGGTGAGCTTGCGGCGCAGCCAGTCCCACTTGGTGTGCGGCACATCCGTCGTCGTGCCGAAATCCAGTTCCTCGACCGGCTTGCGGGCAAACTCGCCAAGATCGGGAACCGATGTACGCATTTTCTCGAAGCCCTCGATGGCATGGCAGCCGTAGCATTCGTACCGTCTGATGAGCTGCTTCCCGTCACGGGCATCGAACCGGCTCAGATCCGGCGCTGGCGGAAGCTGCTCGCTACGCTTGAGCGTGAGCAGGTACGCAACGACTGCGTGGCGTTCCGCGTCGGTCAGCTCCACTTTCGGCATCGCCGTGTCCGGATTGTATGCCTTCGGATCGGCAATCCAGCGGTCGAGCCATTCGGGGGTGACCTTGGAGCCGATACCTGCCAGATGAGGCACCCGTGGTGAGACGCTGTCTTCATCCGCGGCGACCCCATGGCACCCGTGGCAGCCGCGTTCCGTAAACAGCCGCTTCCCCTCTTCCGCAGACGCCCCGGCAAGTGCGACCGGCTCGGCCGTCTTCCCGGCCGGGAAGCTGAGCAGGAAGGCCGTGACCTTGCCGACCTCCTCGTCGGTGAGCTGGAAGTTCGGCATGGCGGTGTTGGGGCTGAGGCGAGCGGGATCCCTGATCCATGCGTACGTCCAGTTCCTCGCATCTACCAGCTTCGACTTCAGCGTACTGAGTGGGGGTGCATACTTGGGCTGGTACCTCATACCCTTGACCTGATGGCAGCCGTAGCACCCCTTCTCCATGAACAGGTCGGCGCCGCGGCTGACCAGGTCGGCGCCTTGCAACCCGTGGGTCACTTCGTGACACCGCGCGCAGCGGGCCTGGACGTACGCCGTTGGTAAGAGGGGTGCCGGCCAGCTGGCTTCTGTCCCGTGGGCGCCCTCAACGGTCGTCGCCGCGCCCTGCCCGTCATGGCATGGCGTGCAACCGAACCTGTTGATCTCGTGATCTTTCAGCAGCTTGCCCGGATGGGTGCGGAACGGCTGTGGCGCGTCCAGGAAGAGGGAGTTGTCGATCCCTCGGTGGCAGGTTGTACAGCGGTCCGTGACCTTCAAATCTTCCAGAAACACCTGTGCAATGGATGGCTTGGCATGGCTCACTTCATCGATGATTCGCCGCCAGCGCGCCTTGGCGGCGGCATCGTTGCGTGCTGCTGCCTCGCGCAGCTTGGCGCGCGCGCGCGTCACATACAGTTGGTTGAACTCCTCCTGGTACCGCATCCAGGGCCGCGTTTCCTCGCTGTGGATGGCAACCACACACAGCAGCAGAAAGACGGGGCTCAGAACCGCCAAGGCCACACGCATCCCCGGGGTGCCGTGCATCAAGGGGCCACGCCTCATATAGGTAACCTCCCACCGATCACACGTTGAACCATGGCGTCACCAGAACGTATTTCACCCCCAGGCACAGGCGCAGCAGCACCTTGATGGGCACGGCATACATCAACAGCGTAAAGGTCAGCACAGCGATGTACCGGCCGCGGCCCAGGCCGGTGTACAGCCACGGCCAACGCCGGCGTGGGAGCGCCAAGCCTGCAGTGAAGTACAGCACAATCAGGGGAACGCCCACCCACCAGGGAAGGCTCCACAAGCTCTGCTCAGCGCTTTTCGGTACCGACCAGTCTTGCCACGGCCAGTAGAACTGCCAGTTTGGTCCGCGCAAGAGTTGGCCGATCGCGATCAGCACCCACCACAGCGTGAAGCCGAAGAGGAAGTGCCCGATTGCCAGGCGGCGGGTGGCCAACGTGTACTGCCCCGTCCCCTGCCGGCTGGTGTCCAGGTACGGGATGGCCATCAGGCCAACGATGATCAACGTCGGGACGGCCACCCCCGCGACCCATGGATCGAAATAGACCAGGAGTTCCTGCAACCCGACGAAATACCACGGCGCCTTCGCGGGATTTTCCGTCCTGCCCGGACTGGCCTCCGAGAGCAGCGGGGCGTTGACTGCCAGGGACCAGACCAAGAGGAGGATGGAAACCAACAGGGCCGCGAGGAACTCCTTGAACACCAGGTACGGAAAGACGGCAACCTCGTTTCCTCGTGTCCCGGGCGGTGCATCGGGCACCCCCTTGATGCCCTCACCTGTTCCGGCAACCCGTGCAGTCTGCTCCATGGCACTCCCTCCACACTCGCCGGCGCTCGGCGCCGATCATAACGGCCGCGAAATGCCACCGTCCTTTCGCACCCGCCAAAAGTGCAGCATCATCAAGACGATGGCGATCAGTGGCAGGCCGACGCAATGCAGTACGTAGAAACGGAGCAATGCGTTCGATCCCACCCGCATGTCACCCAGCAACAGGAAGCGGACGTCGTTGAACGGCGTGATACCGAGCAGGCTGTGAAACGGCCCCTCTGCTCCAACGAACGGCGTGGCTGCCGCCATGTTGGTTCCCACCGTCACCGCCCAGAAGGCCAGCTGATCCCAAGGGAGCAGGTAGCCAGTGAAACTGAGCAACAAGGTGAGCACCAGAAGGCTGACACCGATCACCCAATTGAACTCGCGCGGGGGGCGATACGACCCGGTCAGGAAGACCCGCAGCATGTGCAGCATCACGCAGATCACCATCAGGTGCGCTCCCCACCGATGCAGATTGCGCAGCGTGACGCCGAACTGGACGGCGTACTCGAGCGTCTTCATGTCCAGGTAGGCGTACTCGGGAACCGGCCGGTAGTAGAACATCAAGAGTAGGCCGGTGATGGTCTCGACGAGAAAGAGAAAGAACGTCAGACCACCGAGGCAGAAGGTGTAGGTAACCTTCAGTGCGCGCCGTGGAATACTGATCGGATGCAGATGCAAGAAGACATTGCTCGTGACCTCCAGCGCACGGGTGCGAACCGAATCGACATACTCATGACGGAAAATGGACCGGTAGAGTTGTGACGACGTCAGCAAGCTGGCGAGCCTCCGAAGCGGCGCGTCAGTACGGGAGCTTGCCATGCTCCGTCTCCCACTGCGGGGTAGGTATCATCAGGATGGCGTCCCACGGGCAGCCATCCAGAAACGCGTCCGCTGGCCCGCGGCTCACACACTGCCTGCAGCCGACGCACTTCAGGGGATCCACCCAGATGCGGCCGTACGGCTGGGCGTCTGCCGCGGGGAAGAGAATCATGCACTCGTCAACAGGACAGTAGATCTGGCAGACCGGCGCGCCTGCGCAGCCTGTGCAGGCGTCGGTAATCACCGCCAGCCACCGTGGTTTCACCTTGCGGCGGCCGAT
>JBHHYR010000047.1:0-21157 GCA_046757585.1 Binatia bacterium | reverse complement strand
GCATCATCCTTCACCAGCTCGCCGTCTTTATATACCTTCGCCGGACCCCACATGGCGAACCAAGCATGCAGCAGTCGGTGCGGTAGCGCGGCTCCGTCCTCATACGTCCTTTTCATGCCGGAAAGCACGTACGCACCGAGCCCTGCCCACAGGGCGAGGCAGATCCCCAACAATGGGTAAAGGCTCATCTTCTTGGTCGGCCTCGCCGGACACGCCGGAGTTTCGGATCACAGTGCCTGTTCGTCACGATCGCCCGTTCTGATGCGCAGGGCCGTGTCGACGTCGGAGACGAAGATCTTACCGTCTCCTAACGCACCGGTGCGGGCGTGCTCGCGGATGGAGTTGACGACCGCCTCGACTTGCTCATCGAGGACGACGATTTCTAGTTTCGTTCGCTCCACGACCTGGGGTGGGCCACCACCTTTGGGGTGCCCGAAACCCCGTACCGGGAGCAGTGTAACGGCAGGTGAACTCGGCAGGCCCGCCAGTGCGTCCAGGACAATATCCACCATTTCGTTGCGAATGTACGCCTTGATTTCCTTCATCGTTGCCTCCGATTCCCGATTGAACCCGCTAGAGTTGTACATCTTCCTTGCGAGGCGCGGCGAACCACCGATACGTGCTCGGCAAGACCACGAGGGTGAGCAAGGTGGAGGTCAGTAGGCCGCCCACAACCACCGCCGCTAGCGGCCGCTGCACATTTGAGCCGATGTCGTTGGCCAGCAAGAGCGGGATGAGTCCGAGGATGGCTACGGAGGCGGTCATCAAAACAGGGCGAAGACGGAGTTCTGCCCCCGTGAGGACCGCCTCCATCGTTTCCACGCCCCGCTCCCGAAGTTGGTTGATGTACGTCACGAGCACGACACCGTTCAACACCGCCACGCCGAAAACCGCGATGAAGCCCACAGCCGCGGGCACCGACAGGTAGAGGCCCAAGATATAGAGGGAAACCAGGCCGCCAATGACCGCAAAGGGAACGTTGAGGAAAATCAGCAGGGCATAACGCACGCTCCCGAAAGCCGAAAAAAGCATGAGAAAGATGAGCGCCATTGTAATGGGCACCACAATGTAAAGCCGCTGCATGGCCCGCTGCTGGTTTTCGAACTGGCCGCCGTACTCCACGAAGTACCCGGGCGGCAGCTTGAGTGTTTGCGCAACCTTCTGGCGGATTTCATTGACCACGCTGCCCATGTCCCGCCCTCGGACGTTGAGCTGCACGAACACCCGGCGGCTCGCCTTGTTGCGCGAGATCAACTTGGGCCCAACGAACACCTGTACATCAGCGATCTCGGACAGAGGCACGATCGCACCGTCAGCCGTCCGAATCGGCAGTTGCCGCACCTGTTCAATCTGCTTGCGCTGACCTTCCGCAAGACGGAGGAAAATGTCGAACCGCCGAATACCTTCGAAGACTTGCCCAGCGGTCGAGCCGCCGATGCCGGTCTCTACCGTCCTGAGAAACTCATCAACCGAGACACCGAGCCGAGCCAGCTCCTGCCGGCGGGGCGTGATGAGGATCTGGGGCTTGCCTGCGAGCTGCTGCATGCGCACGTCGACAGCGCCCTCGACGCGCTCGACGATCCGTCGGATCTCCCGACCTATTGTTGCGAGGGTATCCAGGTCGTCGCCGAAGATGCTGATCACCACCTGCGCCCTAATGCCGGTGAGCAGCTCATCGGTGCGCATTTGTATTGGCTGGGTCAGGTTGTACGCCGGTCCGGGGATGTCGTTCCGAAGCTGTGAAGCCATGGCCGATTGCAATTCCTCGTAGCTCCGACCGTTGTCCCAGTCCGCCAGCGGCCGCAAGGGCACGAAAGCTTCCACTACGTTCACGGGCTCCGGGTCCCCCCCTACCTCAGCACGCCCCACCCGAGCATAGACGCCCGTCACCTCGGGGAAGCGCCGGAGAGACGCCTGCATCCGGTTTGCGTAATCGACGGCCGCCGGAAGGTTGCCGCCGGGCGGCAGGGTGGCGCGGGCTAGAATCGTCCCCTCACGCAGGATCGGTACGAACTCCGTTCCGAGCAGCGGGAACAGCGCCAGGCTGGCGACGAACATTGCCACGGCCGTCGCCAAGATCGCCACTGGGTGGCGCACCGCGCGCCGGATCAGCGGCCGATACAGCTGCTTGGCTACGCGTGCGAGGCGCGGTTCGCCCTGAACCGCCTGCCGCCGAAAAGCATAGCTTGATACGACGGGAACCATCGTCAGAGCCAGCACCAGCGCTCCCACGAGCGCGAACGAGATCGTGTAGGCCATCGGCGCAAACATCTTGCCCTCCACCCCTTGGAGGGAGAACAGGGGAAGGAAGACAATGATGATGATGCTGACGCCGAAGACCACCGGCCTGGCCACCTCTCGCGTCGCCTCTCCGACCAGCCGGACCACGGACACCTCCTCACCCCTACGCTCCTCGATATGCCGGAAAATGTTCTCCATAACGACTACGGCCCCGTCCACCATCATGCCGATGCCAATAGCCAACCCGCCGAGGCTCATCAGGTTGGCCGACAGGCCGACGTACTTCATTCCGATGAACGCGATGAGTGCCGAAAACGGCAGGGTAGCAATGACTATGAGCGTCGCACGGGCGTTTCCGAGAAAGAGATAGAGAATGATCAAAACCAAGCCGGCTCCCTCCAGAAGAGAGTCTTCCACCGTACCCACGGCCTTTTCGACCAGGCCGGCCTGGGAGTAGTAGGGTACGACTTCCAGACCCGCAGGGAGGGCATGGTTGATTTGCCTGACCTTGTTCTCCACCTTCTCCAGGAGTTTCTGCGTGTTCGTGTAGATGAGTTTCAGGACGAAGCCCCCCACGGCTTCCCGGCCATTGGCGACCAGGGCGCCGCGGCGAATCTCCGGGCCGAAGGTGACCTGAGCGACATCGCTGACGAACGTGGGGACGCCGTCATGCTCGTCGATGATGATGTTTCGGATGTCATCCAAGCCTCCCTTGCCGGGCCCAACCCACCCGTAGCCCCGGACGATGTACTCCTCCCCGCCGCGCTCCAGGAAGGATGCGCCCACGTTCCGGTTGTTTGCGTCCAGCGCTGCTTTCACGTCGCTCACGGTCAGGTCGCGGGCCAGCAGCGCATTCATATTCAGCCGGACCTGATACTGCCGCACGTAGCCGCCGATCGAGAGCACGTCCGTGACGCCTGGGACCGTGCGGAGCATGGGCTTGACAATCCAGTCTTGCAGGGTGCGCAGGTCCATGAGCGAGTAGCCCGCATGTCCCTTGTTGCGGAGGGTATAAAGGAAAACATTGCCGAGACCCGTTGTGATCGGACCGAGCTCAGGTTCCCCCAGCCCGGGAGGAATCTCCTGGCGAGCTTTCGCCAGCCGCTCCATCACCAGCCGGCGGGCGAAGTAGATATCCGTGCCGTCCTCGAAGTAGATACTCACCCGTGACAGGCCAAAGATCGAGGTGCTCTGCACCCGCTCCAGCCCCGGCAGCCCATACATGGAAATCTCGATCGGGTAACTGATCAAGGTCTCGACGTCGACAGGCGATAGCCCGGGGCTCACCGCGAACACCTGCACCAAGGGAGGTGTCACATCGGGAAACGAGTCGACGGGGACTTCTCTGAACGCCCAGTAACCTGCGGCTGCCAAACCGGCAATGAACACGAGTACCAGTAAGCGGTTTTTCAGGGCGGCGCCGACCAGCCTGTTGATCACGGAACCTCCGTTAGTCGTCCGCGCTGCGGCTGCTGGCTGTGAAGGCTGACTTCAGGGCAAAAGCGCCTTCCGTCACGACCTGCTGTCCTGGCTGCACGCCGGATGCGATCTCGACCAGCCCCCCGGCTTCCTCGCCCAGGATGACCGGCGCTGGCTTGAAGCTTCCCGCTTCATCGCCAGCGACGAAGACGACCTGTTTCGCGCCGAGTGTCTGGATCGCATCCACCGGAGCCAAGGCGGTGTCGGCGCTTCGGCCCGTGGCAATACGGGCGGTGCCGAACATGCCAGCCCGGAGAAGCCGTTCCGGGTTCGCCACCGCGGCTCGCACGTCCACGGTGCGCGTATCCTTTTTCAGTTCCTGCGAGATCCAATCCACAGTTCCCCGGAAGGTGCGGCCAGGCAGGCTCTGCACCCTCAGCTCGATTTTCTGGCCTGTGGCGAGGCGCGGAACATCGCGTTCGAAGGCGTCTATCATGACCCACAGGCGACTGGTGTCCACCACGTGGATTGGCGTCTGATTCGGCTCCACGGTGTCCCCGGGGGCCAGGTCGCGGCGCTGGATCACTCCATTGATGGGACTGGTCAGGTAGAGGTAGGACAAAGGATGCCTGCCTCGCCGATGTAACGCCTCGATCTCCTTGGCGCTCCAGCCGTACAGACGGAGCGTATCACGAGCGGCGTCCAGCTTTGCCTCCGCCTCGCCGTAGCGCGCCCGTGCTTCCAGCATGGAGGCTTCGCTCGACACGTGCTTTTCATAAAGGTCCTGCTCGCGTGCATACGCTCTCCGTTGTGTTTCCAGCCGCGCTCGAGCGGCCACGTACCGTGTCTGGGCCAGCCCGAGCTGGACGCTGGTGAGAATCGCGACTACTTCTCCCTTCTTCACGGCTGTGCCGAGATCCTTGGTTACCGACACGACCTTCGCGGCGATGCGCGGGCCTACCCTCGCGACGCGATCGAGGTCGAAGGCAACGGTCGCGGGGCGGGTAATGGCGGTACGGGCAGTGCCGGCTTTCAGGCGCTCGACCCGGATGCCCAGACGCTCGATCTGTCCGGGCGTCAGGTGAACCTCCCCGCCGTTTGCCGTCCCCGCGTGCGGCAGTTCTCCTTGACTGTGCGCGCCCGCCGGTCCACCGCGTACTTCGTTGCGCTCAGGACTCACGTCGCGCTGGTCCTGATGCGCACGCAGTTCGCGACTTTCCGTACTTGTAGAGCCTTGGTGGCCGCCCACGTCATGAGCCTCGGTGGTCCGACCCGTCCGAATCGCAAGCCACGTCACGGCCGATCCCACCATCCCACCCGCTAGGACGGCAGCAACTAGGATCATTCCCTGTTTGCTTCTCATCACCCACCTCTGGTCGGCATGGGGATTACCTTCCTGCTGTTACGAATTCCGGCCAGCAGGCGGTGTTGCTCGGATTGTTGACGTGGCCAACCATCTCGGCGAGCGCCGCGACTGGAAATAGGGGTTCTGGCTCCAGCTCCGTGCCGGTGTGGCTCAGGGCAATGTCTGACCTTATCGTCACGTCACGCTCCGGCAGGAAGTCGGCGACTCGATCGCCAGTTCGCCGCTCGCCCCTGTGCGCACGTGGATCACCTCTTCGACCGGAATGACGTAGATGAGCCCGTCGCCCTTCGCGCCAGTTCGTGCGTGGTCGCAGATGATGCGGGTCACACCAGCGACATCGCCATCGCGAACGACCAGCGCGAGCTTGGCAACGTTCATATAGCGATCGGCAAGCTCGACTGAGTAATCGAGGTCCTGGTCGCGCAGGCCGCGACGGATGGCGCGCAGGTCGTCGACCGTCATGTCCGTGAAGCCCGCATCCTCGAGACCGCGAATCACCTTGTCCAGCATGTGGATGCGCACGTATGCTCTGACTTCCTTCATGACCTGTACCTCCTCTCGGCGCCCTCCTTTGAGGTGCCAGTTTCGGTCTCGTCCTGACCCTCCTAGCTGAACTCTTCTACGAGTCGTCTGGCGCGCTCCCGTAAGGAATCATCCAGTTGTTCGTCCCCCTGCCAGCGCCGGAGCACAGCGAGCGCATTCGGTGTGGAACGCGAGTCTTCTGCGCAGACACGGAGAATCCGTTCGAGGTCGTCGAGGGTGTGCGACAGATCGATGTTGCGCATCACGTCTCCCCGCCTTGGTTTGCCTCGGCCGCTGGCAGACGGGTGCTCCGGCGCTCGATCCAAGCGTAGAGCGTGGGTAACACCAAAAGCGTCAGCGCGGTGGAGGTGACGAGCCCTCCGACGACGACCGTGGCCAGCGGACGCTGCACTTCCGCACCGGCAGAGGTCGACAGCGCCATGGGCACGAAGCCGAGACTGGCGACGAGGGCGGTCATCAGCACCGGGCGCAGCCGGATCGCACCCCCATGGCGTGCCGCGTCCGCCGCGGACATGCCCTCCTGCCGCATCTGCAGGACGTACGACATGAGTACGACGCCGTTCAGCACGGCGACGCCAAACAGGGCGATGAACCCAACGCCGGCAGAGATGGAAAATGGCATCCCACGCAGTGCCAGGGCGAAGATCCCGCCGGTGGCGGCCATCGGCACGTTCAGATAGATGAGCAGGGCAGGCTTGACGCTGTTGAAGGTCGAGTACAGAAGCACGAAGATCAGGAAAAGCGCCAGTGGCACCACGATCATGAGACGGGCCGAGGCGCGCTGTAAGTTTTCAAACTGCCCGCCCCACTCGATCCAGTAGCCGGGTGGCAACCTGATCCGGCGCGCCACCGCGCGTTGCGCGCCGGCGACGAAGCTCGCCAGGTCCCGCCCGCGCACGTTCGCCTCGACCGCGAGGCGGCGGTGGATGTTCTCGCGGCTGATCTGCGCCGGGCCTTCCTCGATCCGGATGTCGGCCAGCTGGCTGAGCGGGATCAACCGTCCCTGCGGATCGGCCACCGGGATGTTCCTGATGTGCGCGAAATCGCCCCGGTCCGCCGGCTGGAAACGCACCTGCATGAAAAAACGCCGCTGCCCTTCCAGCACCTCGCCGACGATCCGGCCCCCCACGGCCTCGACGGTGTCGAGGACCTGCGAGGCGTTGATGCCGTAGCGAGCGATCGCCTCGCGATCCACGATGACGCGCAGGTAGGGCAAGCCCGCGACCTGCTCCGCCTTCGTGTCAGCGGCTCCGGGGACCTGCGACACGACTCGCACCACCTGGTCACCCAGCTCTTTGAGCGTGTCCATCTCTTCTCCGAAAACGGTAATGGCCACGTCCGAGCGGACCCCGGCGATCAGCTCCTGTACCCGCAGCTCGATCGGCTGCGAGTAGCTGAATTGCGTGCCGGGCACTGCCTGCGTCAACGCCGTGTTCAACGCCTCGATGAGCCCCTCCTTGGTGTCTGCGGTTTCCCACTCGTCGTGTGGCTTCAGGATCACGTAGATATCGCTGATCTCGACCCCCATCGGGTCGGTCGCGATCTCTGCCCGGCCCGTTCGGGAAACCACGGTCTTGGCTTCAGGAAAGCGCTTGAGCACCTTCTCGATCATCGTCGTATTGCGGACGGACTCCTCGAGCGACACGCTCGGTAAGCGCCACGCTTGCAGCGCGATGGCGCCCTCGTCGAGCCGCGGGATGAACTCGGCGCCCATGAGGCCGGCGACCCCCAGGCTGCCGGCGAAGACCACGGCCGCCGCACCCGCGGTCAGGAGCGGATGGCGGATCGTGCGCGTCAGGAGCGGAGCGTAGGCGCGTTTCACTTGGCGGATGATCCACGTCTCTCGTCCCTTCACGCCCTTGCGGAGGAAGAACGTGGCGAGGACGGGCATGAGCGTGAAGGAGAGGACCAGCGATCCGGCCAAGGCGAACACCACGGTCAAGGCCATGGGCCCGAACATCTTGCCCTCCACGCCCTGGAGCGTGAGGATCGGCAGGTACACAATGATGATGATGCCGACGGCAAAGACGATGGGCCGTAAGACCTCACGACCGGCTTCGAGCACTATGCCCTTGATCTCGATGTCCGTGAGCGCCTGTGCGCGCCGGATCTGCCCGCGACGTTCGGCAACGTGGCGCACGATGTTCTCGATCATGACCACGGACCCGTCGACGATCAGGCCGAAGTCGATCGCTCCCAGGCTCATCAGGTTGCCGGACAGTCCGGCGTAGACCATGGCGGTAAACGCCACCAACATGGACAGCGGGATCGCCGCGGCGACGATCAGCCCCCCGCGCAGGTTGCCGAGCAGGAGCAAGAGGACGGCGATGACGAGAAACGCGCCTTCCGCGAGGTTTTTCGTGACCGTCCCAATGGTTTTGCGTACCAGGTCGGTGCGGTCATAGTAGGCGTCGATCACCACCCCCGGAGGCAAGGAGGCCTGAATTCCCTTGATGCGTTCCTTCACGCGGTTCGCCACCGCCCGCGAGTTTTCACCGATCAGCATCATGACCACGCCCGTCACGACCTCGCCGCGGCCGTCGCGCGTGACGGCGCCCTGGCGCACCATCGGGGCGAACGCTACCCGCCCCAGGTTACGAATGTAGATCGGCGTCCCGTCATTGCGCGCCGCGACAACGATGTTGCCGATGTCGCGTAGCGTCTCGACGAGCCCCTCCCCGCGGATGAGATACTGCTCCTGGGCGCGTTCGATGTACCCCCCGCCCGCATTGGCGTTGTTGCGCTCGAGGGCCTCGTACACCTGTCCGATCGATAGGTCGTACGCAACGAGTCTGCTTGCGTCGAGCTGAACCTCGTACGTCTTCAGCTTACCCCCGTACGTGTTGACCTCCACGACACCGGGCACCGACTTGAGCTTGAAGGCAATGTCCCACTCCAGAATGGAGCGCAGCTCCATCAACGAATAGCCTTCACCTCGCACTTCGAACTGGTAAATCTCCCCCAGTCCGGTCGAGATAGGCCCCATCTCCGGGGTGCCGAATCCTTCGGGGATCGCTTCGCGGGCTGCCGGAAGTCGCTCCATGACCAGGCGCCGGCAGAAGTAGATGTCCATACCCTCGTCGAAGTAGACGGTGACCGCGGAAAGCCCGAAGCGGGACACGGAGCGGATCAACTCGATGCCGGGAAGCCCGGACATCGCCGTCTCGACCGGAAAGGTGATGAACCTTTCGACCTCCACCGGTCCCAGGCCGGGAGCGTTCGTGAGGATCTGGACCTGGTTCGGCGTCACGTCGGGAACCGCGTCGATCGGTAACTGCTGGAGCGAGTGGACTCCGAACGCGACGACCAGGCCAGCGAACACGACAACGATGAAGCGGTTTCGGAGGGAGAACTCGAAAACGCGATTCACCATCGCCGGCTCCTGGCGGCAGGCGCGCGCTGAGCAGCCCCGCTAGTCTCCATGGCCGGCCATTTCCTCTTTCAGCAGGGTAGACTTGAGATAGAAGGCCCCCGCCACCACAACCCGTTCGTCCTCGACCACTCCGGAGCGCACCACCACGCGGCCCGCAGCCTCGCGACCCAGCTGCACGTGCCGCATCTCGTAGGAACCGGGCGCCTTTTCCACGAAGGCGACGGGCTCTCCGCGTACCTGCTGGATCGCATCTGCCGGCACCACGAGCACCGGGTGCTGATCCGCGGGGGGCATCGCGATCGAGGCACGCGCGAACATTCCAGGCCGGAGCCGGCCGTCGGCGTTGTCGATCACCACCCGCGCCTGCGCCGTCCGTGTGCTCGGGTCGAGCGTGTGGCTGACGTACGTGATGGTTCCCCGGAAGGTTCGACGGGGGTACGCATCGACGGCAACCCGGACCTCAGTGTCCAGCGCGACGCGGGCGAGGTCCTTTTCGTAGATGTCCACGATGATCCACACGGTTCGGAGATCCGCGATCGTGAACGGATTCTCGTCCGGTTCGATCAGCTCGCCGATCGTCATGTGCCGTTCGATGACGGTGCCCGCAAACGGCGCCAACAGCGGGAAGTGGGACAGAGGATGGTCGTCACCACCCCAGGTCACCTTCTCGATTTCCGCGTCGGAAAGCCCCACCAGCCGCAGTGCTTCGCGCGCCGCCCGGTGGCCGGCCTCGCTCCGCTCGAACTCACCCCTGGCCTCCAGGTACGCTTTCTCGGACGAAATGTGTCCCTTGAAGAGCCGCTCCTCACGCCGGTAGTTCCGCCGGGCGACCTCCAAGCTTGCCCGCGCCTGTAAGAAGGCAGCCTTCTTCTCGCCAAGCTCGATGCTGTCGAGCTCCGCCAGGACGGTGCCCGCGTCGACGAGATCGCCAAGCTCCGCCTTGACCTCGATGGCCTTGCCGGAAATTCGTGGGTTCACATGCGCCAGGCGGTACTCGTTTGGTTTGATGACTGCAGTGGCTTCGATCTGTTCGCTCAGCGGGGCGTACGTGGCGGGGGCCGTGCGGATGCCGGCCGTCTCGACGGCCTCCGGTGGGAGATCGATCCGTTCTTCCGCGTGCCGCCCTTGGCCTCCGTCTCCTTCTTGCGGTTCCTGCCGACCTGCAGTGTCAGACGCCGGCTGATGGCGGCAGGCGACCACAACGAGCAGAACGGCAAGAATGACGAACCAGCGGGAGGTCACGTTCGGTTTCATCATGACGGTCCTTCCTTCAGCGGCCGGCCAACGGCACGCTCGAGGGCAGTCCGTGCGAGCCAGTAGTCCCACAGGGAATCGAGGTACGAGAATTGTGCGGTGACCAGGTCGTTCTGGACGACGACGAGCTGCAGCAGGTCGATCTTGCCTTCGCGATACGCGGTTTCGATGAAACGGAAGTTCTCGGCAATTCGTTGCACTGCCTCAGCCTCGAAGACCTGCACGCCTTCCCGAGCGGCTTCGTAGCTGCGGTACGCATCCCGCACCTCGGTCTTGACGGTCAGGGCTGTGGCGTCGCGCTGGTAGTTCGCCCGCGCCCGTTCAGCCGCAAGCGCCGTCAGCTCCGCCTGTTTACGGTCGAAGATCGGCAGCGGTATGCTCACCGCGCCGCCAATGATTCGATCCCGGCTACCCGCGGACTCGGTCTCTTCATCGTAGGTGCCGCGCAGAACCGGGTTCGGGACGATCAACCGCTTCGTGAGCGCCGTCTCCGCCTGCACGCGTCCGATCTCGGCATCGCGCGCCCGCAGATCCGGGCGAATCCGCAAGGCAGTTTCGACGAGGGCATCGGCGTCAACCTTCACGGGCCTAACGGCGAGATCACCGGAGAGGACCGTTGTGCCCGTCGGCTCAGCGCCCAGCAGCCGCTCGAGCCCGCGGACTCCGTTGCGATAGTCGCGCGCCGCCGCGAGCGTGTCCTTGCGGGACTGGCTATGGCGAACCACGGCCAGGTTGGCTTCCAGCTTCGGTACCTCGCCGCTCTTGAAGCGCTCCGCGGAGGCATGGCGCAGGCGCTGATTGAGCCGTTCGACTTTGCGAAACAGCTGCAGGCGCCGGCGCAGATACAACACGCGGTAGAACGCCTCTTTCACCTGCGCGACGACGAGCCGCTCGACGTCTGCAACCTGTGCCGTGGTGCCGGTGAGGTTCTGCCGCGCCTCGTCGATGCGTTGACCGCGCTGGCCGGCGACCTCGACTTCGAGCGAGACACTGGCGGAGCGCTGTACGTCGCTGCCGCCGCCGTCGAACCGGCGCTGTACGGCACCGCCCCCGATCTCGGGGTTGAATGGATTCCAGTACCGCGCCTTTTGCAGGCGGCCGCGGGCGACACCGATTTGTTGCCGGGTCGCGAGAATATCCGGGTTGTGCTGGCGAGCGAGCGCGACCGCTCGCTCGATGGTGAGTGGCTCCGCCGCCCCGCTCGAGACCAGTGCAAAGCTGCTGAGCAGAACGAGCAACCCCGGCAGCCACGCGTCGCCTATACGCGTGCGGCAGAGCGTGGTGAACATTGTCAACGAACACATTCCTTTCTAACTCCTCACAGCTCGGTGAAAAACGCCCTGGAAGCCCCCCGACAAGGCTCTCAGGGACGCCCTGAGCGAACACCGGGGGGCCCCGCAGCTGCACCCGACCAATGGCCATACGCAGCATGGCAAGCCTCCGGTTCCAGGTACCCCCGGGGCTTGCTCCACGAGGCACGAGATCCGGCGCGCCGGCGCCCAGCGGGCGCGCCGTCAGCTGTGCTTAGCTCAACAGAGTTGGAGGGCCGTGCGCTGCGCGCGCGGCGGCCGGGGCGAAGCGTGGTCCGGCTGGACCACGGCGTTGATTGAAGTACTGGGTGCGTACGCTACGTGCGTCGCCACTGGCAACGCACGCAAGTGGAGGGTTCGAGCAGCCAGCCAGCCGCTGCCATCCGACGGCAACGCCGTAGCGACACCGATCGTGGTGTCCGTACACTCCGGCGCGCAGCGCGTGGCCGGCCTCCGGCCGTCGCTTGGCGCGCCGGGCTGGCTCTGGCAGCACCACGCGCCCGCTGGCTCGATCGCCTGATGGCCGTCACTGCCGATGCACAATACCGCCCCGGGCGGAACGCTCAGGCCGAGAGCCAGAACGGCGAGGACTGCCGAAACGCAGCGCGACAAATCGGAACCACGCATGCTATGCCACTATCATAGCCAGCTGCCGCCACACAATTCTCTTGCCATCAGCCGTCGCAGCGCGAGCAAGAGGCATGGACGTGACGCTGAAGCCGGCCGTCCTCCAGAGCGGCTGCGCCCCCGCGCCACCGACCAGCCCCTCGGCAGCCTCGGCTAGTGCCTCATCCGCAACCTGCTTGCGCGTCCACCAGCCAAACCCTTCGCGCCACCACGTGGGCAGCGCGAACAGGTTCCCTGTGAGCGCAGTTTGCCGCCGGTTGACACGCAACTTGTGCGTCACGCGCCCGGTAGCGACATCCACGACGGCGAGCGAAAAGGCCACAGCCGCCGGCTCCCCACTCGCAAACCGCGTCCCTGAGCGTTCCTCGTAACGGGCCACTACGCCCATAATGACCTTGGTGGCCTGAGCCTGCTTGCCCAGCCGGGCGCCCAAAGCAGGCTCGTATCGGTCTACGAAGGCTGGATCGGCCTCCGAAAGAAGCTGAAGGCTGAGATTGTAGGGAACGAGAGAGGCACCACGCGCCCGCAGGTCCTCGAACAAGGTTGCTCCGAACTCGGCGCCCGTGCCTTTCGGCACGTCGCCCGCATCGAGGTGCTGGCCGGTGAGGTGGCACATGACGTGATTGCCGTACACCGGCAGGCAGCTGCCGTCGCGCAGTGGGAGAACCAGCACGCGATCGGACGCGGCAATGAGCCCGCCCTGCGCAGCAGGGTTCACGTACTTCCGTGTCGTCACACCGCAGCCCACGAGTAGTGCCGCAGCCAACACGAGGCAGGTGAGCGGGAGGGCCCCGCCATGCGCTGTGCAGTTGAGCCTCATCCCGCTTCTCCCTGACCCTTGTGGCATTCCGGCTGCGGTACCGGGTTATCGTGTGCTTTTGGCATGCCGCACGTACTTCTCCGGATCCTTGGCGAAGGTTGCCAGTGTGTCCCGCGAACTGAAAAAGTAGGCGTGCCCCTTGTGGGCGTAGATCGGTGCTTCTGCTTTGTCGACCGACTTGCCGTTAACGGGGTCCGTGGCGTGGCTGTACTTGGCAGGGTTCTTTTGGAAACCGGCGAGGCAACCCCTGCAACAGAGGTAATAGTTCTTGCCGTTGTAGCTGTACTCGAGACCGTCTTTCGTCTGCACCGTGTCCTGGATCATGCAGACTCTCTTGTGGTCATCGAGCTTTCCACTGTAATTTGGTCCGATTTCATCTGCTATCGCGGCTGCAGCTGCGAGCGCGACGCTCAGGGCTACCGCCGCGACCACCATTGCCGTAAGCTTTCTCATCGTGAACCTCCTCTGGTACGGGTTACTGCATGCGGTTGACACAAGCATTCCTCAGTGTCTTCCGGATTTATCGCCATCGTCTCATTCACCAATCCGTGCCCAATTGCTCCTTGCCGTGCCCGATCACTGCGTGGTTGACTTCCGCGTCCGGGTTCAGGTGCGCCGGCGTCGTCCGTTTGCTGGCGAAACGGCATGTCGCCCCTTTCTGCTCGGGACGCGCAGCGTCGAAAGAAACGAACGGGTGCGACTGCGCGACGCCCCGTGCCGGCGCAGGCCGGCGAATCAAATGAGGAGTCTGAGATTGCGGAGGTACGCCGGTAGGGGGCGTGCGACAGCCGCTAGGAACCCGCGGGCTGACACCGGCGGCTCGTGTTGCACGCTGGCCTGCGGAATCCTCGACAGAGGGGCCAAGACCCCGCGCGGACTGCTGAGCGGCAGCACCGAACCGACGCATCGGTTGCACCTGCCGGCAAGGTCACAGCAGGTGTGAGTGGGCCGGTGGTTGTGGTGGTGCTGCCGGCCATACGCAGCGCGGCCCGCCACGAGCGCGTGTACAGCACCCGAGGCGCCAGGCATCTCCGCACCGGCCGCAGCTGCCAACGGGTTCGAGCCGTTGCGAGTCACCGGGTTCTTGACGCAGCAGGTGGAGATGTACGGCAGCCACGCCACGGCAAGGACAACTGGAATCACCAGGCAGCCACGCATCGTTCGCAACGGGACACCCATGCCTTCACGCCAAGCAGCGAAACACGTACCCCCAACGGCTACACCGGCTAGCACCGGTATGGGACGGGCGCAAGGGCTGGGAAGTTCTGACTTCTGGAAACAGACGGATCTGTGAATTCGCAGATTCCGGAAGCTGCCACGGGCCGATCCGGTTCTCGGGACGAAGGGGGATTTTGCGACGCGCCATCCAATCCTCCCCAACAGTCTCCGCGACGGCCTCAAGGGCGGTCGCTGGGATCTCAGCTGGGGCCCGCCCGGGCATCGTACAGGAAGGCAGTATCCAGGTCGCGCACCGCGGGGCAGCCGATCAGCGCCAGCGCCCGCTCGATCTCTGCCCGCAGGAGCGCCAGGACCCGGTCGACGCCAGCCTCCCCCGCCGCGGCGAGGCCGTACACGTAGGGCCGCCCGATCAGGCAGGCCCGCGCGCCGAGGGCGAGGGCCTTGACCGCATCGCTGCCGCGCCGGACGCCGCCGTCGACGAGCACCTCGGCCCGGCCGCCGACGGCCGCGACGACCTCCGGCAACAAATCCAGGCTCGCCGGTGCCTGATCGAGCTGGCGGCCACCGTGGTTCGAGACGATGATCGCACGGGCACCGCAGGCAACCGCGCGGGCAGCGTCCGCCGGGTGGAGGAGGCCCTTCACGGCAAACGGCCCGTCCCACTGCGCAACCATCCACTCGAGATCACGCCACGTGACGGTTGGATCGAACGCGCGCGCCGCCAGCCGACCCAGCGCACCGAGACTCCCCACCGCACCGGGCAGGACATTCGGCAGGCCCAGCTTGGGACCGCGGAGGGTGTGCCAGAGCCAGCTGGGATGCCGGAGCACGTCGAGTGCGGTTCGCAGGCTCGGACGGGGCGGGTCCCCCGCGATGTGACGCAGATCCCGCTCGCGCTGACTGACGACCGGGGAGTCCACCGCAAGGCAGACCGCTTGGTAGCCGGCTGCGCGAGCGCGCTCGAGAAACCCCTTCAGGATACCTCGATCGCGCCAGACGTAGATCTGGTACCACAGGGGCCCCTCCGTCTCCGCCGCGAGGTCCTCGATGGACGTGCTCGCCATGGTCGAGAGCGTGTAGATCGTGCCGGCACGGTGGGCGGCCCGCGCCGCGGCGCCCTCCGCGGCAGGGTGTACGAGGCCCGTCAACCCACAGGGCGCGAGGATAACCGGAAGTGCGATGCGCCGGCCGAGAACCGTGGTCGAGAGGTCGGTCGAGCCCACATCCACGAGCACGCGCGGCAGCAAGACGCGGCGGGCAAACGCCGCGCGGTTGTGCGCCACCGTAGCCTCGTCCTCGGCCCCGCCTTCCACGTAGTCGAAGATGGCGCGGGGCAGCCGCCGCTCAGCCAGCGCACGGATGTCGGCAATGTTGACGCAGCGCGCCAGCCGGCGCAGCACACGGCGGGATGCGCGGCGATCTCTTCCGGGAGGGGGCACGCCGCCGCCATCTATGCCATCAACACCGGCCAGTCGCAAAGGAAGGGCGGCGGCGGCCTCGCTCGGAGGCTTGCACTGCGGGCGCCGCGGTGCCTTAGTGGCGAGGCGCGCAAGCGCACGAAGGGCTAGGGGAGCCAGAACACATGATGAAGCGGCGTGACTTTCTCCGCGGTGTAGGGTCGGCCGTCTCCCTTGCCGGTCTCGGGCGATTTCTGCCCGCCTGCGGCAGCTCGGACCGCAGCCTGCCGGTCAACGAGGCGGGTATCCAACACATCCTTCCCACAGTGAGCGCGGACCGGCTGCTCCTGAAGGTGTCGTTCGCCGACTCTCAGCCGATCCCGCCGGTGCTCCGCGCCGACTGGCGGCGCGTGCAGGGACTTGCGACGGACACGGACAGACGCTTCTGGGCCTTCGATGTGCCGGACCTCGAGCCCGCGCGCCGTTACACGCTGCAGATCCGGACTGCCGACTTCCGCAGCGACCCGTGGTCGATTCGTACGCTTCCCGCGCGCGATGCGCGGCCCGAGCACCTGCGGCTCCTGATGTATACCTGCGCTGGGGGCAACGATATCTTTCGCTTGTACGTCCCCACCCCGGTTCGCCGCCGGCTGCTCCGGCGGGCCCTCGCGCTCGAGCCGGATGCGGTCGTCGCCAACGGGGACCAGGTGTACTGGGACCTCCGTGCCGGCGTCTCCGCGCTGGTGACAGGCAAATCGCGGCGCGGCATAGCGGTGGCCGGCGTATTCGACCGGGCCGCGCCGGTCCTCGGTCACGAGAACGAGAACGTGCTCAAGCGGGCGGTCGGCGCACAGATCGCGGGCCTCTACGGCACGATGTTCCGCTCCATCCCCGTCTTCTTCCTGCGCGACGATCACGACTACTTCGAGGACGATCAGGTCACCCCGGAGCTCACAACCTTCCCCGCGGACGACTTCATGGTCCGCCTCGCTCGGGCGACCCAGTGGCTGTACTATCCCGAGTTCCTGCCCGACCCCGATCGGCCGCTCGACCTTCCCGCGGCTACGGCGCCCGACCGGCCGCCGGGCGTGAGCGAGGCGTTCGGCACGCTGCGCTACGGGCAGCTGCTCGAGGCGCTGCTTTACGACTGCAAGGGCTTCCTCACCCTGGCTGGCGAACGGGGCACGTTGATTCCCTCGGCGGTGGAGCGCTGGGTGCTCCAGCGCCTGGGCGACCCAGGCCCCGATCACGTCATGCAGGTCCCCTCGAACCCCCCTGGCTGGACGGCCGGAAAGTTCGCCGAGTGGTACCCGGACGTCCTCGGCCCGGATCGCACGCTCACGACCGACATTCCCAAGCCCGGTTGGCAGCCTGGCTGGTTGGCGCAGCACGACCGTCTGCTGGCGGCGGCCGCTGCTGCCCCGGACCGCGTACCCCTGATCGTGAGCGGCGACATCCACAGCATCGCCGAAGGGCTCATCGTGCGCAGCGGCATGCACGACTTCCGGGTCCACCCCGTGGTCGCGCTCATCACCGGCACCCCTGGCACCGGCGCCGGCTGGCCCTCCGCGGCCCGCGGCACACTCGCCACCCCGCCCGCGCACATCGAGCTCGAGCCGGTCGTCCCGGTCCAGGAATACAACGGCTTCGACCTCCTCGACTTCGAGCCCGCCCGGGTTACCGTTCGGACCTACCGCTGGCGCAAGGGCGTGGACAGCGAAGAAGCCATCGACACTCTCGAACCCCTCCACGTCAGCGTCTACCGGCGGGCGTAAGGAAACCACCCGAGACCCCCGACCAGCTTCCTCTCCCGCACTGCTAGCGGGAGAGGATTGAGGGGAGGGAACCGAGTGTGCGCAAGGCCGTACGCTACAAGGCCCGTCGAGGTGCGCGTCGCTGCGTCCCTTCCCAATGCCTGCCTTCAGGCGGGGGCTTCGACCGGCAGAGCCAGGCGGCGAGCGGCGTCCGCCATCCGCAGGTCGTACGTGACCACACTTTCCAGGTCGCTCGAGAGAAGTCGAGCCGCCGCGAGATGAATGGCGTCCAGCGTCCGTAGCACCTGCGGCTCAATCCGACCAGCCGCGTCCAGCAAGGAATCGTCGATCTGAATCAAGTCGAGGCGCCGCAGGACCTCTCGTGCACGCGCCAGCGCCGCGGGCCCCAGGTGAAGAACCGCCCGGGGTACTTCCGCTCGGGCCAGTGCGCAGGCGACACGGCGTGGATGCCGGCGAAGGAATCGTCGCAGAGCCGTGGATTCGGGCTCCCGGACAACCAGCTTCACGAGCGCCGACGAATCCAGATACACCATCCCCTTGGCCGCCGCCTGGCGGGGCCGATCAGCGTTCGCGGGCGCGCATCCTGGCGAGTCGCTCGGAGGGACTTTCGCCGCCTTTTCTCAGAGGAAGTGGAACGCCCAACTCGAGCAAGTCCCCTTCCGATTCGATGAGTCGACCGAGCGCCCGCAGGCGTTCGGCAACATCACCCCCCCGCGCGGGTACCAACCATGCCACAGGTCGCCCTCGATCGGTCACCTCCACGCGCTCTCCGCGGCGGACACGCCTGAGCACCGCCGCCGCGTTCTGTTGCAGGTCCCGAACGCCGACACGCTCCATGTGCGTCAAGGTAGCACATCCGTAACCATGGCCGCAACGCTCGGCATGTCCAACGCCTCCTTGCGCCGACCCGCCCTGGGTCATCGCGTCGCAGGCTAGCGTCGGTTTCAGCGTCCGCTATACTGGCTCTGCCCTTCACCCGCAGTGCTTGATCGCACCCGGCGGAGTACCGGGCGAAGGCGAGAGTTCCCATGAATCCCGTGCAAGCGCAGCGGCGAAACGATATCCGTAACCTCGCCATCATTGCGCATGTCGATCACGGCAAGACGACGCTGATCGATGCCATGCTGCACCAGAGCGGCATCTTTCGTGCCAATCAGCAAGTTGTCGAGCGCGTGATGGACTCCTTCGTCCTCGAGCGCGAGCGGGGAATTACAATCCTCGCCAAGAACACCGCGATCGAGTACCGCGGGGTGAAGCTGAACATCGTAGACACCCCCGGCCATGCCGATTTCGGCGGCGAGGTCGAACGCACGCTCGCCATGGTCGACGGGGTGATGCTGCTCGTCGACGCGTCCGAGGGCCCCCTGCCGCAAACGCGTTTCGTCCTGCGAAAGGCCCTCGAAGCGGGGTTGCCGCCGGTCGTCTGCATCAACAAGATCGATCGGCCGGACGCACGGATCGCCGCAGTACTCGACGAGATCTACGATCTCTTCATCGACCTCGACGCCAGCGACGAGCAGCTCGGCTTCCCCGTGGTCTACACCAACGCCCGCGCCGGGCAGGCAACGCTCGATCCGGAGAAGCCGGCGGCCGATCTCGGCACCCTCTTCGAAGTGATCGCACAGGCGTTGCCCGGGCCGCTCGGTGACGCTCGAGGTCCGCTCCAGTTCCAGGCCAACAATCTCGACTACGACAACTACGTCGGCCGCCTGGCGATCGGGCGCATCGCGCGCGGCACGCTCACGGCGAACGGCCTGTACACGCTTTGCAAAGTTGACGGCACACGCCAGCCGGTCAAGATCACGCAGGTCTACGGCTGGCACGGCTTGACGCGGATCGAGATCGAGAGCGCCTGCGCCGGTGATCTCGTGGCCGTGGCCGGCATCGAGCAGATCGGTATTGGCGACACGGTCGCGGATCGCGAACGGCCCGAGCCGCTCCCCGCGATCCGTATCGACGAGCCCACGATCGCGATCGTGTTCGGCGCCAACACCTCCCCCTGGGCGGGCCGCGAAGGGGAGTACGTCACCTCGCGGCAGCTGCGCGAGCGCCTCTACTCGGAGCAGCGCCGCAACGTCAGCTTGCGGGTCGAGGAGACCGACTCGCCCGACTCCCTGCGCGTCACTGGTCGCGGTGAGCTTCAGCTCGCCATCCTCATCGAGACCATGCGCCGGGAGGGATACGAGCTCCAGGTGTCAAAACCGGCCGTGGTGACGCGCGAGATCGACGGGGCCGTCCACGAGCCGGTCGAGCAGCTTCTCGTCGACGTGCCCGAAGAGTACATCGGGGTTGTCTCCCAGCTCCTCGCGGTGCGGCGCGGGCAGATGACCAACATGCTGCAGGCCGGCTCCGGCCGCGTACGGCTCGATTTTCGCGTGCCTTCGCGTGGCCTCATCGGCTTCCGCTCCCGCTTTCTGACGGACACGCGTGGCACGGGGATCATGAACCCACTGTTCGACGGCTGGCGGCCCTGGCACGGGCGGATCGCTGCGCGCGTCAACGGTGCGATGGTTGCTGATCGCGAGGGCGTCGCCACACCGTACGCCGTGTTCCACGTGCAGGAGCGGGGCGTGCTCTTCATCGCCCCGGGAACCCGAGTCTACGAAGGCATGATCATCGGCGAATACTCGCGCGGCGCCGAGCTCAACGTCAACATCGTGCGTGAGAAGAAGCTCACCAACCTGCGCGCCGCCGGCCGCGACGAGAGCACCGTGATCACCCCGCACCGCGAGATGGGACTGGAGGACGCCATTGAATGGGTCGGGGACGACGAGCTCGTCGAGGTGACGCCCCGGTCGATCCGCCTGCGCAAACGTGTGCTGCGGCAGTGGGAGCGCCCCAGGAAACGACCCGACGGCCCCGGTTCGCCTTAGCGGGCCTGGCGGGCGAACGAACCCGCACCCATCAGTCACGCACGAGATCTTCGAAACGAAGCTGCAGCGCTCTCTCACCCCCTCGCCCGCTGTGTCTCCCCGTGGCAAGGGGAGATCGGCAAAGGCGGCGTGGTGAGATGGTCCGCGACAACACGGAGCGCCCGTGGAGAGAACAGCATTGAGACGTGACCCAGATCAGCAAGGTGAACCTCGTGGTCGTGGACTGCGAAGACGCGCGGAACGACGAGGTTGTCGGAGCCAGCGATCAACGAGACGAACCGTACGCCTGAGGCGTTGCGGCGCGACGCGTGCAACCGCGACAGGAGCGAGGAGTCCGGTCGGAGGTCGTGACCAACACGCGACCAGACCCAGTAGGACCCGTAGGTGCCGCGGTGAGGCGTGCCCAGCGTGATACACCGATCGACCCGTCGCCAGCCGCCAAGCTCTTGGATGTACACCCGAGCGACCAGTCCGCCGAGACTGTGGCAAACGAGATCAATGCGCCCACCGCGGACGTGTCTGCGCAGGTACTCCCGCAAGGCCAACGCAGCTGGCTCGACTCCGGCGCCGGAGTCGTAGTTGAACGACAGGATCTGCTTGATGCCCCGCAGCTGCAGGTACGCCGCCAAAGGGAACAGAGTGGATCGGTTGGCAAGATAGCCGTGCACGAGGACGACAGTCCGCTGATCCCGCTGCCGAGGAGTGCGGCGCTGCGATCGCCTGATGCCGAAGGGAAAGAGTACGGCGGCTGCGGCGACGCCGAGAGCCTCCTGTGCGATCAGACGCCATGTGGGCTGTTCTGAGACAGGATAGTCCTGGATCACCGCGATACCTCCGAAAATCCCGCTGTGCCGTCCGGCCCCTTCTAGACGCACCAGAGGCAGGCACGACGTAGGCTGCCGTTCGGGCAGGGCGGCTCCTATATGCACCAGAGGCACGCGCGAAGCCAGCGTGCCGTCCGGCAGGCCGGGCCGGGGGTC
>JBHHYR010000046.1:0-21909 GCA_046757585.1 Binatia bacterium | reverse complement strand
ATCGGGCAGCAGCCTCTCGTTGTCGTACGGACACGAGGAGGCTAAAATAAATTCAATGTTGATCACGATTTCCGGCCTCCCGGGCAGTGGAAAAACCACGGTTGCCAGACTGCTCAGCAAACGGCTCGCGATGCCGCACATCTATGCCGGGGATCTGTACCGCAAAGCCGCAGTGGAGCGGGGGCTTTCCCTCGAACAATTCAATCAGCTTTCGGAGCGGGACCATTCGATCGATCGGGCATTGGACGCAACGCTGGCGCGCTATGCGCGCCAGGGCGGCGTCGTGCTGGAAGGCCGGCTGGCCGCATTCATCGCCCTGCAAGAACGCGTCGACGCACTCAAGGTGTGGCTGACGGCTAGCGATGAAGTGTGCGCCCGGCGCGTGGCGCGACGCGAGGGCGAGGACTGGCGCCGCATCCTCGAGGTGAACCGGGCGCGGCAGCGTTCCGACGCCAAACGCTACCGCGACATTTACGGCTTCGACCTCAACGACACCTCAATCTACGACCTGATCTTGCACAGCGACGGGCAAGCGCCCGACGCGCTCGCACAGCAGATCGTGATGCGCGCGGCCGAGCGTTTCGGTCGGGTGGCGGTGCCAACCGCACAGCGATGAAACTGGGCGGTTTAATCGAACGTGTACGCAGCTATGACAGCACTGCCGACGTCGGTGTGATTGCACGGGCGTACGAGTTTTCGGCCGCGGTCCACAAGGGACAACGCCGCGCTTCGGGTGAGCCCTACCTGACACATCCGTTAGAGGTCGCAGGCGTCATCGCAGATCTCAAGTTGGACGTACCCAGCGTCGTGACCGGCCTGTTACATGACACGGTCGAGGATACGCTTGCCACGCTGGAGGAGATCGAGGAGAAGTTCGGCACCGAGATCGCGACGCTCGTCGACGGCGTCACCAAGATCAGCCAGATCAACTTCACCAGCCGCGAGCAGAAGCAGGCGGAGAACTTCCGAAAGATGATCCTTGCGATGGCGCGCGACATCCGCGTCATTCTAGTCAAGCTCGCGGACCGCACACACAACATGCGCACGCTGGCGCACCTGCCCACGGAACGGCAGCACGACATTGCGCAGGAAACCGTCGACATCTACGCACCCCTGGCGCATCGACTCGGCATCTACTGGATGAAGAGTGAGCTGGAGGACAACTCGCTCCGTTTCCTGCACCCCGAGGTGTACCACCAGTTGAAGCGGAACGTGGCGAAGAAGAAGACCGAACGGCAGCGCTACATCGAGGACGTCCTGGCCGTACTTTCGAAACGCTTGGAGGAAAATGACATCGAGGCCGAGGTCACCGGGCGGCCGAAGCATTTCTACTCGATCTACCAGAAAATGCAGCTGCAGGACCTCCTGTTTGATCAGATCCACGACCTGGTGGCCTTCCGGGTCATCGTCGACACGGTGCGCGAGTGCTACGCGGCGCTCGGTGTGGTCCACGCCGCGTGGAAGCCGATCCCGGCGCGTTTCAAGGATTACATTGCGCTGCCCAAGGCAAACATGTACCAGTCGCTCCACACCACGGTGATCGGCCTCCGCGGCGAGCGCATGGAGGTGCAGATCCGCACACACGACATGCACCGTGTGGCTGAGGCGGGCATCGCTGCGCACTGGCGTTACAAGGGGGGGCAGCGTTTCACCGAGGAGGAGGCGCAACGCTTCACCTGGCTGCGGCGGCTCCTCGAGTGGCAGCAACACGCCCAAGACCCGCAGGAATTCCTGCGTTCGGTGAAGGAAGACCTCTTCAGCGACGAGGTGTTCGTGTTCACCCCTCACGGCGACCTGCTGAGCTTTCCGGAGGGTGCAACGGTCATCGACTTCGCCTATCGCATCCATTCGGAAGTGGGCCAACACTGTGCCGGCGCACGGGCCAACGGCCGGCTGGTGCCGTTCCGCTACCATCTACGCAGCGGCGATACACTGGAGATCATCACGACGGCGGCGCAGACGCCAAGCAAAGATTGGTTGAACTTCGTCAAGACGAGCCGTGCCAGAGCCAAGATTCGCAATTGGCTCAAGTATCAGCAACGGCGCCGCAGCGTCGCGGTCGGCCGCGAGATCCTCGAACGTGATCTCAGTCGGCACCGGTTGAACCTGGCGAAGCTACGGAAAGATGGCCGTTGGGCTCAGCTCATCGACGACCTGTCCGAGCGGGACGAGGAGGCGCTGTTTGCCAGCATCGGGTACGGTAAACTCACCTCGCACCAGGTCTTGCTCAAACTGCTACCGCCCGAGGCCTTGCAACAACTGCCGCCGGAGGAAGGCGCCCTGCAGCGTCTGTTCCGCAAGATGGCACGGCAGAGTCACGCCGGCGTGCGCGTCAGCGGGGTCGAGGACATGCTGGTACGCTTCGGCAAGTGCTGCGACCCCCTGCCGGGTGAGCGCATCCTTGGCTTCGTCACGCGTGGCCGGGGCGTCACGGTGCACGCAGTGGACTGCCCGCGGGTCCTGGAGAGCGACCCGCAGCGCCGCGTCGAAGCGGTCTGGGAAGACGGCGCCGCCGGCCCACGGCCGGTCACCGTCGAGGTCATGTGTGTTGACGAACCCGGGCTCCTCGCTGCGATCAGCAAGGCCATCAGTTCCGTGGGTGTCAACATCAGCCGCGCGCAGGTGCGCGGGATGGAGGACAAGAAGGCCTTGAACATTTTCGAGGTCGTGGTGAGCAGCGCCGATCAGCTCAATCGCGTCATCCGCTCGCTCGGCCGGGTGCGTGGCGTCATGAAGGTGGCGCGCGCCCGCGGCTGAATGACCCCGGGGGGGATGGCGCCGACTCGCAATTGTGCCCCCTCAACGGTCGCCAGGGTCGTTACAGTTCGATCTGTTCGCCAATCTCGACGACCCGGTTGGGAGGGATGCGAAAGAAGGTTGTTGCCCGCTGTGCATTGCGCGACATGAAGGCGAACAGCCGCTCCCGCCAGATCGCCATTCCCGGTTTCTTTGTCGGAATCAGCGTCTCCCGGCCCAAGAAGAAGGTCGTCTCCATGACCTTGAACTCCAACCCGTTCTCCTTGGCCCGGGCGAGAATGTGCCAGATGTTCGGGTCCTCCATGAAACCGTAGTGCGCGATAATGCGGTGGAATCCGTTCCCGAGTGATTCGATCTGGACCCGCTGGCCTCTGGGAACGTGCGGAACCTCCTCGGTAACGACGGTCAATAGCGCCACGCGCTCGTGCAGAATCTTGTTGTGCTTCAGGTTGTGCAGCAGCGCGGGTGGAACGCCCTCCGGATCTCCTGTCATGAACACAGCCGTTCCCCGTACGCGTGCCGGGGGATTCACCGCGAGGTCGTCGAGGAAGCGTTCCATTGGGAGCGCGCCAGTCCGGCGCCTCTCCGCCAGGATCTGCCGGCCGCGGTTCCACGTGGACATGAGCGCGAACACGACAGCCGCCACGAGCAGCGGGAACCACCCGCCATGCTCGACCTTGATGATGTTTGCGCCGAAGAAGCCCAGATCGACGGCGAGGAAGGCCAGTGCGAGCGGTCCGGCAACCCACCGGCTCCACCGCCACAGCTCACAGGCAACGACGTAGAAGAGCAGGGTCGTGATCACCATCGTGGTGGCGACGGCCACGCCGTAGGCCGCAGCCAACCGACTTGAGGACTTGAAGCCCAGGACCAACCCGATCGTCGACAGCATGAGGATCCAGTTGATCGGCGGAATGTAGATCTGCCCGATCTCCTCCGAGGACGTGTAGCCGATTTCGAGTCGCGGGCTATAACCGAGTTGCACGGCTTGGCGGGTCAGCGAAAAGCAGCCTGAGATGATGGCCTGGGAGGCAATGATCGTCGCGGCTGTGGCCAAGACCACCATCGGATACAGGGCCCAATCCGGGCTGAGACGGTAGAAGGGGTTATGTGCAGTAGCCGGATTTTTCAGCAGCAATGCACCTTGGCCGAAGTAGTTGAGCAGCAAAGCGGGCAGGACGAGCGCAAACCAGGCGAGACGAATCGGGCGCTTGCCAAAGTGGCCCATGTCCGCGTACAGCGCTTCACCGCCGGTTGCCACCAGGAAGACCGCCCCCAGCACGAAAAAGCCTCGCGTACGGTTGCGGAGAAAGAACGCCAGGCCGTGGCTGGGATCGATGGCCACGAGCACATGCGGCTCCTGCACGATCCCCTGGAAGCCCAGCACCGCGAGCACGAGAAACCACACGAGCGTCACCGGCCCGAAAATGGCACCGACGCGCGCCGAGCCTTGATGTTGCAGGAGAAACAAGCTGACGAGAATGGCAATCGTAATCGGGATGACGTACGGCTCGAAAAACGGCGTAGCGACCTCGAGGCCTTCGACCGCGCTCAGCACCGAGATTGCGGGTGTAATCATCCCGTCGCCGTAGAGCAGTGCCGCACCAAAGAGGCCGAGGCCAACGAGAACCGCGCGCCCCCCTCGTTCCCGGCCCCGCCCGGAGCGTACCAGGGCCATGAGGGCGAGAATTCCGCCTTCGCCCCGGTTGTCCGCCCGCATGATGAACGCCAGGTACTTGACCGAGATGACAATCACCAGCGCCCAAAAGATGAGCGACAGCACACCAAGCACGTTCGTCGGTGTCGGCGCCACCGCGTACTCTCCGAAGAAGCACTCCCGGATGGCGTACAGCGGGCTCGTCCCGATGTCACCGTACACGACACCCAGCGCGCCTAGCGACAGGGTGAGTAGATATCGTCCCTCACGGGGTACGGATCGGCCGCTCTCTGCCACTACACACCTCGCTTTCCGGATGCCGGAGCGGACGCCGGCGCCGTGCGTCTCACAGCTGCAGTACACCGTTGCGGATCTGCTGGAGCAGGGGTGGTGTCAAAGGGACGTAGCGTTGCTGTGCGTCGTCTCGAAAGTAGATGGGGTCGGCGCTGCAGCCAAGGTCGTAGCCTTGACGTTGCAAGTCGACCTTCCGTTGTTTGAGGGTCCCGGTCACGTCCATCGCCGGAACGATCCGGACGAACAGCGGCCGCGCGTAGCCAGGGAGCTGTGTGACGTGCGTATAGAAGGTGACCGGATCGAAGCGGGTCCCCGGGGTCAAGACGATGGCGGCCATGCCCGCGCGGCCTTCGGCCCCTGGAATCTGCACGCCGTAGACGTTGGTTTCGCTCATGCCCGGCGCCCCGTTGAGGATTTCCGCCACCTCTTGCGTTGCGACATTTTCCCCCTTCCAGCGAAAGGTGTCACCAACGCGATCGACGAAGTAGTAGTATCCTGCGGCGTCCCGTCGCAAGATGTCACCGCTCCGGAAGTACGCATCCCCGCGCCGGAAAGCATTGCGGATGACCTTCGCCGCGCTCGCGCGGGGATCGGCGTAGCCGTCGTACGCCATCGTGCCACCCTTACCGATCCGGCCGAGCAGCTCGCCCGGTTCGTCGACACCGCACGGCACCACGTACCCATCCGGACCGCGCACCAGATCACCCGCGGCCACGTCGTAGCGCGCCAAACGCACTTGTTTGTGCTGAAACGGGTAGGGCCTGCCGACCGAGCCGACTCGCCCGGCACGGTTCATCAGACTGACGTTGCCCTCGGTCGCACCGTACATCTCGACGATGCGGCCGATACCGAAGCGCTGTTGAAACTTCTCCCAGATGTCCGGGCGCAACCCCGCACCAACCGCCAGCCGCAGCCGGTGATCACGGTCGTGCGGTGTGGGGGGCTGCCGGAGGAGGTAGCGACACAGCTCCCCGACGTAGACGAACGCGGTGGCCCCGTGCCGCCGGACGTCGTCGAGGAACGCACTGGCGCTGAAGCGCCGGCGTGAAGCAAACGCAGCACCGGAGCGCACCGCCACGCTGAACCCCACGAAGTTGCTCTCGCCGTGGTAGAGGGGCAACGGAGCGTACAGCACATCGTCCGGCCCGATCCCGAGGAGACCCGACAGAGCAATGCCAGACATTGCGTAACGGCTGTGCCGCACTATGGCCGGCTTGGGGTAGCCGGTGGTGCCTGACGTGTAGATGTAGAGAAATACGTCGCGACCACGGACGTTCGGCGTCACTGGCTCACGGCGCTGCGCGCTGGCGATGGCGGAGTCCAGCGGCTCGACGTGTGGCGGCAGCCCCGCCGGATCTCCTTGCGCCCACACGGTCAGACTCACACAAGCGGGCAGCGTGACGACCTGTGGCAAGCAGCTAGCGTCAACGAAGACGTGGCGCGCCTGCGACGACAGCAGGACGTGGCTCAACGGAGGCCCGCTCAAATGCGTATTGACTAACGCGACGATGGCCCCAATCTTCGCCGCGGCGGCCTGCGCCATCAGCAAGGTTGGGCTGTTCTCCATCATCAACGCCACGGGCTCCCGGCCGACCCCCGCTTCCTTGAACACGCACGCAAAAGCGTTGACTCCAGCGTTGAAGTCGCCATAGGTAACCGTCTCGCGTTCGAAACGCAGGAGGATCCGGTTGGGGAAGCGCGCCGCCTGTTCACGCACGAGCACACCAAGGGTCTCAGGGCTGTCGCCCGACACACGCCGCAGCGCAGCAGCCATCCGGATGAACACGGGGAGCTCGCGCAGGTCCTCCCACAGAAGCCGGAGATCCATCGCCTCGCAGATAGCGAGCGGTACGGGCCAAACGCAAGGGAGGCCGGTACGGCGGACGCCGGCCGCCGGGTTTCTTCGCGTCCGGCAACGCGCCCCTCTGCAGGCGGAATCCGATGGACATTTCCCGGAAAGGGTGCGTAAATGTGCCTCGGTGTCCGACCCACGCCAGGGAGCGAGCTGCCGACGCATGTTGAGGGCCGTCCGGGCTACGAACGCAGGGTACCTTGCCACTTGTTTCATTGTCGTGCTCTGGGTCGTGCTCTCGCAGGCCTGTGGGGGCGGTGGTGGCACCAGCGGTGACAACAGCGGCGGCCCGCCCGGCGTCAACCCCGGGAGCACGGGCACCCCGGAGACGCCGGCGCCGGCACCCACTGCTACCCCAACGCCCATTGTCATCCGGGGCGGTGAAAATATCGCCGCGCTGGTCCGAGATGCTCCGCCGGGCGCAACGGTCCTCGTCGCCCCAGGCACTTATGCACCGGTTGTCCTGGGACCCGGCGACCTCCAGGGACCAATCACACTGTTTGGCGACATCACGGGCGAACTGACGGAAACGTCACCCGCACCGATCACGGTCCTCGCCAGAAGCGGCGATCGAGCCGCCATCGAACTCTCCGGCCAGCGGTCGCTGACCATCGACGGCTTCACGCTGCGCGGAGGCTCTGAGGCTGGCATACTCGTAGATGGCAGCACGGAGGTTACCGTGCGCAACTGTGTACTCTCACGCAGTGAGAGCGATGCTGTCCTGTTCGAGCGATCTACCAATGGTGTCGTGTTCAACAATCTGATCTTCGACAACCTCGGCGCGGGTATCGCCGTGCTCGGATCGAGCGACGTGCAGATCATCAATAACACCATCGCCGAAAACAACGACACGGGTATCTTCGTCGGCGTGGACGATGGCGGGCAGCCATCTGCCAACATCGTCCTACAGAACAACATCATCGCCAACAACGTCCCGGCGGGCGTTGTGGTGGACACCGTGCCACCAACGTCGCTCACTGGTTTCCAGGGTGATTTCAACCTCAACATCGACGGCTACGACGGCCCAGCACCAGGCCCGAACGACATTCGCATGGATCCGCTCTTCATCCTTCCGGCCGCGGGAGACTTTCGACTCGCTGCGCCCAGCAGTCCTGCTCTTGATGCCGGCAGCTCCGCGCTCGATGAAAAACTGCTCGCGGGCCTCCTGCAGCGGACGACGCAAAGTGACGGCACCCTGGATACACTGCCGGTCGATCTCGGATATCACTTTCCGCCACCGTTCATTGCACCGGCGCCCGGACCGACCAGCCCGCCGCAGGGAACGGCAATCCCGTCCGTGCCCTCCTCCGGCGCAACACCCACACCCAAGCCGCCGACGACGATGAAACCAACCAGAACACGCATGCCAACTCTGACGCCACTACCCACCTTCACCCCGCGCCTCTAACGTGCGGGCGGGAGAGGCAGCCGGCGTCCGAAAAAGTACCGGTGACGCGGCCGCTGCGCGCGAAAGATGCGCTGGGAGATCTTTGCTATTTGCTAACCAACCAGCGAGGCGCGCCGGTCGAAGCGCTCCACACGGAGCATCGCTCGGAAGGTCGGGAGATGAACGTATGTGCGCGTGCTGGCGACAAGCGACATGGACCCTACGCGTGAATCCCGCAGCCGCCGGCAGTGAGACAATCAGAAGGCTGAGGGTGGCTTGAACTCCGGTTCAGGCTCGGTTGACGTTTCGTCGCCGTGTTTTTTGGCTTCTCGTCGCTCCATTTTCTTGCGTAACTTCTCTTCCTGCTTGAGCTTGCGAGCCATTTCCTTCCGCCGTTTCTGATCTCGCTTGAACGTCTTACCGCCTGCCATGGTTGGCGCTCCTTTCCGCCTGTTCCAGCGAAGCTGCTCTGTGGCGTGGCAACAGGCACCGGCAGCGATGCCCAATACTACAAATGTTATCAGAGTACGGCCAGTGTCGCAATTACCCAATCGGTCCGCCGGCGTCGCACCGAGACGGTGGCGTGCACGGGCTGCGATCGTTGCACCGCGGTCCTTGGCGGCCAGGCGGCTTATCACTTATAAAGGAGCAGCTGTTGCCACAGGAGGGTGTATGACCACCGACGAGAAGCTCAAATTGGCCGTAGCCGTGGCACGGGCCGCGGCCCGCTCGGGTGAATACCGGCGCCTGGACAAGCTCATCGAGGTGATCTTCCGCAAACTCGACGAGTTGGCTCCGTCGGAAGGTAGCGACGTACGCCTGCATGATCACGATCGGGAGTTCAAGCTATAAGGCGCGGCAGCGTGTCCATGGCTGCGCACCATGCCACGGCCTTCGTCACAGCGTTCGTCCTCTTCGTGAGGGTGAGTTCCACCTTGGCCGTCTCCGCTGCGGCGACGATTTCTGCGAACGTGGCAGGGCGCTTCGTTGGGCGGCAAAAGATCGTTGAAGGCACTGTAGCAGCGGCGCGCCGTGAGGGTAGCGTTGTCCGTCTGCACCTGGGGACAGCGCCCCGGTCTCTCACGGTGTCGCTGGTGATCGGCTTGTTGAGCGATTTTCCAGCGCGGCCGGAGCAGTATTATCTGCACCGCACCGTCCGCGTGGCCGGGATGATTCGGAGTTTCCGGGGCACGCCTGAGATAGTCGTGCACAGCGTCGCGAACATCCGGGTTGTGGGCAGTGCCCCTGCGGTTGCACCCCGCTCCTCCGATCTCGAGGAGGGAGTAGGCAACCAGCAGTCCGTGCGCGAACGGCTCGACGCCCTGAATGACCGCATCCGCCTGCTGGAGGAACGCATGGAGCGGCTGGAGCATCTCATTCAGCACGAAGGCGATAAGTAGGCACGGTGTTCCGATCCGTTCGGTGTGCCCCGGAAAGAGCAATGGCCAACTCGCGTCGGCGTGCCTCCGGCCTTGCGTTGCGACCGCTGCCGCCGGTAGCATTCAACCAAGCTCCGGCGATGCGAGGGGTACGGTTGCACCGCAGGCTAACCCAAGACGGCTCGACCTCGCAGGGGGCATCGTGAGGAAGGGAGCACAGCATGGCAGGACCGTCACAGTCAGACATTCGGAACCTGGCGCGCTTTCGCTACGCGATCCGAAAGTTCCTGCGCTTCAACGAACAAGCGGCGCGGCAAGCGGGTCTCACGCCCCAGCAGCATCAGCTCCTGCTCGGCGTCGCGGGATTCACCGGGAAGAACTCGGCAAAAATTGGGGAAATCGCCGAGTTCCTTCAGGTGCAACATCACAGTGCCGTGGGCCTCGTGGACCGCGCCGAGGCGATGGGCTTGGTGCGCCGCCACGTCAATCCGGACGATCGTCGCGAGGTCCGTGTTTGCCTCACCGCCGACGGCGTTCGAAAGCTCCGGACCTTGGCGGCTCTGCACCGCAAGGAGCTCTCCGGAATGCGGCGAATGCTGGATATCTTTCGCTTGGAACGCGACAACGCCACGATCGCGAGGATGCAGGCCCGAAACGCCAGAGCAGGAAGAGGCCGTGGGTAGCGGCGCGCCCCCACCAGGAACCACATCGGATATCAGACGGGAACTTGGGGCAGGCAGAGGCAAGCGCGGTGACCACGGGTTCCCTTCCCTCCGCACAAGAACGCGAGGCAGGACGTAATCGCAGGCCGCAACACATCCCTGTGCCCGTTGGCGCGAATGTCGCCGGGACGGTGCAGGGGGGAGAGCTTGCGGCTCGAGGTCAGCGGCCGCGCGCCAGCTCTTCGGACCGGCGTGTTGCTCTCACGACCGCAGCAGCGACCGCATCGCGAAATCGCCACCGCTCGAGTTCATCCAAGCCCGCACGGGTCGTTCCCCCCGGCGAGGTAACCATGGCGCATAACTGTTGTGGGCTCTTTCCCGTTTCTTGCAACATGGCAGCGGCGCCAGTCAGGGTTTGCAGCGCCAGCTGCCTGGCAAGCGGCGGTGGAAGACCGGCAGCGGCGCCGCCCAAGATTAAGCCCGCCGCAAAGACGTAGACGTAAGCCGGGCCGCTGCCGCTGAGGCCGGTGACCGCATCGAGCAGGCGCTCATCGCGCACCGCGACGGCTTGCCCGACTGCCCGCAGCAGCCGCAGGCCGAGACGCTCGTCCGCTGGCGTGGCGCTGCGTCCTCGCACCAGCACTGACATCCCGCGACCGAGCAGTGCAGGGGTATTCGGCATGACGCGTAAGAGTCGCGCCCCAGCCCCGAGACCTGCCTGCAAACGGGCCGTTGTCACACCCGCCGCAATCGAGATGAACAGCTTCTTAGGCGTCACACCCGGCCGCATCTGTGCGAGCACCACGTCGATGATTTGAGGTTTCACCGCGATGACAACCACCTGTGAGCCGCGGACCAGCGCCGAGTTGTCGTCAGTCGTGCCGACCTTGAAGCGCCGCCGCAGCAACGCGAGCTTTTTCGGGTCCACATCGCTGGCCCAGACTTCCTTCGGACGATATCTCCCTCTGGCAAGCAGCCCCCTGATGAGGGCAGTAGCCATGTTGCCGCTTCCGACGAAACCGACGGCCCGGCGAGGTGTAGATCCCCGTGCCGGTCTTCGGCTTCGTGTCGGATGTCCTTTCGCCATGCCTCTCCTCCCACTTGGCGTGGAGTTCCCCCCGTCACGCGCCATCGTCTGTCATGCCAAGGTCAGTTTTTTCCCGCTCCCCGAAGATTGCTCGTCCAACGCGCACTATCGTCGCACCCTCTTCAATGGCCACGGCAAAGTCATCCGTCATCCCCATCGACAGTTCACGCAGGGGAGCATTCGCGGGTGCCCCGGCACGAAGTCGGTCACGGAGAACGCGGAGCGCGCGGAAGTAGCGCCGTGCCGACTCAGGGGAGGGGCCGGCTGGAGGCACAGCCATCAAGCCATGAACGACCAACCAACGCTGCGTGGCCAGAGCCCTCACGAGGGCTTCAACTTCGGCAACCTGCACACCGCTCTTCGTAGCTTCGGCGCCGATGTTCACCTCGATCAGCACGGGCACGGGCCGCGCCATGCGGGCCCCGTGGCGTGCCAGCGCCTGGGCGAGCGTGACACTATCGAGGGTGTGGATAAGGTCGAAAAGTTCGACGGCACGCGCAGCCTTGTTGCGCTGAAGATGCCCGAGGAGGTGCCAGGCAACCGGTGCGGTGATGCGGCGCCGCTTGGCGGCGGCCTCTTGCACATAGTTCTCGCCGACATCGGTAACACCGGCTGCAATCGCCTGCTCGATCAGCTCGACCGGTTTGGTCTTCGCGGCGGCAACGATCCGCACTGATCGGGGATCTCGACCAGCGCGCCGCGCTGCCTCCGCCACTTGCCGGCAGACGTGCTTCCAATTGGCCGCAACGTCACTCATACGGGACGTCCGGACTCAGCCGGCAGACGGCGCCGCAGCAGAGCACGCACTTCGTCCACGGGCAAACCCATCACGTTGGAGTACGAACCACGGAGCTCGACGACGAATCGTTTCGCACCACCCTGGACCGCATAGGCACCGGCCTTATCGTATGGCTCGCGACTGGCGACGTAGCGATCAATCGCTTCTGCACTCAGATCGTGGAAGGTGACCACACTCTCCGCCACAACTTCATCGACGAGACGCCGCACCGGATCGACGAGGGCAACCGCGGTCAGCACCCGGTGCGTGCGCCCGGAGAGGAGCTGCAGGATCCGGCGTGCGTCGGCACGGTCGGCGGGCTTGCCCAAGATGACACCGCCAACGGCGACGACGGTATCCGCCCCGAGCACGAACGCGTCGGGTCGCCGGCGCGCGACGTCGGCGGCTTTTTCCCGTGCCGCCCGCCGGACGAAGACATCGGGCGACTCGTGAGGCCGCGGGCGTTCCGGGAGGGTGCTGGGGACGACGTCGCATACGATGCCCAGGCGCGCCAACAGCTCCTGGCGCCGCGGTGAGGCTGAAGCGAGGACAAGAGTTGCACCCATCGGGGGGTTTGTTCGCCAATGCTCGAGACGTTGTCAACCCGGGTACGGCGGAGGGTGATTCACAAGCGGCTTGGATATGCTAACTCGGTAACATGCGTCCTGCGACAGTGGTACTCTTTTTGTCGGTAACGGTCGTCGGCTGCGGCGTATGGCCAACTACCATTCGCACATCGTCGTCGGGCTCAATGCCGCTTGACCACCTAGCGGAACGGCGTACCGCCTTCGCGCAAGCTTACAACCGGTTTCGTCACGGGGATATCGAGAGCACGCTGCCGATCTTTGCTGCGCTGGTCCGCCGGTACCCGCAGCTTGCCGACTATCACCTCTACTTCGTTGGAGTCATCAACGCACGCTTGCAACACAGGCAGGCCGCTGAAGCCGCGCTGCGACGTGTGTTGTACGCGTATCCTCCCAGCGTACAGGCGCCAGCGGCCGCGCTAGAGCTCGGCAAGCTGCTGGCGCAGTCTGGACGGGCCGATGAGGGCCGTCTGTGGCTGCAGAGCGTACTCGCCGCTTCAGATGCGAGGATCAGCCGCGAAGCACGGTTAGCCCTTGCTGAGGAAGATGAACGCAGCGGGGCGATACCGGCGGCGTACGAGGGTTTCATGCAGGTACGCCGGACTGCGCCCGGCACCGCCGCAGGCCGCACGGCGAAGGAGCACGTCCGCCGGCTCCGGACCACTCACGCCGAGCTGGTGCCGAGTGGTGCCCGGCTTCTCAACGAGGCACGCCTGCTGATTGCCGAGCATGATTACGCCACAGCCAACAACGCGTTGATGCGGCTTTTGCGGGGCACAGGCGCAACCGGGGCTGGCGTTGAGCGGGCCGACGTACTGCAGGCGCTGGCGGGCGCACTGTACGGGCTCGGCCAGACCGAGCAAGCGCTGGACACGTGGCGTCTCCTGGTGGAGCGCTATCCGGGCAGCCCGACGGCGCCGGAGGCGCTGTTCCGGCGGGCGTCTGTTCTGTGGAATCTTGACCGCGACCGGGAAGCACTGCAGGCCTTCGTCCAGTTTCGCCGCCACTACGGTGATGACCGGCGTGCACCGGAGGTACTGTACGCGATTGGCCGCATTCACCAGCGAGCCGGGCACGCACAGCGGGCGATCGCCAGCTACGCCCGCTTGGCCCGTCGCTATCCGCAGAGCCGGCCCGCCCCTGAAAGCCGGTGGCGGATCGGCTGGATACAGTACCTCGGGCGCGATCCGTCGGCGGCCACGGCAACCTTCTCCGCACTCGCGCGCCGAGCACGTTCGCCCCGGCGCCGCAACGAGGCCACCTACTGGCAGGCGCGGGCGTACGAGAAGGCCGGCCACGCCGCTGCGGCAAAACGACTGTACCGCGCGATCATCGATCGTGACGCCGACGATTACTACGCCCTGTGGGCAGAGCGCCGGCTCGGCCTGCCGTCACGCCTCCCCGCACCACAGGGGCCAGGAATCGATCCGGCCAGAACCGATTCTTTCCCGTCCTTGCAGGCTACGCTGATCAGTCCGTTCCACGTCGAGCGCTGGCAGGAGCTGAAAGCGGCGGGCGTCTATCCGCTGGCGCGGCGTGAGTTAGCGGCGATCGCACGCGACCATCGCCGTGAACCGGCGCTCATGGCCTACCTGATCCGCGCTTACCAGACCGTCGACGGCTACGCTGCCGCGCTGCGGTTGCTCAGCCGTCTGGACGACAGCGTCGCACTTTCGCCGTTCGAGCGCGCGCGCCTCTCGTACCCGTTGGCGTTCTGGCCGATCGTGCGCCGCGAAGCTCGAACCCACGCCGTGGATCCGCTGCTGGTAGAGGCCCTCATGCGGCAGGAAAGCCTCTTTGATCCAGCGTCACGGTCCTCCGCAGGCGCGGAGGGCTTGATGCAGCTGATGCCAACTACGGTCACGCGCTGGGCAACACCACAGGAGCGACCGATCGCGCCAGCTGATCTCACCCAGCCTGAACTCAATATTCGGCTCGGGGTTCGCGAGCTGGCAGCGCTCTTGGCACGCTTTCAGGGCGACATGCTGAAGGCGCTCGCGGCATACAACGCCGGGGAGAGCGCCGTAGAGAAATGGGAGCGCCGGGCTCCTCAGCTCGAGGCCGACGAGTTCATCGAGTGCATCAGTTACCGCGAGACCCGCGACTACGTGAAGCGGGTCGTCAGCAACTATCGGACGTACCGGCGGCTGTATGGCGCGCAGGCCAGCGAGCCCGGAACCGGCTGAGGGGGGACTCGGACGTCTGCGGGCGCCAACGCGCGCCCGCTCGTAGGCAACCGCGCACCGGTTTCTGGCACGTCACGCCCGCGAAGGTGGAACACTTTTGGAGCTAGTCGTCCCGTGCACCCGCACCCGTGCTCTCGCCAGGCCTAACCGCCGGCACCGAGCGCCGCTACGAGTTTGTTCCGCAGGCCGCCGAAGTCACCGTTCGACAGGAGCACGATCACGTCACCGGGACGAGTCTCCTTTGCCAGCGTCGCCTTGATCGTATCGGCCCCGGAGAGTGCCCGCGCGGCGACGCCGCGCGCCCGCAGATCCGCAGCGAGTTGGGCTGATGAGAACCGCTCGGCTGCGGGAACCGGATCGCCGGGCTTGTGAAAGACAGCGCTGACAATGACCTGCTCGGCACCCCCGAAGGCGGCCGCGTACTCGCGCTGAAACACCTTGCGCCGGCTCGTGTTCGACCGCGGCTCGAACACGGCCCACAGGCGGCGATGTGGGTAGCGCAACCGCAGGGCAGCGAGCACCCCGTCGATGGCGGTGGGATGATGAGCGAAGTCATCGACGAGCGTGACGCCACGAAATTCGCCAACCACCTCTTGGCGACGGGCAACCCCGCGAAAGCTTGCCAAGCCGGGGAGAATTTCGGCAGCCGTCAGCCCCAACGCCCTCGCCATGGCAAATACGCCCAGGGCGTTGCGCGCGTTGATCGCGCCGGGCTGTCTGATCCGCGCCGCGCCAGCCATCGTTCCGCGGTGGAGAATGTCGAAGCACGTGTGGGTCCCACTGTCGCGCAGGTTGACCGCTTGCCAGTCACCGCCGAGCCCGAACGTGACCGCAGTGCGGTGCCGCTTGGCAACGTCGCACGCATGCGGAAAGTCGGAGGCAACCACCAGCGGTGCCAAGGGAGGCAAGATAGCGACAAGGCGCGAGAAGGCCTCTTTGACGTCCTCCAAGTCCCGATAGATGTCGGCGTGGTCGAATTCAACCGATGTCAGCAAAAGCGCCTGCGGCTGGTAATGAAGGAACTTCGGTTCCTTGTCGAAAAAGGCAGTATCGTACTCGTCACCCTCAATGACGAATATCTCTCCGCCACCGAGTTTGTAGTTGCCGTCGAAGTTCAGCGCGGCGCCCCCGACCATGAGACTCGGGTCACGCCCTGCTTGTTCGAGCACCCATGCGAGCAGCGCCGTTGAGGTCGTCTTGCCGTGCGTGCCGGCGACCACGAGCGACCGGTGATCGGTTATGAACAGCTCGGCCAGCGCCTGCGGCAACGACACGTACGGGACGCCACTGGCCAACAGTGCTTCGACCTCGGGATTGGTGCGTGACACCTTGTTGCCCACGACGACCAGGTCAGGACGGTCCCGCAGGTTTTCAGCGCGGAAACCCTGCCGGATGGGGATGCCGAGCCGGGCGAGCAGAGTGCTCATCGGCGGATAGACCTTTTCGTCCGAGCCCGACACCGTGTACCCGCGCTGCTTCAGCATGCCAGCCAGTGCACCCATGCCCACACCGCAGATGGCAATGAGGTGGATGCGACGGACGCTGCCGCGGCGCACGGCTTCGGGAACGGTGTGGCTCAGCATGGGTCTGGCAGCGGGGAGCAAGAGTGCGGCGCGTTCAACTCGTCCATCAGCCCAACGCATTGACGATGGCATCGTGGATGAAGGGCCGGAAGGCACCTATCGCATCGTTGTCTCGGCTCGGGTGCACGCGGTTGGTCAGCAAAATGATGTGACGGTCATGCTCGAGGTCGAGCCACGCAGACGTGCCCGTGAATCCGAGGTGCCCAACGGAGTGCGGCGAGAAACGCACGCCTGCGCTGGACCCGACCCGCGAGGGCGTATCCCAACCGAGACACCAAGTGGAATCGGGGACCGCACCGTCGCGAGTCCAGAACTCTCGAATGATCCGTGGTGGAATCACCTGGCTGGCACCGTGGTAGCAATCTTTCAAGCGGCACAGCATCGTGTCGAGGTCCTTGGCCGAGGCGAACAGGCCGGCGTGGCCGCTGACGCCACCCATGGCGTAGGCGTTGTCGTCGTGCACGTCCCCGCACAGAATCTTCCGGCGCCACGGGCAGCGTTCGGTCGGTGCGATCATTTCGGCGACGGGCTCGAGGTGGCGGGCACGCAGCAGCGACAGGTCGACGAACCCGGTCGCACGCAGGCCAAGGGGTCGGAAGATGCGTTCATGGCAGAAGCGGTCTAACCCCGTACCACTCACCTCTTCGATGGCCGCGCCGAGCAGCATGAAACCGAGGTCGCTGTACAGCGCCCGCCGGCCGGGTGCGTCTTCGGAACGCTCGCGCTGGATGGCCTGATAGACGTATGCCTTGGCGCCGTGACTCGCGAGAAAATTGATCCGTCCCCGGTGCTCGATCCGCAGGATCTCTTTGTAGTACGGGCGCCAGGCTGGCAGCCCAGAGCTGTGGCTGAGCAGGTGGCGGAATGTGATATGGGTTTTCCCATGGACCCCGAAGTTGTGGAAGAAACGGGTCACCCGATCGTCCAACCGGATCTTTCCATCCTTCACCATGAGCATCATGGCGATGCTGGTGGCAAACGGCTTCGTCAGTGATGAGAGGTCGAAGATGGTGTCTTCCCGCATCGCAGTGAGTTCAGGCTCAAGGCTGCGATGCCCGAAGGCGCGGTGATAGAAGACGCGCGTGCCCTCCCGCACGAGCAGTACGGCGCCGGGGAAAATACGGCGCTCCACGGCCGCATCCATCTCCCGTTCAACCTCGGCGAAACTCATCTACCCATGGCCGGTGCTGGGCCCGGAGTGGTACGCGTCAGGCTCCGGCACGCGCCGTTCGGCTCCGCATGCGCACAGCGGGCGACTCCCTATGCCCCCGTCGCCCCGCCGGCGCGGGGACCCTGCGTCTTGACACTCCAGATTCCACACAGGAAGTCACGACAGTTCTGCCAGGGGTGACTCGAGGAGCGTCAACCGCTCCCCCGCCAGCTGCGCGCGTACGCCCAATGGCAGTGTCAGCGTCCCCAGCCCGTGACCACTCGGCAGGCCAAAGGCAACCGGGTACGGGACGCCGGCAAAGGCCTCGGCGATCACATCTTGCACCGATACGCGCTCGTGCTCGGCGGCAACGCATCCACTCATCTCACCGAATATCACGCCCGAGACATCATCCAAGACACCGGCATGACGAAGCTGCGTGAGCATCCGATCGATCCGGTACGGCTTCTCATTGACATCCTCCAGGAACAGCAGGCGTCCGCGGGTCTTCGGGGCGTACGGGGTCCCGAGGGTCGCCACAACCACCGACAGGCATCCACCGACAAGCAGTCCCTCCGCCGTTCCTGGTTGGACGACTGCTTGCGCTGGGTGGTGCCACCCCATCCGGTCCCCGCTCAGCATCGCCAGCAACGGCCCAGTGGCCTCGGTGCGCTGCTGCAGATCGACGATCATTGGGCCGTGAAAGCAGACGAGCTCCGCACGCTGGACCAGGTCGTTGAGCAGAAACGTGATGTCGCTGTGTCCGACGACAATCTTCGGATGCCTGCGGGAAATAGCAGGGTCGAGCAGCGGCAGGAGCCGCCCGGCCCCGTAACCTCCCCGCATGGTGATGATCGCCTTGACCTCGGGGTCGCAAAACATCTCGCGCCAGTCGGCAGCGCGCTCCTCATCCGTGCCTGCGAGGTACCCGGCCCGGTGGAGGACTGCGGCCCCGAGCCGGACGCGGAAGCCACCGCGTTCGAGGAGCTGGACCCCGGCGTTGACACTCAGCTCGTCGACGGCGGCCGCCGGCGCGATCACGCCAACGACATCGCCGGGCCGCAACGGGGGAGGCTTACGCATCATCAGCCAGCCATTCTCCTGAACCATTTGCGTATACAGCATCACACAGACGGCCGAAAGTGCAGGGCCGGTGGACGGCGCGCAAACCGCCCGCACACGTCAGCCGGGTGCCGGTGCCGAAACACTGGACCCTGGTTGCTCGAAGTCTGTCCGGCCCCTATACTGCGGGTGGCTCGACGCCCGAGCCGCTGGACACGGAGCCGATGGATTTCAGCTACACGCCACAAGAGGAGGCCTTCCGCGAAGAACTACGAGCCTGGCTTGAGGCCAACTTGCCCGCAGGCTACGACCCGGATGAATTCGAAGAACTCGCCGAGGCTGACGAGCGTTTCGACTGGCAACTGGCCTGGCACAAGAAAATGTACGCGGGCGGCTGGGTGGGGATCCACTGGCCGAAAGCGTATGGTGGGCGGGGTGCCACGCTCATCGAGCAGATGATCTTCCAAGATGAAATGCAGCGAGTGCGGGCACCCTCACCGGTGAACATCCTGGGGCTCCTGCTGGTCGGGCCGACTCTGATGCACTGGGGCACGCCGGCGCAGCGAGAGCGCTTCCTACCCAAGATCCTCAGCGCGGAGGAGATCTGGTGTCAGGGATATTCGGAGCCTGGCGCCGGCTCCGATCTCGCGGCGCTGCAGACGCGGGCGCTCGAGGACGGTGACGACTTCATAGTCAATGGTCAAAAAGTGTGGACGAGCCTGGCGCACCGCGCGCACTGGTGCATCCTGGTGACGAGGACCGATCCCTCTGCCCCGAAACACCGCGGCTTGACGTACCTGCTCGTCGACATGCGCAGCCCCGGCATCACCATCCGTCCACTCGTTCAGATCACCGGCGATGCCGGTTTCAATGAGGTCTTCTTCGAAGACGTTCGCGTACCGAAGCGCAACATCGTCGGCGCGCAGAACAACGGCTGGCAGGTGGCCGTGACGACCCTGATGTTCGAACGCGCCGGCCTTGGCAGCGACCTGCGCTTCGAGTCCGTGGTCGACCAACTCGTTTCCCTGGCGCAACGAGTCCGGATCAACGGCACGGTGGCGTGGGACGACAGCGCGGTCCGCCAGAAACTGGCGCAGCTTGCGATCGAGGCGGCAGCCCTGAAGTATAACCGCTTCCGCCAGATCACACGCCAGCTGCGCGGCGAGCCGCCGGGGCCCGAGGGCTCGATTGCCAAGCTGAGCAGCAGCGAGTTGAACCTGCGCGTCGCCAATTTTGCCGCTGAGCTCCTGGGACCCTACGGCCCGCTGGTCCGCGACTCCTGGGGTGCGGTCGACAACGGGAAGTGGGCGCAGGGCGTACTGGGGAGCCGGGCGATGACCATCGCCGGCGGGACATCGGAGATTCAGCGTAACATCATCGGGGAGCGTGTGTTGCATCTCCCAAAAAGATGAGCACGGAGGGCCACATGACCTTACGCCGAGGGCAATCGGGAAGCGGGCAGCTGGCGGTGTGGATCGCTTGCGGGACAGCCGTCGTCGCGGTGCTAGCGGCTGGCCGGCCGGCGCTGGCGCAGGACTGCACGCCCCTCCTTGGTTTGCTGCAGCAGGGACGCAACACGGTGGAAATCAGCCGCATGACGGGATTGACGCGCAACGCGGTAGAGCACTGCCGCCAGGAGCTGAGCAAACCCATCTTTCTGGGACCGGAAGGCGCTCCGCCCTTGGGTGCGGTTGGTCCCGCACCCCGCAGCGCGGCTGGCCCAGCGCCGCGGCGCGCTGCGGGACCACCCCCGCGCGGCGCCGCCGGCCCGCCGCCCGTTGGTCGCGAGGTCAGGCGCCTACCGTAGCGGCGAGAGGCGCCGCCGGTTTCAGCCGAAGATCCACGCGCGCTTGCGCGGCGCTCCTGGCGGCTTGAATTCCTGGCTCGCGTCTTTCAGCGATTCGTTGAACGCTTCGAGTCGCGCGCGCTGGCGCTCTTCGAACTCGTCCAGTTCCTTCTGTCGTCGTGCGTGAAAGCGCTCGAATTCCTCGCGCCACTGCGCCTGAAACGCTCGTAAGACGCGGCTCACGTGACCGTGCATCGACGTTGTAACGACGTACGACCCCTGGCAGAACGGGCAGTAGAAAACCACCCCGCTGCGGAAGTGCTTGAAAGCCACGGCGTAGGTGCCGTGACAACGGAAGCACTCGATCGGCACTTCCCACTCTTCGATTTCTGGAATGCGCAGGCCGCTCGCTGCCGCGCGGCCGACAGGCGTTGCGGAGCCCACACTGGCCGGCTGAGGTGGTGCAGGGGTTTTCGGAGCGGGCGCAGGCGAAGGGGCCGCGACTGGCGCTGCCGCCTCCCCAGTGGCTGGCGCCCGCGCCGTGTTGGCTGCTGCGGCAGGCGCGCCGCCATCCTTGCGAAAACGAGATGGGAAGCTGTCGGGAAACGTCTGCTCGGGATGCAACTGCTTGGCGCGTGTGATCAGCACTTCCTCGGTTTCCGGAATATTCGGGTCCGGTACGCAACAGTCGACCGGGCACACTGCCGCGCACGCTTCCTGTTCATGGAAGCCGACGCACTCCGTGCACTTCTCGGGTACGATGTAGAAGGTGTCGGTAGCAAGCGGCGGGTGCATTTCCCCGTTGAGTTCCCATTCGACGCCGCCCTGATAGATCGCCGTATTCGGGCACTCCGGCTCGCAAGCGCCACAGTTGATACATTCACTGGTAATGACGGTGGCCATCCGACCTCTTCAACAACGGCACCATACCAACACCGCCCGGCTGTCGCAATCGGCCGCCCGCTGCCGGCCGGTACTGCCGCTAACCCCCTGATCCCGTACAACAACACGGAGTGGTCGCACGTGGACTCGAACCACGGACCTCCTGCATGTGAGGCAGGCGCTCTAACCAGCTGAGCTATGCGACCGCGCGCCAACAGGTGAGCCGGTACCACAGCACCGTGCGTGGCGCAAGATCGGCACAGGTCGCCCACGATTTTCATAACGCACCGCATTGACATTCTGACGCGGTGCGTTATGATCTGGATGGAAAGGAGGTGACCACGATGGCAGCACGAAAGAAGGCTCACAGCCGGCAAACGACCCTGGTGGGGCGCGTGAACGAGTTGCAGCGGACTGTCGAACGGCGCATGCGCAAACGCTTTAGCGAGGCGACCAACTTGCTCCCGCCGGCACCGCGTAAAGCCTTGGAACGTTGGACGGCGAATCTCGATCGCACGCGGCGCGATCTGCGCAAGCGCACTGACCGGCTCGTTACCGATGCCCGCACACGTGCGGAACGCGTCGGCGGAGAGGTGCAGGACCGGATCGGCGATGCGGTCAAGCCTCTGACCAGCCGCCTGGATGTTGCGTCCCGGTCGGAAGTGGATCGGCTACGGAAGCGCGTCCACGAGTTGGAGCGTCGCGTCGAATCGCACACCCACGAAGCTCCGACTCCTGCGTAAGGCTCGGTCGGCGGCGCCGCCCCACGGCGGCGCCGCCCCACCCCCCCCCGCCCGGGGTCCTGCTCCGAACGCGGGCACCG
>JBHHYR010000045.1:0-22205 GCA_046757585.1 Binatia bacterium | reverse complement strand
TGGCAACAAAGCTGACGTGTCCGGCAATGATCTGCTGTGCTACTGGGCCGATGATGCCCGCACCCGGGTCATTGTTCTATATCTTGAGAGCTTTGGAAACCCGCGGAAGTTTGCGCGGATCGCCCCGGATATCGCTCGTCACAAGCCCATCGTGGCAGTGAAGTCTGGACGCTCCGCAGCGGGAACCCGGGCAGCCTCGAGTCATTCGGCAGCCCTGGCCAGCCTGGACGTGGCGGTGGACGCTCTCTTCGAGCAGGCGGGCGTGATTCGTACGAATACGCTTGAGGAGCTCTTCGACGTGGCGGCACTGCTGTCGACACAGCCAGTGCCTCCCGGAACACGTGTTGGGGTGGTCACGAACGCCGGGGGGCCCGGGATCCTGCTCGCGGACAGCTGCGAAGCGCGTGGCCTGGAGCTTCCTGAACTCTCCCCGCGAACGCTGGCGGCGTTGCGCACCTTCTTGCCGGCGCAGGCGGGGCTGGCCAACCCCATCGACATGATCGCGTCCGCCACGGCGGAGCAGTACACCCGCGCCATCGAGATGGTCGGCGCAGACCCTCATGTCGATTCGGTTGTCGTGATCTACATCCCGCCCCTGGTGAGTGATCCGGATGACATCGCCCGGGCGATCGCGCGCGGTGCCGGCGCTGTTCCCGCGCACAAGCCTGTGCTCTCAGTGTTCATCTCCTCGAAGGGAGCTCCGCCGATGCTGAGCACCGGACCGCGTGGCCGGTTGCCGGCTTACAGTTTCCCGGAAAACGCGGCGATGGCTCTGGCTGCGGTGGCCCAGTACGGGCGCTGGCGGGGCCGGCCACGCGGGGCTCCACTGACACTGGACCGCTTCGCGCACAGTACCGTCCGGGCCGTGGTTGACCGGGTCCTTGGAGACAACGGGGTTCCGCAGTGGCTCCAGCCAACGGATCTAGCCGCGGTGCTGCGGGCGGCAGGTATCAGCTTCGCTACGGTCGAGCAGGCCCGGGTCGATGAGGCGGTCGCGGCGGCGCAACGTATGGGCTATCCGCTGGTCGCCAAAGCCATAGCCCCTGGCGTGATTCACAAGAGCGACGTCGGTGGCGTCATCATGGGTCTACGCGACGCTGAGGCGGTGGCCGTGGCGGTCGATACCCTGGAGACCCGCATGCGAGACGTCGGCACGTCGCTGGACGGCGTTCTGCTGCAGCGGGAGGTTTCCGGTGGCATCGAAGCGCTCGTTGGTGTGACCACCGACCCGACCTTTGGGCCACTGGTGGTGTGCGGCCTGGGTGGCATCCTCGTCGAACTCCTGCGCGACGTGTCGTTTCGCCTCACGCCGGTCAGCGATGTCGACGCCGCAGAGATGATTGACAAGCTGCGGTCGCGCAAGCTCCTCGACGGCTACCGTGGTGGCGCCCCAGGCGACCGGGATGCGTTGATTGCTGTGATTATGCGTGTCTCGGCCCTGGTCGAGATCATCCCGGAGCTGCGAGAGCTGGACCTCAATCCGGTGAAAGTGCTCTCTCCCGGAGAAGGGGCAATCGTCGTTGATGGCCGGATGCGCATCGGCCCGGTGAGCGTCGAGCCTCGGCCAGACACGTCGCGGGCAGTCGGGCGCACGTAGGGTTGGGCTATGTTCGCGGATCGGGTGTCGGAGGCTGCCGGCCGACTATGCGATACACTTCCAGCACCGGCTCGGCGCTCAGAAAGCTGCGCCGGAGTGTCGGCGTCGTCACGTTCGCCGCGAGACCATCCAGGGTGGCGGCCGCTTCCGTCCAGTGTAGAGCAGCTTCGTCGTCTTTGCCGAGCCGCGACAGGAGTCGTGCGCGCGCGGCCTTGCCCATCCACACTTCGTTCGGGACGCGCAGGTGCTCCGCCAGCTCCACCGCTTCCCGGAGTGTCTCGGCAGCCTCCTCGAGGTAGCCCGTAGCGGCGAGGATGTCGCCTTGCAGGCGGCGAGCCCGCGCGCCACTGCAACGCTCCCCCAAGAAACACCAGCGCTCTGGCAAGGCCCCGCGGGTTGCCGATCTCTTTGGAAAGCCGCAGCGCTTCTTCGGCGTCGCGCGTGCTTTCGACTAGCTTTCCAAACCCAGCGGTCTGCAGCTGTACGCGGTTGGCCAGGCAGCCCGGCGACGCGCTCCAGGAGCCGCTGGAGGAACTGGCGCCCGATAACCGATGCGAGCTGGACCGTGCGTTTGCCGTTCTCACCGAGACGATCCAGCCTGGCCATGATGATCCCGTGAATTGTTTCAGGAACGTTGACCTCCTCGATACCCTTGACCATCCGGTAGCTGCCGTTGGTCCGGCGCAACACCCCGAGGTCGAGGAGCGTCTTGGTTACCTCTTCGATGAAGAGCGGCACGCCTTCCGCCTTCTCCATCAGGGCCGCGTGCAACTCGGCGGGAAACTCCGTCGTGCCCAGCACGCGTCCGGCCATCTGCCGGCGAAGTTCCAGGACCAGACGAGACTTACCGATGCCCGCGTCACCGGCGATGAACACAACCTGGCCATGGCCCCCCTTCACTTGCTGGAAGAGATCACTGAGCGTTGCAAGCTCTCGGTCTCGTCCGACGAGAGGCGTGAGGCCCCGTTCGGCAGCGACGTCGAGGCGGGCGCGTCTTCCGCGTGCCCGCAGGACCTCGAAGGCACGCAGCGGCGCGATGTGCCCCTTAACCTGCAGCGTGCCAAGGTCGCGGGTTTCAAAAAAACCCGCCACGAGCTTCTGAGTTGCCGCACTGATCAATACGCTGCCAGGAACGGCCGCCTGCTCCAGGCGTGCAGCCAGATTGGTGGTGTCGCCCACTGCAGTGTAGTCCATGCGGAGATCGTCACCGATCTTCCCTACCACGACGGTCCCCGTGTTCAGCCCGATGCGCATCTGAACGCCGAAGCCGCGGGCGTTGCGCAGCTCTTCGCTGTAGTGCCGGAGGGCTTGCTGGATGGCCAGTGCGGCGTGTATGGCCCGTCGTGGCCCATCTTCATGGGCGATCGGCGCCCCAAACAGGGCCATGACACCGTCGCCGGTGTACTGGTTGATCGTGCCCTCGAAGCCGTGCACCTCGGTTGTGATGAGTTCGAAACAGCGGTTGATGATCTGATGGACCTCCTCCGGGTCGAGCTGCTCAGCGAGTGCAGTGAATCCTTCCATGTCGGCAAACAGCACGGTAACCTGCCGGCGTTCGCCCTCCAGCGCCGAACGTGTCGTCAAGATCTTTTCAGCGAGGTGCTTGGGAGTATAGGAAACTGGCGCGCCAGTGCGCCGCTCAGCGGGTGCGGTGGGTGTTTGTCCCCCTGCCAGCTCTTGTGCCGTGCCTGGCGCAGTCCCGAACGACGTGCCGCATTGCCCGCAGAACCTCGTTCCACGTCGGACTACGGCACCACAATGCGAGCACACGGCTTCCAGCCGAGCCCCGCATTGCTCGCAGAAGCGATTCTCAGGCGGATTGTCCGCGTGGCACTCGGAGCACCACATCGCCTCCTGCCTAGCAGTCCGTTGAAAAACAGGCACCGTAGCGAGGGTAAGCGATTTTGCGTCAGATCAAGGCGCCGAACCGGAGGCAAATCGGGTGATTTTGTTGAGGATTCGGCAACGCAGAGCTGGCGGAAAATAGCCACCCGCAGTAGGGGCCCTGTTTTTCAACGGGCTGCTAGCACAGAAACGCGGCAGACGGGTAACAGGGAGGGACCCCACCCGCAGTGCGGGTCACCGTAGCCGGCCCGAGTGCGTGTCCGGGGGCACAAGGGGCGGAACACGGGCACCCTTACTTAGACTCCTCCAGTAGGCGTACGCATTCAAGGGCAGAGTGGGCTGCCGCATCCATCTGAATTGATGGAAGATTGATCGTTTCACCCACAAAGTACAGATTGGCGACGGAAGGGGCCCGAACATCGGGCTTCGGCACCGCTGAGATCATGTACTCGGTGCCATCGCGTGTAATCCAGCACCGTCGCCAGCGGAGGGTTCGATCCAGATTGCTGTAAATTTCTCGTGCCAGAGTATCGAAGTCCGTTACGATCTGATTGATCTGCTGCTGGTCGGTGAGGGTGAACGGTGGCACGAGGCGCATACCTTGGAGGATGTGCTTGCCCGGTGGCGCATTGTGCGGGGAGTGGTGGGACATCCAAAAGAAGCCGCCCCCAAAGGTGCGTTCCGGACCGACGAGCAATCGGGTCCAACCCGGAAACCAATCCGGCTCACCCGTCTGACGCAGTAGCGGAACGTCGTCGAATGCGTAAGCCACGCCAACCGTCCCGCCAACCTTGGCGTACTGGCGCGCGTTGGCGACGAACTCCGCAGGAAAATGCCTTTCCGCGATGATGCCGAACAAGGTCCAGATCGGCAGATTGCTGACCACCACATCCGCCGTGAGCTGCTCCTGAAAGGGTGAGGCGCCGTGGACGAGCACGCCTGCGGCCCGCCCGCCAGCGACGGCGATCTGATCGACAGTTGTTCCAAGGCGCAGCTCCGCACCGTTGCGGTCCAACGCAGCCCGTATTGCCTCGACGAGCGCACGGACGCCACCGATCGAATTGGCACCGCAGGACTCCGGCTTGGGTTGCTTGTCCCCGGTCCGGTTGCGTTGCAGCAGACGAGCGAACTCACCGACCGACGCATTTTCCGGCTCGTAGGTGCCGAACAGCATCAGCGTCCGCTTTACGGCATTGGCAACGGCCGAATTGCTCACGTTGGCTGCTAGCCAGTCCCCCACGCGAACCGGCAACAGCTTCGTGACCTCCGCATCGTTCCACTGTGCCAGCTGTCCCAGGAGCGCAGCGAAGGCCTGAAAGTCGTCGTTAGAGGCGCGATAGACTTCCCGGATCGTGTCTGCGAGATCGGTTGCACCACGCCCGAGCCACGGGAACGAAAACCGCTTACCCCCGAGTCCTTGGACGTAAATGCGCATCACTTCACTGGCGGGAATCTCCGAACCGATGAAGCTGGTGGCGCCGGCTGCGGCCAGCGCCTGGTCGAGAAACTTGTTCGGCCAGAGAAACGCTCCGCAATCGACGACGAAACCGTCAACGTCGTAGCTGCGCAAGCGTCCGCCTGGTTGCAGCTCGCGCTCCAGGACAAGAACACGCCGGCCGCGGCGCGCCAGGATTGCGCCTGTGAGCATTCCCCCCAGGCCAGCACCAATGACGATCACGTCCCAACGAGACATGGGTGATCACCGACTCATGCCGAGGCAGCGACCGCGCGCTGCCGATGGCGCAACGAAGTCCGGCTGTGCCGGGCCGCCGCCAGCCGCTTGCCGCCTGTGAACAGGCTCTGGAACACACCTCATAAGTAGAAGGCAATGTCGTGAAGTGTCAATGGGCGAAGGCTGTCTTGGAGGAGAAGGTCGCTCCGGGTCCACTTAAACGGTTCTGGCGGGGCCTGATCGGAGCGCGCAGCGCCCGTGGTCTTGCATGAGCGGGGTAGTCTGCCACAATTGTGGCCACGATGGAGAGAATCATGCGATCCGTGGTCGTCGGGCTGTCTCTCGCCCTCGGCGTCGGCACGGCGGCGGCGCAGACGGTTACCGGTGGTGCCGGATACCATATGCGGATCGAAGGGGTTATCGACCCAACGGCGCCTCCTTCACCGCAGTCCATCCTCACCGTCCGGGGAGGAAACCGGCTGCGCATTCTGGCCGTCGAGGATGCACAGGGCACGCTGGGCGAAGGGATGAGTGCCTTTCGCAATGTCATCCAGTACACGGAGAACCTTCATCTCGTGGGCTCCGACGCTATGCTCCGGCCATTTCACGAGGCGGCGCCCGGAAGCCGCCTGCGGATCCTCGGCCTCTTCCAGCCAGACAGCCGCTCGTTGGTTGTGGGCCAAATCGTCGTCGTTGCCAGCACCCAGGGTAGGTGAGGCTGCGGGGACGCGCGTGGCCGCAGAGCACTGGCTGAGCGGGACAGCGTCGTGGCAGCCTCGCCTCAGTACCGTAGCGGGGTCACTTCATCACCCACGGCCTTGCTGAGCGTGGCGACTGCAACGTTGTAGTCGTGGACGGCGCGGAAGTAATTGGTGCTTGCTTCCGTGTAGGCGCCGAGGCCATCGAAGAGTTCCTCCGCCTCGCCGATGGCCATGTCAAAATTGGCCACCGTCAAGATGAGCAGCGCCCGCCCCGCCTTGCGCCCCTCTTTGGCAGCCGCGATCGTGTCGCGTGCACGCAGGACGTTCGAGTACGCACGACGAATTTCGAGGTCGAGCCCGGTCGCCGCCTCACGCTGCTGCGCTCGCAAGCTTTCAAGTTCGGCGCGAGCCTGTGCGACCTTCGCCCGAGTCGTGAGGAAGTTCAAATCCCAGCGCATGCCAAGCACGCCGACGGGCCGTATGAAATTGAAATCATCCTCAGCAAATGGATTGCTCTGCTCGGTCCGGTTGCCGGCGCGCGCGAACTGCAGGCCCGTGGAAAGAAACAAGGTCGGGTAGTAGCTAGCCTCTTCCAATGCGACCTTGGCGGATTGCGCGGCCATCCCCGATAAGAGCCGGCGCAATTCGGGGCGCCGCGCCGGCCCCTTGAGCAGGTAGACGGGCAGGGGAGCGATGTTGGCCTCGACCGGCGTGAGCTTACGGTCGGCAATCCGGAAATCGCTGCCGGCTGGCTGGCCGGTTTCCCGCGCCAGCGCGCTGCGTGTGAAGCGCGTGGACGCCTCGACCACCAGCACCCCTTTGGCGAATTTCGCCCGGCCGGTCTTGAGCTTGAGCAAGTCCAGTTCGCTGACGGCGCTGGAGCCTGCATCCAACCGCTCCTGCGTTGTTGCCACGGCCTTGTCCATGGTGTCGAGCATGTCACGGAGCACCTCGGAAAGCTGCTCGGCAAGCAGCAAGCCATAGTAAAGCTGCTTCGTTCGCAGGACCACTTCCGCGCGTTTGACTTCACGGCGGGCCCGCTCGCCTTCGAGTGCCTGTTGGCCTGCTCTGAGCGCCGCACTGAGCTTGCCGAAGGTCCACAAGGGGATATTGATGTCAAGGTCGATTCTTGTGAAGGGGCCAAGCCCGGAGAAAACGTCATTCTTCCCGTCAGGCGAGAACACCGGGTCGCCGCGGGCCTCGTTGACCAGGCCGACAACCTGTGTGTATTCACTACGCCCGAAGCGGCCCGCTTGGGCTTCGCTCAAGCGGGCCCGCGCTCCCGCTAGATCGGCGGCGATGGCCATGAGGTCCGGGCTTGTCTTCAGGGCAGCCCGGATGCAGGTGGCGAGATCGTAGACGGCCGGTTCGGTGGCCATGAGGGCGCGGGAAGCCGCGCACACGAACAGCCCGGCGAGAAAAAGACGTAGTCTCATCTCGTTACCCCTGAGGCCAAAGTTTCCGGCGGACAGTCGGCAATTTCCAGGTTGTCGGGGACACCCGCCGCCGGACGGCTGTCCACCGGTGTGGCCGTCGCATTTGGTAACCGCTGCTTGCCGGAGTGTATCGCATGCTCGGGCCCCCCTCCCATCCGCGTGCCACAGTGACTACGCCGCGGGCCTTCCTTATTCGGAACAAATCTGCTTCATACATGTTCGATGAAAGTGTCGCTGGCTTCATGACCGTAACAAACCTCACCCTGACTTCCGCTGCCACCCCTTCGGCCGCAGTCATACTACATCCGATGCCAGAGGGCACGGGTGTGCCAGCCCTCCGAATCAACGCCTTGCGCAGGCGGTACGGAGCCATTGAGGCTGTGGCGGGCTTAAGCCTGGACGTTAACGCCGGGGAGGTCTTCGGCCTCCTTGGCCCCAATGGGGCTGGCAAGACCACCACGATCTCAGTGGTGGCGACGCAGTTGCGTCCCACCTCGGGTGACGCGTTCGTGTTCGGCCACAGTGTATGCCACGACGTCACAGCTGTGCGGCGCATGATCGGAGTAGTACCACAAGACATTGCGCTCTATCCAAAGCTGACTGCTGCGGAGAATATGCGTTTTTTCGGCCGCATGTACGGGGTGGACAAGGCAGAGCTGGAGCGCCGGACCGATGAGTTGTTGGGGCTGGTGGGCCTCGCAGAACGCCGCCGCGACCATGTGTCTACCTTCTCAGGGGGGATGAAACGGCGGTTGAACCTGGCCGTCAGTCTCGTGCACGAACCCCGCCTGCTTCTGCTCGATGAGCCGACCGTCGGGGTCGACCCACATTCACGCGAGCATATCTTCTCAATCATGGCCGGTCTGCGCGAGAGAGGAACCGCAATTCTGTACACCACGCACTACATGGAAGAAGCTGAGCGCCTGTGCGATCGTCTGGGCGTCATGGACGAAGGAAAAATCATCGCGATGGGTACCCTCGATGATCTCGTGACGCAGGTGGGCTGCGGGGAAGTCATCCAGCTGCGGGGCCTGCCCGCCGCAGCGGATCTGGGCCGCCTGCGCCGTGCGGCTGGGGTGTGTCGTGTGGAAGCGCACGATGGGGTCACACGAGTGTTCGTCACTCGTGCTGCCGAGGCGCTAGGACCGCTTCAGCAGGTGATCGGCCGGTTTGTAGGAAGCGTATCGGTGGAAATTGTGCCATTGAGCCTTGGGGCGGTCTTTCTGCACCTCACTGGCAAGGAGTTGCGCGACTGACAGCGGTCCGGCGAGGGGAAGCTAGCCAGGGGTACCGACACGCGCGCGCGGCGGGGCACAGCGCCACCGCGCAGCGCTTGCTGTTCAGGACCCTGTGCTGCGCTTGCGCCGCCTGGCTTTGGGGGGTCGAGGCGGCGTGGGCAACCACACCCCTGGAATATACCCATGCGATCCTGGAGCAGGCGCGCGCCATCGTCGCGAGCGATCAGACGCACAACGCCAAGCTCGCTGCACTTTCGGTTCTTCTGAAAGATTTTCTCGATACCGATGACATGGGCAAGGCTGCGTTGGGCAAGAACGCGTCACGCTTCACGCGCGTGCAGCAACGGGAATTCCTCGCCCTCTTCGGCGTGCTGTTCCAGCGTACGTACGTTCAGAAGCTCCTGCTGTTTGATAAACCTGATTTCGGATACGTGGGCGAAGAACGGCTCAAAAAGACGGCGCGCGTGGACACGAAGATCATTACGCCGCGCGATGAGTTCGCCGTCACCTACCAGCTGCGTCCCGCAGACGATCACTGGCTGGCGACGGACGTCAGGATTGAAGACCTGAGCCTGACGATGAACTTTCGCCGGCAGATTGACCGGCTGCTGTCCAAGGCGTCCGTTGACGGTCTGTTGCGCCGCATGCGGCGGAAGTACGGGCCTCGCGGCCCAGATGGAGCAGATGTACCATGAAGCTGCTGCGCGTCATGCTGAAGGATCTGAGATTGATCACCCGCGATCGTTCCGCACTCGTGTTCCTGCTCCTGGTTCCGATGATAATCATTCTAGTGGTGGCCGAAACGCAGTCGGGAGCGGGGAGCCAGAGCATTCTGTTCCCAGTGGTGAATGAAGACCAGGGACCGGTCGCCAACGCTCTGATTAAGGTGTTCCGTGAGCATCTCGATGTCCGCCAGGTGGATTGGGCCACGGCGGAACGGCTCGTGAAGGTTGAAAACAAGGCGCCGGCGCTGTTGCTGCTGCCCCGCGGAATGAGCAAACGCTACCTGACCGAAAGACCGTCAACCATCGAACTGTTGACCGATCCAGCCCAGTGGACCGAACTGCAGGCCATCAAGGTCATCATGCTGCTCGCAGACCGTGAGGCGGCGTCGTTGGGCGATCCGTTCAGTGAAGAGCTACTGACGATCAAGGAACGGAGCCTGACCGGAAAGCGCCTGAAGTTTACTTCCTTGGAGCAGAACGTACCCGGCTTCAGTGTGATGTTTGTACTGCTCAACCTCATTCTGAGTGTCTCATTCGGGCTGCGCGACGAAGAAGCCTGGGGGACAAGCGCACGCCTGGCAACGGCTCCCGTGTCGCAGACGGCGGTCCTTGGCGGAAAACTGCTCGCGCGCCTGATCATCGGCACAGCGCAGCTGCTGATCTTGTTGCTGTTCGGTCATTTCACCTACGGGCTCGCGCTTGGTCATTCTCCCATCACCCTGTTTCTGGTGGCGACCGCGATCGTATTTTCCATGGCGTGTTTCAGCGTCATCATCGCCGCCGTAGCACGCACGCGTGAACAGATCATTCCCGTCGGCCTGTCGGCCGTCTTTATCCTCGCCGCGCTTGGCGGCTGCTGGTGGCCGTTTTACGAACAGCCCAAGTGGATGCAGACCGCGGCACAGGGGGTGATGACCACGTGGTCGATGTTCGCCATCCACGACGTTATGCTACGTGACAAAGGCCTGCTCGAGGTCACCCCGAAGCTCCTGTTTCTCGTTACCTACGGCGTGGTGTCCTTCGGTATCGGACGGCGCCTCTTCCGGTATGCGGAGATCTGAGAACGCGAGTCTGCAGCGTCGGAAGGCTCACGCCTACGGCCTTGCCCCCCTGCTGGGGTCCCCGGCGGGCGCAAGGCAGGCCGCCGGGAAACCCGCTCGGCAAAAGAGCCTGCCACGCCGCTGTAAGCAGCTATGCCCACTTGAACACGCGCCGTGCGTTCGTGCGAAGATACTTGCGCAGGACGCCGGGGCGAAAGGGTAGGGCCTTTGCGGTGTCAATGGCCCGATCGAAGGGGAGAAACGGAAAATCGGTGGCGAACATGACTTTGTCCTGCCCGCGCGTGTTCATGAAGTGCAGCAGCTCAGGCGGCAGGTACTTGGGCAAATATGCCGATGTCATCATGTAGAGGTTGGGGTACTTGAGCAGCAGGCGGATGGCTTCACCCCACCACGGGTCAGCGCCGTGGGCCATGATCAGCACGAGGTCAGGATAGAAGAGACACACCTCGTCGAGGTAGAGCGGTCGTTGCGGTTCTGCTGGCATCGGCGGCCCAGGAATGCCGGTGTTGACGGAGACGGCAACGCCAAGCTCAATGCACTTCGTATAAATCGGGTAACAAACCTTATCGTTCGGTGGTCGATTGAACAAGAACGGCACCAGCCGGATGAGGCGCACGTCGTACTCCTTCACCACGCGCTCGATCGTGCGTACCGCCTCCATGCCTTGCGTGGGGTCGACGACCGCTGACAGCAGGAAGCGGCCCGGATACTGCGCCGCGATGCTGGCAAACGACTTCGGATCAGCCGCGTTGATAGTCAAGATGCCGCCCTCGACACCGGCAACCTCCATCATCTGGACCATCTCGTCGAGTGGAGTTCCGCGCGCCAACTCCTTCTCTCGGTGAAAGTACTCGCTGGCGACGCGCACGAGGAACTCGGGCTGCTCCGTGCGGGCGTGCTCAGGGGTGAAGGGGTTCACCCAGCAATCGATGGCCTGGATTGCAGCGTCGTCTGCCATGGTCCTCCGTGATCCGTCCGCGCATGATGCATAGGACAGCCATGAAGGCCGTGTCAACGATTGGTTGGGGGGGCACCGCGGAGGATCGCCGTTCGACACCGGAGATGGGCAGCGGAACCGGAACGAACGCGCCTTCGGCACCGCGGCAGGCCCATCACTGGATACGCTGAACAACACGCGTGACGTCGGCCGCTGTGACGCGGCCATCGGCGTTTGTATCTGCGTTCGCGCCGGGTGGCGTATCGGTACGCAGAAATAGTCGTTCGATCGCTGCCGCCAGATCCGCGAGGTCGACGCGCCCGTCCCGGTTCACGTCGCCCACCAGGGGTGTCGGGCTCCGCGTCGGCGTGGCGGTCGCCGTGATGCTGGGTGTGGGGCTAGGCGTCCGGGTGAGCGTTGTCGTGGGCGTTGGCGTCGCGGTACTGGTGGCGCTCGGCGGCAATGAGGCGGTTTCCGTCGGTGTTGTGGTTGCGCTGGCAGTGGGTGTTGGAGTGTCGGACGCTGTGGGGGTCGCCGAGGCCGTAGGCGAGACCGTCGCTGTCGGCGTGCTGGTTCGAGTGGGCGTAGCGGTTGGAGTCACCGAGGGCGTCGGCGTGATGCTGGGCGTCGGCGTGATGCTGGGCGTCGCGGTGAGTGTTGGAGTCGGTGTCACCGTCGGAGTCGGTGTTGCCGTCCCGGTCGGGGTCCGGGTCGGCGTGATCGTACCTGTTGGCGTGGGGGTTGGCGTGCGAGTTGGGAGGTCGAAGGCCAAGCCACCAATCCAGGTGCCCCAGCGGTCGGCCGGTGCCTGGGCATACTCTCCGATCACCCAGAACTTGTCCATGACGGGATCCACGCTAGCGCCGTTGTAGTCCCCCCAACGGTTTCTCTGTGCGGAGTCGAGGAGCACGTAGGGCCCAGCGCCGGCTCGCAGCACGTGGGTGGGCAGAGGGATGTTGCGGGGGGCGGCTGCCGGCTGCCCCGCAAAACGGGCAGAGACATGTTCCAAGGGGCTGGAGCGATTGAACACGAGCACGGCGTTGCCACCATTGTCCACTGCGACCACCGGATAGAACACGTCGATCCCGTCCGCCCCTTGAAGGAAATCCTGTGTGATCCGGACTGCGGGAAACCCGTTGGTCTTGATCTGGAACAGACGGATTGTGGACACTACACCGCTGCCCCAATCGTGCGCCACGGCTGCCGCGCCCCACAGCGATCCACTCTGCCACACGGCGTTGATCACGCGCGGCCCGCCGGTCTCTATGCGCGTCGTAGCGTCGAGTTGGGCGGCGTTTGGAGGCACACCGCAGTCGCCCCCCACGAAGAGGTTCTTGTGGTCCAGTCTCGGCAGCGCGTTGGGAGGGTTGGTGACCCGCCAGACGGTAATGGCGCATGACCCCGGAAATCGCGTGCTCAAGAGATACCCCGCAAGGGTCGATCCGATACTCTGAGCTGGCTGCAGACTATCGATGAGGGTGCCGTCTATGCGCAGGCCTGTAAAGTCGAAGAACGTTGCCGGGGCGCCACCGAGCAGCTGCGCCTTCCGGACAACACGGATCTTGGCACCTCGAAACCTGAACGTCTCGGCATCGAACATGTTGGCGGTTAGGTAAATCGCGTTGTCATCGACGCCGAGCGACGGCAGATCCGCAAAATTCATCGTGGGCGTCGCGTTGTCGGTGGCAGCGTCCAAGGCGTAGAAGTTCCAGTCCGCCGTTGGGTCCGATGTCGCAGAAACAGCAAGGAGGAAGAATGCCGCGAAGGGCGTGCTCCGCCGCGACGCGACGCTGACGAAAAAATGGCCCGAATCGAAGAGCGCACGGGGATCGGTCAGGAAGTCCGTTGCCACTGCCACTGGCGCAAAAAAGCCTTGCAGCGTTTCTTGTGACAACGGGGTGCCGTCCTTCGCAAATACTGCGACGGTGCCGTTGGTGATCGCCAGGAGGTGCTCCGGGCCGGCTGCGATGGCGGGATTCGGCGGTATCAGGTTGTCGAAGTCGATCCCCGGAAAATCGGCAGCAAGCAGCAGGCTGGGCAGAGTGAGAAACGTGGAGGTTAGTAGGCTCGCAGTGGGCGAGCGCTGCCGTGGGCTTCCAAGAACGACTCCCCCGGCTCGAGCATGGATTTGCATCTTGCGGCGGCTAAAGTTGCTCGTGTAGCGCGACGGCAAGAGGCGCTCGAGGCGGTACAGCTCATCCGGGCTTAACGAAGCGCCGACAGGGCGCGCCCTCACCGGCGCCACGGCGGGGGCCAAAGCTGGACGCAGGACATCGAGAGCAAAGAGTCCCGCTGGCCATGCGATCGCCAGGACGGCTAGAGCCAAAGCGCCGCCCAAGCCGCGACAGGGGGCGGGTCGTGTCCAAGATCCCAAGGGCCACAGCATGTGCTGGTGGCCTTTATCAAAGCGCTCGGCGACGGGACACCCCCCGGCCGCAGTCTTTGCTGTGTAGATTGACACACGCCAGTGCCTTGTGCATATGCATCGAAGCAGTCGAGACAGATCGGCGGAGCAAGGCCACGTGATTGTGGTCAAGCGCCCGCGGGAGGAGTTCCGTGCAAACGACCCGGCGTGCACTGAAGTCTGGTATCGCCGTACTCGCCATCGCTTTCAGCGCGTGTGGGGGCGGCGGACCGGCGGCGAATCCCGTCGAACAAGTGCCAGTCAACGAAACAATAGAGTTGCCCAGCCTCCCGGCAACGGCGGATGTGATCGTCGATGAACTCGGTGTCCCGCACGTGTTTGCTTCCGATCTTGAATCAGCGGTGTTCGTACAAGGATACATTACCGCCGCGGCGCGATTCTGGGAGATGGACGTGTTTCGCCGGCTTGCAGAGGGGCGATTGAGTGAAGTGTTCGGGAAGCTGTCGCTTTCCACCGATGTGGCAATGCGCACAGTGTTCACCACGCGTGAGGGACTGCGCCTCGAGGAGGTGCTATGGAAATACGTCCAGGAGGTCGATCCGGAGCTAGCCCGGATTGAGAGGGCGTACACAGCGGGGATCAATGCGTGGCTCGGGGATCTGCGCGCGGGGCGCAACGGTGCCACCTTACCACCCGAATATGAACTTGGGATCATCATTGACCGTACGGCTGAAGATCTGGCTCCATGGCGGCCGCAGGACACGGTGGCGATCGGCCGCTTGCAGGCCTGGCAGCTCTCGCAAACCTTGGATCAGGAAATGGAACGCGCCCGGATCGTGGCTTCCTTGCCGGATGCGATCGTCCGGGACGTCTTTCGTTCTGCACCCGCCACGAACGCGACGGTGCTCCCGGTCCGGCAAGCGCGATCGGTGGGCCACGTTTTCACAGTGCTGGTACCACCGCGTCTGCCATCGATAGAGACGCTCGACGCAGTCTGCGAGGCGCTCGCCGCCCTGCGCCACACTTACCCCCTTGGCAGCATGGATAAAGGGCTGGGCAGCAACAACTGGGTTGTCTCGCCGGCCCTGTCAGCCAACGGACACGCCATGCTGGCTAATGACCCACACCTGCAGCTGTTCAACCCGCCGATCTGGCACATGATTCAGCTAGATGCGGGCCCGGACGGGCGCGCCAATGGTGTGATATTTCCTGGCTTGCCCGGTGTCATCCTCGGCCACAATGACTTTGGTGCCTGGGGAGCAACCGTGGCGAATTTCGATGTGACGGACGTCTATGTCGAGGAAGTGACCACGCCCCCCGACTACCCGAACTCACCGCGCACCGTGTTGTTCAACGGGCGGCAAGTACCGGTCCTCCGCGTCGAGGAGACCTTCCAGGTAAAAGACAGCGAACCTGTCATCGAGGTCATCGAGGTGGTTCCCCACCACGGGCCAATGGTCCCCGACCCGAACTTGCGGGATGACGTGGTGGGCCTGGCCGCAACCGGGATGAGCTTCCGCTGGACCGGGCACGAGATCAGCAACGACGCGCGGTTTCTCCTGGACCTGAATCGGGCACGCAACGTGAGCGAATTCCGGGCGGCGCTGCGCAACTTCGCGGTCGGTGCACAGAACTGGGTGTGGGCAGACGTCAACGGAGATATTGCTTACTTTCCACGGGTCCTGATCCCGCAGCGCCCCACCGGTACGGTGCCGTATCTCCCACTTCCCGGTACTGGGGAAGCCGAATGGTTGGTAGATGATGCCGGCGATACCTTGTGGCTGCCTGAAGACCGTATTCCGCAGGCGACCAACCCACCGCAAGGATTTCTGGCGACCGCCAACAACGATCAGATCGGCAACACGCTCGACAATGACCCCTTGAACGACCCGGTCTATTTGGCCTTCAGCTACGATTTGGGCCTGCGCGAGGAACGCATTCAAGAGCTGCTGTCGAATCGTACTAACGTGCGTCCCAAGGGAGCAAAGCTCAACCTCGATGACATGGCGCGCTACCAGTACGATCATGCCAGCAAGGAGGCCGCGCGGCTGCTGCCGTTTCTGTTCAGGGCCGCTGAGGCTCGGCCAGATCTGATGACGGCCGAGATGGGTGAGGCACTGAATCGGCTGCGTGCCTGGGGCGAAGCGAAGCCGGGCTCAGCGGCATACGACACCGCTTCGGGGATCGATGCACATGATTGCTGCGCCCCCCTGATCCGAGACGACGTGGCCCCGCGGTCAGCGCCAGTAACGGCGGAAGAACGGAGCGATGCGGTTGCGACGTCGATATTCGCAGCGTGGGAAACGCGGCTGGGCCCGGCGGTGTTTACGGACGACTTTGCCGGTACCCGCATTCGACCTCCGGGTGGCCAGGACGCAACCAAGGCCCTGTTGCATATCCTTGAAGACATCGATCGAACGGACGTGGGGTTTCGCGTCTACACGAAGGGTACCAACGGTGAGAGTACGCTGTGGGACAGGCAGGAGACTCCCGAGGTCGAAACGCAAGACGAGGTCCTCCTCGCAGCACTGCGTGACGGCCTGGCCTTTCTGCGCAGCAAGTTTTCGTCAGCGGATCCAGACACCTGGTTGTGGGGCATCATTCATCGGGTCCGGCTGCAACATTTCATCGGCCAGGCGGGCATTGGGATCTTCGATCTGGGGCCGTTTGCCGCGGTGGGGGCACGCTTTACGGTCAATCCAGCCAACTACAGCCTCAATGCGAACGATTTCACATTCTCCAACGGCCCTTCCGAACGGTTCGTGGCGGTGCTGGACCCCGCCGGTATCCGCGCCGTGAACACCTTGCCGGGCGGCAACAACGGCAACCCAGGCGGTACGGCCTCCGAAAGGTTTCACCGGATCAACCCGTCGATCCATTACGGTGACCTGACCTCCGCCTGGATAAACGGAGATACGTTCGAGTATCACATCAGTCGAGCGGATGTTGCTGCGCATGCGATGCGCAAGGTCCGGTACGTCCCGTGAACGGCAGGCAAGGATAGGGCCGAGCGCGGTCAGTGACGTGCCATCAGACCCGGGCCAGCGCTTGCTCGAGGTCGGCGGTCAGATCCGCTGCGTCCTCAACACCCACCGCGTAGCGGATGAGGCTGTCCTTGATGCCTATCTGCAGGCGTTCTTCGCTTGTGAGCTCGTAAAAGCTCATGAGTGCCGGCTGCTCGATGAGGCTTTCGACCCCCCCCAGTGACGGTGCGATCCGCGGAATCTCGCAAGCGTCAACGAGACGCGAGGCCGCTCCGAGGTCTCCGCGTACCTCGAAGGAGACTACGCCACCGAAACCTCGCATTTGGCGAACCGCGATGTCGTGCTCCGGGTGGCTTGCCAACCCAGGGTAGTGGACCCGTTCAACCTTGGGATGTCGTTCCAGAAACTCAGCGATACACTGCGCGTTTTCATTCTGGCGGCTGACCCGCAGCGCCAGCGTCTTAATGCCTCGGATGAGGAGGTAAGCGGCAAACGGATCAACCACGGCTCCTGTGACACCCTGCAGGTCCCGGATGGCACCAACCAGAGTCTCGGCTCCGAGGACGACGCCGGCCAGCAGATCATTGTGCCCCGCGAGATACTTGGTTCCGGAATGGATCACCAGGTCGATGCCAAAATCGAGGGGCCGCTGGTTGATCGGTGTGGAAAAGGTCGAGTCGATGACCGTCTTCACACGGTGGCGGTGGCCGATGTCAGCAACACGCTGCAGATCGAGGATCCGGTTGTAAGGGTTCGTGGGGGACTCGCTGAAGATCACCCGGGTAGTCTGCCGCACCGCCTCTTCCATGCGTTCATAGTCGCCAGCGGGTACGGTTGATACCTCGACGCCGTAGCGGCGCAGAACCTGATGCAGGAACTGACGGGTCCGCCGGTACGCATCGTCGGTCACGACCACGTGGGCTCCTCTCGACAGCATGGCGAACAGGGTGGTCGTGATCGCTGCCATGCCACTTGCGAACAGGAGGCCGTCCTGGGCACCATCCAGCGCTGCCAGCTTGCGTTCTGCCACTCGCTGGGTCGGGTTGCCGTAGCGTCCATATTCGTCGCGTTCAATGCGGCCCTCAAAATGGTCGGCGAGTTCGCCGGTATTGGCGAACGTGTAGGTTGCCGTCTGAACGATCGGGGTGGTTACGGCGTTGGCCGGCTTGGTGCGCGGCTCGCCGCCGTGCACGGCTTGCGTGCTCGGACCGACACTGGAGCGCCGGGAATTCTGGGCGGACACGTTACGCCTCCATGATCCGGAGCTTGTCCGCGTAGCGCTTGATCGTGTCTCTCACCAAGTGGGCGTCGGCGGCGATCTCCACCAGTCGGTTGGCATAGGTGGAGCGCACCTCTGGGAGCTGGCCGAGGTGGTATGCTGTCTTCTGGTCGGCAAACTTGAGGCCGTGCGCGGTCGAGATAACGACCACGCGCTGGTTCGAACGTATGACCTTACGCTCCACCAGTTTGCGCAACACCGCCAGCGCGACGCCAGTGTGAGGGCAGTTGAACATCCCTGTCCGGTCGGCTCGCGCGGCCTCATCGGCGAGCTCATTCTCGCTCGCCTGCTCGACGACGCCGTCAAATTGCTGCAGAACTCTGATGGCGCGCTTGTAGCTCACTGGGTTACCGATTTGAATGGCGCTTGCCAGTGTCTTGGTGGCACGTATCGGCGTGAACGCCGCAAAGTCCTTGAGGTAGGAGCGATACAGCGGGTTCGCATTCTCTGCCTGCGCCACGGCGATGCGCGGGAGCTTCTGGACGAGTCCCAGCTCACGCATCATGAGGAAGCCCTTGCCCAAGGCACTGACGTTGCCCAGGTTTCCTCCGGGAATCACGACCCAGTCGGGGACCTCCCAGTCGAACTGTTGGACGAGCTCGATCGCTACCGTCTTCTGACCCTCCAGCCGCAAGCTGTTCATCGAGTTCGCTAGGTAGATGGTACGCTGCTTGGTGATTTCCTGAACGAGGGCCATACAGCCATCGAAATCGGTATCGAGACTAAGCACCAACGCTCCAGTGGCCAAGGGTTGGACCAGCTGCGCTTGGGAGACTTTGTAGCGGGGAAGCAGCACGACGGCAGGGATACCAGCGGCTGCGCAGTAGGTCGCCAGCGCCGCCGACGTGTCCCCCGTGGATGCGCAGGCAATCGCTTCGATGGTCTGGCCGTCCGCGATCATTTGCTTCACCACGGACACCAGGACGGTCATCCCCAGATCCTTGAATGATCCCGTGTGCGAATTTCCGCATTGCTTGACCCACAGGTCTTCGACGCCCAGGAGCTTGCCATAGCGGTCCGCCCAAAACAGATTCGTTCCCCCCTCGTAAGTGGAGACGATGTTCTCGTTGTCGATAAACGGCACCACCCATTCCTTCTTGCCCCAGACGCCAGAGCCATACGGAAAGGCGTTGCGCCTGTAACGGTCGTCAAACAGCCGCATCCAAGCGGCTGCCGACCGGCGTTTGAGCGCAACGACGTCGTGCGTCACGTCCAAGAGATCGCCACACGTCGGGCAGCGATACACGACCTCGAAGAGACTGAAGTGCGTTGGACACTCGTTGATGCATTCAAACCACGCGCCGTACTCGCTCATGACGGACTCCTCGGGGGGGACATAGCTTCCAGACTCGATGGGCCATGTCCATGCCCTGCTGTGGCGCAGGCGGCACCAGATGTCAACGATCCGGAGGGGCTGATTTATTGACGACTGTTGCCAGCCGTACACGCGCCAGGTGCGCGTGTGAGAAGCATGGTGCTCTGCTTCCCAGCGTGTCCCTCCCGCTGACCGAGCTGCCAGCGGTGGCTGCTATCGACCAGGTGCGGCTGAGATCAACCAGGCTCTACTGTACGGGGTGGACACCAGAGGGTCGGCACCAGCAAGCAAGTTGCCAACCTTGCGTTGCTTTCAATGTCGCACACCGGGTCGTAGGCGTTGGCGAGGCATTTGCTGTGCGGGGTGAGATGAGAAGACTGGCAAAGCGAGGGATCATGAGTGCTGGGGGGAGGCGGAAGGATGAGTCAAAAAACCGTAGAATGTTTGCTTGGGCGCTTGGTAACCGATAGAGCGTTTCGACAGCGGTTCTTTCAGGAACCAGCTGCGACGTGCGCACAGGAGTCGTTGGACATCCTTCCGCGGGAGCTGGCGGCGCTACGCGCGATCGAGGAACGAGCGATCGAAAGGCTTACAGGCGAGTTGGATCCAAAGATCGTCCGGGCGGCGCTGGATCTGCCTGTGCGCCGGGCTGGAACCGCGAGGCCCAAACCGGGCTCAGCACGGGCAAGCGGTGCAAAATAGCTGTCGCTGACCTCCTCTCTGGGGCTGCCGTCGCGATTGCGGGCCGGTGCCCCGCATGAGATCGGGAGTCGTCCGGCGTTTCGACCTGTAGAACCGCCACAGCTTTTGTCCCGATGTCGTTGCCCTCTGGAGGCGCTGGTCAGATTTTTGTTGACTAATGGCGGCGAAGAGGGGAAAGAACTCCTAACACTGGTATCAGCGTGAGAAGCGAGCGCCGCAAGTACGCCATCATTGTCTGTCTGACCCTTCTTGGCGGGGTCGGGGTGACCGGGAAGGTCTGGGCCCAGGGGAGCGGCGAGTTTTTGTGCTCGGCAGGCCCGAACGACGGGCGTGCGTGCGAGTCGGACGCCGACTGTCCAGGTGGCGTGTGCGTGATTGCCCAAGGGGTGTGTGATGGGGGGGACGACGATGGTTTGCCGTGCGATTGCCCGGCAGGCACTTGCGTGACGCAACCCGCGTGCAGCAGCGACCCCACGCTCGGCACCTGTAGCGGAGGGGTGTCCGCAGGCGATTGCTGTGACCCGTCCTTCAACTGCAGCGGCGGCCGGCCGTGTCGGGGGACGCAAAGGGTGTGCTTTTCAGGGAGCAGCAAGGGATTCTCGTGCCTGCGCGACACGCAGTGTCCAGGGTCTGTGTGCTGCGCAACCGGCAACTTCTGCAGCGGTGGAGACTTCGATAGCTTTGCGTGCGTCGACAACACCGACTGCCCGGGAGGGAGCTGCACGGGCGTGGGAGCGCCTTGTGTCGTAGCGACCCCAACCCGCCCTTCCGGGATCAGCCCGACGCCAACCCGCGTCCGGACGGAGGTGCGGACCCCAACGCGCACGCCGTTCCCCACTGCTGGCACGCCGGTGGGCGTGACGCCCACACCGACCGCATCACCGTCCGGCATGCCAACAGCGCAACTTGTGGTGCGGGTCCTACCCACCGACTCAACAATCTCTCTCGATGACGCGACCGCGTTTCCCCCATCGGGGACGATTCAGATCGAAGACGAGCAACTTTCATACGCAGCCAAGTTTGGCAACACGCTCACCGGCGTCGTGCACGGTGTCAATGGAACGACGCCAGCCGAGCACGAAGCGGGGTTGCTGGTGAGCTTTCTTTCAGCGGTCATCGCGACCCCTGCGCCGCCGACGGCGACCTCACCACCTCGGGGGAGGGTCATCCGGGTTATCGGCAAGGGAGCAGGTTGTGCGATTCCTTCGGGCGACCACGGCGGATCTCCTCCCGACTTCCTAATCGCCATCGGTCTGGCTGCTTGGTGCCTCCGCAGGTGGGGCGCTCAATAGCGGGGCGGCCGCGTAGCGTGACGAACCCCGTCTGCAGAATCGACCTCCCGTTCTTCAGCGGGATACGAAACTAAGGCGAGGAATTAATACTCCCGCCAATGACTCGCTCCAACTCAACTAACGCGTCGTTGTAAGTCTGCAGCGCATCCAGGTAGTCGGACTGTGCGCTTAGGAGGTCGATCTGGAGGCCTACTAATTCCGAGACGGTGACAATACCCCCTTTGTAGAGGTGCTCTTCGAGCCGCAGGTTCTCTTCGCTCTTGGGAACGATGACGTCTCGCAAGGTTTGGAGATCACCTGCCGCCACCACGCAAGCGCGCCGGGCGTCGGCGGTTTCCTCTGCAACCGTTCGTTCCAGGTTGTGCAGTTCCAGGTTGGCGCGGTCCCGCTCGGCGATCGCATCGCTGATGCCGGCTGACTTGCCGTGGAAGATCGGGAGCGATATGCCGATATCGCCGCCGATCAGCGTATCCCCCTCGAAACGGGACAGCGTGCCCGACAAAGTGAGATTCGGGATGGCTTCGCGTCTGGTGAGAGCCAACTGCCGGGCCGCTTGCTGGGCCCCATGCCGCAGGGCAACCAAGTCTGGGCGTTGCCGGAGGGCTCGCTCGATCAGTTCTACGGCGGGGGGAAGGCCGCTGACCTTATGTTGGGCAGTGCCTTGCAACTCGATTGCCTGGTCTATGGGTAGGTTGAGAAGGCGGCGCAACACATCCAGGGAGTCATCTCGTGTCCGCTCGGCTGCCGCCAGCTGTCGCTGTGCGCGGCTTTCCTGAATTTGTGCAACGTTCAGGTCCAACCGTTGCACGTCCGAGAGCTGCTGCTCGTGCGCTAGCTCTTGGCTGAGTGTCGCCGCAATGCGTACGCCTTTCTCAGCCAGGCGGACCCGATCACGGCTCACGAGGGCATCGACAAAGGCCGTCCTAACTGCCGCTACCAGATCTTTCTCGAAACTCTTGACATCCCAGCGGGCTTTCTGTGTGCCTTGTGCCGCTGCATCCATGCGCGTTCGTCGCTGCCCAGCAATTTCGAACTCCTGCTGTAGAAAGAAGGCAT
>JBHHYR010000044.1:0-22210 GCA_046757585.1 Binatia bacterium | reverse complement strand
GTAAGTCGGCTTCCCGCGGAACGGGTCGGTGGCGTCGGTCGATTATCAGCGGAGAAGGGGTTTCACCGCCTCATCGAAGCCGTCGCCTTGGCGCGTGAGCACGGGTGTTCTCTGGGACTCGTGCTGGCTGGAGACGGTCCGCAACGCTCCCAGCTGGAAACGCGTGCGCGCGAGCTCAGTTGCAATGGCCACGTTAAGTTTCTCGGCCTGCGGCGTGATCCGCGGCCGGTGTATGCCGGGCTAGACGTTTTTGCTCTGCCCTCCCTCGAGGAAGGTTCACCGAACGCCCTCCTGGAGGCGATGGCCTGCGGGCGGGCGGTAGTGGCAACCAGAGTCGGTGGCGTACCAGAGATCGTCGCGGAGGAGTGTTCGGGGCTACTGGTGGTACCGAACTCGGCCCGGGCCCTGGCCGACTCGTTGATGCGCCTGGCGGCAGATCCGCCGCTGCGGCAACGGCTTGCTCAGGGAGCGGCGCGCCGCGCCCGAGACCACTTCGACATAACCCGTACGGTGGAACGATACGCGGATTTGTACCGCGAGCTGCTGCGCGCTCCCATGCATGCCGCAGCGGGGCCGCAATTCTAATTCATGGCTGGAGCACGGTTGCCGGAATCGCACTTCGTTGAGGCCTGCGTAGCTCCGGAGATGAGGAGGGGTATATTGGTCGCCGCAGCGCTGAGCCTTCCCGCGACACATTTCGGTGTACGTGCGTGGACCGACGGCTCATGAATACCGTAAGACAATTCGTCATGAACGCGACGCCCTGCGTTCCCTCGCTGGTTGCGGACGACTACAGTCCATGAACGTGAGCCCTGACAGTGGCACGCGCACCGTGCTCTGTGTGTTCGGCACGCGCCCCGAAGCCATCAAAATGGCACCGGTCATCCGCGCGCTGGCTGCGTGCGGCGACGGCTTGCGCCCGGCGGTGTGTGTGACCGACCAACATCGGGAGATGCTTGATCCGGTGCTCCGCTTCTTCGGGATCCAACCCCACCACCGGCTAGGCGTCATGCGCGAGGGCCAGACACCAAGCGCAGTCGCCGCGCGCATACTCGATGGGCTGCCGGCGGTGCTAGCAGCCGTTCGTCCCACGGCCGTGCTGGTCCAAGGCGATACGACCACGACCATCGCCGCCGCGCTCGCATCCTTCTATGCCGGTATTCCCGTCGGCCATGTGGAGGCGGGCTTGCGCACCTACCGGAAGGACGCGCCGTTCCCCGAAGAGATCAATCGGCAGATCACAACCGTGCTGGCAGAGTGGCACTTCGCTGCCACTGACTGGGCACGCGACAACCTCGTGCGGGCCGGTGTCGCAAAAGACAAGGTTGCGGTAACCGGCAACCCGATCATCGACGCCCTGGTGTGGACGGTGCGAAATCTGGACGGGCGTCAAAGTACACCGCCCCTTCGACTCGACGGCGCCCGACGCATGGTGCTGGTCACGGCGCACCGCCGCGAAAGCTTCGGCAAGCCGTTCATGGAGCTGTGCGCGGCGCTGCGCCAATTGGCGGAACGGAACCCAGACGTCGACCTGGTCTATCCCGTCCATCTCAACCCGCACGTCCAGGCGCCCGTGCGCCACACCCTGCAGAATTGTCCGCGCATCCACCTCCTGCCGCCGCTCGACTACTGGCATCTCGTCGGCCTGCTCCGCCGCTGCTACCTCGTGTTGACAGACTCCGGCGGTATCCAGGAAGAAGCGCCGGCACTCGGCAAACCGGTGCTTGTGATGCGTGACACCACCGAGCGTCCCGAGGGCGTGGCTGCCGGAACAGCCCGACTCGTCGGTACGTCGCGCGACCGAATCGTTGCGGAGACCGAAGGCCTGCTCCGCGACCCGGCGCGCTACGCACGCATGGCGCGCGCCCATAATCCTTACGGGGACGGCCACGCCGCCACACGTATCGCACAGCATCTCTCAAGAACCTTGTGCGGTCCGGGTCACGGTCACCGCAACCGCCCCGCAGGATCCCCACCTGCGCCCCACGCTCCCAAACCTTCGAACGGCGCCGCCGCGTAGTCGCGCCAGGGTACTCGCTCGCGGCCCCGAGGTGTGAATCCAGCGTCTTTGTGGCTGCGGATGGCCGATATGGCACGGCCCGTGTCACCGAATCGTGAGGTTGCTCCGTCCAGGACGACGCGCGGGCTGCTGATCGCGCTCGCACTCGTCCTCGCCCTGGGGCTAGCCCTGCGGCTGTATCACCTCGGCCACGACAGCTTCTGGATCGACGAAGTGTCGTCCATGGCGGTCGCGGAGCAGCCCCTCGGGGACATCGTGCTGAACTACCGGCCGGGCCATCACCCTTGGCACGGCGCGGAGCAGGCTCCCCTCGCGCTGGTTGTGATGCACCTTTTCCTATCGCCGGCAGCACGCGAGGCCTCGGCGCGGCTGCCCTCGGCAGTTCTGGGTGTAGGAGGGATCCTTGTCCTCTTTCTATTCGCGCGGCGTGTTTTCCCTGCACCGGTGCCACTGCTTGCTGGACTCTTCCTCACGCTGTCTCCGTTACACGTCTGGTACAGCCAAGAAGCACGTTGGTACGCGTTGTGGCTCTTCCTGACGACGCTGTCCTACTGGGCACTGCTCGACGCCTGGAGAACCGGACGGCCGCGGGCTTGGGTGGCTTATTGGGTCTGCACCGTGCTGAACGTGTACACGTTCGTCCTGTCGTTCCTGGTCATTGCGTGCCAGGGCGTTTCGGTCTTGCTGCTGGACCGCCGGCGTATCAGGGCGCCGGTGTTTCCCCGGTTCATCCTGGCGCAGGTGGCCGTCCTGTTCGGTGCCGCGCCAGTGGTCTGGATGATTGTCAAGACCATGGGGCTGACTACTGGCACGCCGCGCCCGATCGAATGGGTGGAGCTTCCCTATACGTTTTTCACGTATGCTGCCGGGTACTCGGCTGGGCCGACCGTGGGGGAGCTGCATGCCCTCCCGAGCCTATCCAGCATCCTCGCTGGCCATCTCGTCGTTGTCATCTTCGCCGCCGTTTTCGCGCCGCTCCTCGTGCTCGGCGTGCGGCGCGTTGTGCAGCGGCCACTGGCCGCGATCATCCTGGTGCCCTGGTGCTTCGGCCCGGCTCTGCTCGCTTTCGGCGTGGCACTCGCCAGCAACGTGACCTACCAGGCGCGCTACAGCTCTGTGGCACTCCCGGCCTTCCTGCTGCTCGTCGCGCTCGGTTGCCTTTCCCTGAAGCGCAGCGCCGCACGCTGGGGCGCCATCGCGGCAGTGGCAGCGTGCTTCGCATCGTCGCTCGCCAACTACTACTGGGATCCTCACTACGCCAAGGAGGATGCTAAAGGGGCAGTAGCCTACATCACAGCCACAGGCCTGGACCACTTACCCGTCGCCGTGGTCGGCCAAGTGGACCCCGCGGTGGCGTACTACGGCCCCGGCCTCGACGTCATTCCAGTTGACACTTGTAACGGTGCCGCCTTCGAGCACCAGTCACTAGGCGCCGCGTTCAACGACCGCCGTGGGCTGTGGCTCGTCGTCGGGCGCGACTGGAACGCGCAGGCGTCCTCCTGCTTGTCCCGCTTGTCCCACACCCACACGTCTGTGGACCACCGGCGGTTGCCAGGAATCGACCTTTGGTTGTTCGAGCCGACCAAGGAGACCAGCGCCGGTGGCTTGTCCAACGAGGATCGAGTGGCAGGTCGCCACTCCGGCTCGTTACCAAAGCACATGCTTGCCAGCCGGCGAGGAGCGGCATCGTGAGCCACCCCGCTGCTTGTGCGTCAGGCGCCACGCCTGCTCCAGCGCTGCGCCTGCTGCTGCCCGTGGCAATCGCCGGATTCGTGTGCGTCGTGAGTGCCCTGTCGTACCGTGCGATCACGAACCTCAACGTGCCGGGCCACCCGCATGACGCGCACTGGGCGCTGCAAGATTTCCGCGACGCCGTGTACTACCCGGTTGTATCGCTCCTCGCCGGCCACAACCCATACGACGCAGCCGCATACACGCGCACGTACCCGGTGCGCAGTTCATTTCCTCTCTACTCGCCCCTCACGCTCCTGATCCATCTGCCGTTCGGCCTGCTCCCCTACCGGACGGCAGAAGCTGTCTACTACGCGCTCACGCTCGTTCTGACAGTGGTGCTGGCGCGTCTCACGCTCAACGCGTGCGGGCTCGCCAGCACGCCCGCACGCGTTCTGGGCTTGGCCGCACTGCTCCTGATCAGCCGCCCGGGGCAGATGAACCTGCTGGGAGGGCAGACCACGGTGGCGGTGGTCATCGGGGCTTACGCGGCGTTGCATCTGGCACGCACGCGCCCCTGGCTCGCCGGCCTTGGGCTAGCGCTCAGTACGCTCAAGCCTACCTTCGGCCTCCCCCTGACCGTGCTGCTCCTGGCCCGGCGGGACATCCGCCCGGTGCGGATCGGCTGGACGATCGGTGGCATACTGGCCGGAGGAGTGGTCGCGGTGCTGGTGCACAACGCTGGAGGTGTGGAGCCCTTTCTTGCCTCTCTCGGTGTCAATTCCTCCGCTTTCCTGGTCAATCCGGCCAATCAGACGACTAGCAGCATTTCTCGTCTCGACGCGTTGGCGTTGCTCGGGAGGCTGCTCGGTCGGACGCCCGCGCTGGCGGTGCAGCTCGCCGTCGGTCTCGGTATTCTGGGGCTCGGGGCGTTCGTCGTCCACCGCCTGGCGGACAATGGCCGCGACGAGCGCGCGCAGCACCTGTCGGCCGCCGTCGTCTGTCTGACCGTGCTCACCTGTACCTACCATCAGGCGTACGATCTGCTGCTCCTTGCGTGGCCGGTGACGGCGCTCGCGGCAGGACGGTGGAAACCGCGCCCACGGGAGCGGGGGATGTGGCGCTGGACGCTGCTGGCGCTGCTGGCGTTCCCCGCAGGCAATTATCTGACGTCGGCCACGGTGATCGACACGATCGGCATCACTGGGATCTGGTGGACGGCAGTTGCCTCGTTGAACGGCGCCGCGCTCCTCGCCGCGTTATCGGTCTGTACTCTTCGCTCTCTTTCGGAGAATCGCTAATGGCCGAAACGGGCGCTATACGTGCCGTCCAGGCGAAGCGGCAGGTCTCCGGTTCCGGCGAACTGCGCGCCACGCTCGCGGCAGCGGCTGTCTTCCTAGCGGTCGCGGGTTTGCTGTTCTACCGCTCCAGTAGAGGGGGGTTGGAGTTACGGGATTTCCGCGACGCGGTGTACTACCCAGTGGTGTCCTTGCTCGAGGGTCATAACCCCTACGACACCGCCCGTCACATGGCCACCTACCCGGTCGAGCAGATCTTCCCCCCGTACCCGCCGCTGATCCTGGCACTCCACCTCCCGTTCGGGTTCCTGCCCTTCGAGCTGGCGCAGGTCGCGTACTTCGCGACGACGGTCGTCCTGTTGGCAGCACTTTCGTACGTCACCCTGCTGGCGTGCGCCCTCCCAGCGACGGGGAAGCGCGTCTTTGGCTTGGCCACGCTGCTCATCCTGAGCCGTCCGGGATACTGGAATCTGGCCCTCGGACAGGTCTCCGTACCGGTGGTCATCGGGACGTATCTGGCCCTCCGATACGGGGCGGAGCGGGAGTGGCTCTCGGGGCTGGGACTGGCCTTGGCGCTCCTCAAACCGACGTACGGGCTGCCGCTGGCGGTCTTGCTGCTCGTGCGCAGGCATGCCCGGCCGGTAATCTACGGCGGGGGTATCGCAGCGCTACTGGCCGCAATCCCGACGGCAGCACTTCTGCATTCCGCAGGCGGTCCCGGCCCTTTCGTGGCCTCGCTGCAGCAGAGCTATGCGCGGTTCCAGGCAAACCCCGACGCGGGGGTGAACCGGTTCCCCGGGCGTGTCGATGCCGTGGCGTTGATCGTGCGCCTGTTTGGGCACGGCGCGCACCTCGCTGGAGAAGGTGCCATCAGCCTCACGATTCTCGCCCTCGGCGTGCTGGCCGTCCGGCGCTTGGCGGGCGAGCGCGACGCAGGGGCGCGTGCACTCTCCAACAGCGTCGTATGCCTGACGATCCTGACGTTCGCGTATCATCAGGCATACGACCTGCTGCTGCTCGCGCTGCCCCTAGTCGCGCTCGCGAGCGATCGCTGGGCGCCGGCCGGTGTGACAACGCCTCGCCTGCGGTGGATCCTGCTTGCACTATTGGGACTACCTGCCGCGAACTATCTTGCGGCGCGACCTACCTTGAATTTCATTGACGCCGGCAGCCCATGGGTCACGGTGCTGATGTCGATGAACGCCAGTGCACTGATCGTTGCTCTGTGCATCTGTCTGGCAGTGGCGCTACGCAGCCGGCCCGCTCACAATGCCCGCCTCACTCCTCTTCCACGCTGATGTGCGGAACCCGGCCGCCCCTGCAGCCGCTCCGAAGGGAATGGAACTTGTACAGAGGTTTGCTGGAAAAGCGCGCGAGAGACGAAGCGGGGCATCCCGCCAAATGAGACTCGCGATCCTGACCTTTGAAAGTCCGCAGGCAAACTTCATCATCGACCGCCTTCTCACGCGACGGCCGGGGCAGGTGTGCGGCATCGTACGCTCGGACGTCATCGTGCCGGGCAAGAACCGCTGGCAGAGCATGTGGTTCATCTTACGCCGCACGGGGCTTGGGTTTACTGCCCGGAAGGGCGCCGAGATCATGCTGAGCCGAGCGGCGGCCGTCCTCTCTCGTGTCACGGGAGGCAGGCGACGCTTCCGCTCCCTCACGCAAATGGCGGTAGATGCCCGAGTGCCGCTCATCGGGACGAAGGATGTCAATGACGCCGCCACGTTGGCCACGTTACGGACTTGGCAGGCGGATCTGGTCGTCTCCGTCTACCTCAACCAGCGCATTCGGTCTCCGCTCATGGAACTGTATCCCGGCCGCATTCTCAACCTCCACGGCGCCACATTGCCGGGAAATCGTGGCCTCTTTCCGTACTTCTGGGCGCTGGTGAACGGTGATACGACTGGCGGCGCCACAGTCCATTGGGTGGACCCTGGATTCGACACCGGTGACGTGCTCATCGAGGAGAGCTTTCCCATCGCCCCCAGCGAGACGGTGAATTCGCTGGCCTGGAAGAGCACCCGGCTCGGTGCCGATCTGCTGTTACGCGCCATTGCCCTGATTGAAGAGGGCACCCCCCCCAGGAGCTCTCAGGACAGGACGCGGGGCCGGTACTACTCATGGCCCACCCGCGCGGACGTGCGGCGGCTGAAGCAGCGGGGCCGCCGTTTCGGGTCCGTCGTGTACGCGTGGAACCACACGGGAGCCGCTGGCGGCGTCGATTGATGGTATTGGTACGAGGCGCATCGTGCCCCCTGTTTCCCGCCCAGCTGTGACTGCTCTGCCTGCCGGGCACGCGGCTGCGCCGCGCAGCCCCGGGGCGGCATCCTTCCTGATGGTCCTAGCCTTCCTGTGCGTCGTGGCTCTGGTGTCGTATCGGGCCGCCACGAGGCTCAACGTGCCCGGCCATCCGGATGACATCAACTGGGTGCTGCAGGATTTCCGCGATGCAGTCTACTATCCGGCCGTTGCGTTCCTGCAGGGCAAGAACCCGTACGATCCGGAACGGTATATGGCCGCGTACCCGGTGTCGCGGCCGTTGCCCCTATACGGCCCTGTCAACTTACTCATACACCTCCCCTTCGGCCTGCTGCCATTCGAGTATTCCGAGCTCGCCTACTACGCCTTCACGATCTTGCTGACGCTCGCCCTGGCTCGTCTGACCCTGGGACTGTCCGGCCTGCCGGTGTCGGTACCCCACACCTGTGGTCTTGCGGCGCTCATCCTGCTGAGTCGTCCCGGACAAATGAATCTCCTGCTTGGGCAAGTCACCTTGCAGTGTGTGATTGCGACATACCTGGCCCTGCACTATGCGCGGCCACGCCCGTGGCTGGCTGGCGCCGGGCTGGCTGTGTGCACGTTCAAGCCGACCTTCGGACTGCCCCTGGCCGTGCTCATGCTCTGCCGGCGTGACCATCGAGCCGTGACGATCGGCATGACGATCGCCGCGCTGCTGTCTACGGCAGTAGTGTTGGTGCTGGTGCGCGCCACTGGGGGCGTCGGCGCTTTTCTTCACGCGGCGCTTGCAACCCAGCAGGGTTTTGCAACGCAACCGTTCAACGAGGCAGTGTCCGCCCCGTTTCGGATCGACGCACCGGCGCTGGTGCAACGGCTCGCGGGTGTGAGCTTCGGTGGCACCGGAAAACTCCTTGCCGCCTTGGGCGTTCTCAGCGTGGGGGCCGTGGCGGTGAGGCGTGCGGCTGGTTCCTGCCGAGAGACCCCGGGGCGTGCCCTGTCAACCACACTTGTCTGTCTCACGGTGTTGACGTGGACATACCACCAGGCTTACGATCTCTTGTTACTTACGCTGCCAGTCACAGCGCTCGTCGCCGATCAGTGGGTGCCGCAAGGCCTCCGGCAGCCGCGCCTGCGCTGGGTACTGGTGATTCTGCTGGGGGTGTTGGCGGTGAATTATTTGGCGTCGGCGACAGTCATCGAGGGACTGGGGCTGAGAGGGGGATGGTGGCTGGCCGCAACGTCACTCAACGGGGGAGTGCTGCTGTGCGTTTTCGGCGCTTACGTGTGGCTAGTTCTGCGGAAGGACGAGTGAGACTGGGCATCGACGGGCGTCGACCAAGCTCGCGCCTGGCGTTCGCCACGGTCCTCGCCCTCGTTGCGCTCGCGACGTCCAGCGTCGCGATCACACTCCCGCCCGGCTTTCAGGAGTCAGTCGTCTTCAGCGGGCTGACGGAACCGACCGCGGTCAGATTTGCCTCAGATGGCCGCGTGTTCGTGGCAGAGAAGAGCGGCCTGATCAAGGTGTTCAACAGCTTGACCGATCCCACCCCGACCGTGTTCGCTGACCTCCGAACGAACGTCTACAACTTCTGGGACCGCGGCCTCATGGGTCTGGCACTGCACCCGGATTTCCCGACCACGCCGTATGTGTACGTGTTGTACACGTACGATGCCGAGATCGGGGGGACCGCGCCGCGCTGGGGCACGGTTGGCGGCACCTCGGACATGTGCCCGGATCCGCCGGGAGCGAACACCAGCGGCTGTGTCGCGGCGGGACGGCTGTCGCGTCTTCAGGCAGCAGGCAACGTCATGACGGGTCCGGAGCAGGTACTCATCGAGGGTTGGTGCCAGCAGTTCCCTAGCCACACGGTGGACAGCCTAGTCTTTGGCAGCGACGGCTCCCTGTACGTGAGTTCAGGTGACGCGGCACATCTTTTTTCAGTCGATTACGGTCAGAGCGGAACGCCGCTGAATCCTTGCGGGGACCCGCCGGTGGGGGTGGGAGGAACCCAGACGCCACCAACCGCGGAAGGGGGCGCCCTGCGTAGCCAGTCTTTACTGCGCAACCCAGGGGAACCCGCCGTGCTGCACGGTGCGGTCCTGCGCGTGGACCCGCTGACCGGCGACGCGCTGCCGGACAATCCGTTGTTCGGCACGAATCGGCCCAATGCCGATCGGATCATCGCGTACGGCCTGCGCAACCCCTTTCGGATGACGGTCCGGCCCGGGACGAACGAAATCTGGATCGGTGACGTGGGGTGGGACAGGTGGGAGGAAATTGACCGGATCGTAGACACCAAAGACCCCGTGATCGAGAACTTCGGCTGGCCGTGCTACGAAGGCGACCTGCCGCAGGGTGGGTATCAAGGCGCCAACCTCGACATTTGTAACAGCCTGTACAACGTGCCTGGCGCCGTCACCAACCCGTACTACCGTTATGAACACAAGCGGGCCCTGGTGCCGGGAGATACCTGCGCAACCGGCAGCTCCTCGATCACGGGCCTGGCGTTCTACGCCGGCGGCAACTACCCAGCGGCCTATGCGGGCGCCCTGTTCATCGCGGACTTCTCGCGCAACTGCATTTGGAGCATGCTCCAGGGTGGCACCGGCGACCCCGATCCGGCCACGGTCGCGACGTTCGCGGACGGTGCGGCGGGTCCGGTCGATCTGGAAGTGGGCCCCGGTGGCGACCTCTTCTACGTCGACTTGAGTGGGGGAACGATCCGCCGCGTCCAGGCCTTCGGTGTCAACGACCCACCGCAGGCAGTTGCCCAGGCGGACGTCACCAGTGGACCTGTCCCGCTCACTGTGAATTTCGACGGCTCGGGCTCGAGCGATCCAAACCCGGGCGACTCGATCACCTACGCCTGGGATCTCGACGGAGATGGACTGTACAACGACTCCATGGCGGTGGCGCCGCAGTACACCTACCAGATCGCCGGTACCTACGCCGTCGGCCTCCAGGTCACTGATCAGCACGGCGCGACAGGCACAGCTTCGATCACTATCACAGCGGGAAACACGGCACCTGTGGCAACGATTCAGCTGCCGCTTGCCTCCACCACATGGAGCGTCGGAGACAGCATCGGCTTTGCCGGTACCGCGACGGACGCAGAGGACGGGCTCCTGCCGCCTTCCGCTCTCTCCTGGTCGGTGATCATTCACCACTGTCCAGCAGACTGCCATAGCCACCCCTTGCAGAGCTTTGCCGGTGTCGCCAGCGGTTCGTTTCCTGCCCCCGATCATGAATATCCGTCATTCTTGGAATTCCAGCTCACGGCCACCGATTCAGGCGGTCTCACTGGCACTGCAAGCGTCCTCGTGTATCCGAACACGACGGACCTGACCTTCCAGTCCGTGCCGCCGGGACTCGCGCTGGTGGTGGGCGGTAGCCCCGAAACGACTCCCTTCGTACGGACGGTTATCACGGGGTCGACCTTCTCCATCGGCGCTCCCTCGCCACAGGCCGTGGGCGGACTGTCTTACCAGTTCGTGTCATGGTCGGACGGCGGCGCACAGAACCACAACATCACCGCCACCGGCAGCGTTACCTCCGTCGCGACGTTTGCCGAGATTCCCGGTGCGGTGTGCGGGAACGGCCTCCGCGACCCTGCCGAGCAATGCGATGACGGAAACCTGTTGGACGGTGACTGCTGCTCGTCGAACTGTCAAATTGAAGCCAACCTGCCTTGCGATTTGACACAAAACGGCCAGATCATTGCACGGGTCACTTCCCCCACCGGGGGCGGTAATCACAATATTGAGGTCATCCGGGACGGGGACATGCCGCCCCCGGGCAATACGGAATCGAGCCGGCAGTACGACACCTACGACGGAAACAATGCCGCCAGCGCAGACTGGGTCGGCTACACGTACGCGATTCCGCAGACGTTCACGCGGGTGGTCTTCCAGGAAGGCAAGGAGTTCTTCGACGGCGGGTGGTTGACATCCCTCGCCGTGCAGGTTCGCCAGAATGGAACCTGGGTCGGCGTAGGCGGATTGACGGTTGCACCGCCGTATCCGGGCGCCAGCAACGGCCTCACCTATGAAACCTACATCTTGGATTTCGCGCCCATCGTTGGTGACGGTATCCGGATCTTCGGAGCACCCGGCGGCAGCGCAGCTTTCATCTCGGTCGGGGAACTGGAGGTCTTCGGAGGCGTGGTGGTCGCCGGCTCACCTCCACCCGATGGGGACCTGTCCCTGTTCGGCACGATCATTGCCCGGGTGACCGCTCCCACCGGCAGCGGGAATCCTGATCCCGAAGTCATCCGCGATGGAGATATGCCGCCGGTCGGGAACAGCGATTCGAGCCGGCAGTACGACACGTACGACGGGAACAACACCGCCAGCGAAGATTGGATTGGCTACGCGTATGCGATGCCCCAAACGTTCACTCGCGTGGTGTTTCAGGAAGGCAGGGAGTTTTTCGATGGCGGGTGGTTTGCGACAGTCACCGTCCAAGTTCGCCAGAATGGGACGTGGGTGGGCGTCGGCGGCTTGACGATCGCACCGCCGTACCCCGGTGTCAGCAACGGCAGGAGTTACGAGACCTATACCTTCGACTTCGCACCGATCACCGGCGACGGGATTCGCATTCACGGAGTGCCGGACGGCAGTGCGGCCTTCATATCCGTGGGCGAACTGCGGGTCTTCGGCCCCACCCAGCCCCCGCCGGCAACCAACACGCCGACCGATACGCCGACACCCACGGTCACACCGACTCCGACGCAGACACCAACACCAACATCCACTCCCACTGACTCCCCAACCGCCAGCCCGACCTTCACCGCGACACCATCTCCCACCGCCACCCCCACGGCGACGCCGACCGCGACTGCGGCGGTGCCGCCTGCCAATACGCCCACCCCGATCCCCGGGCTCATCGCCGCCTACTCCTTTGACGAAGCCAGCGGCACAGCGGTCGCAGACTCGTCCGGCAATGGGAATGATGGCCTCCTGGGCGGCGGGATCACTTGGAGCGGTAACGCGAAGTACGGGTCAGCTGCGCTGTCGTTCCCGGGTACGGCGGGTAGCTACGTCAGCGTACCGCATGCAGCGTCGTTGCAGCTCCCCGCCGCGATCACGCTCGAGGCGTGGGTGTATCCCACTACTCTGGACGGCAACCTGCGACTGATCCTGGCCAAAGAAATGACCGTTCCTTTCCATGACAACGCTTGGGCGCTGTACGGTCCTGGCTGGGACGGCCTGAACAAGCCGGCAGGGCTCTTGTTCGACAACGACACGAACACCTGGTTCGCATGCCGGGGCAACATAGACTTGGTTCTGAACGTCTGGAGTCACGTGGCTCTTACTTACGACAGACAGAGCGGACAGCAGATCGTCTATGTCGATGGAACCAAGAGTAGGACGTGCAACCAGGGGGCGCACAACATCCACGTCTCCGATGGGCCGCTCCGCATCGGTGGAATCAGCTTCTGGAACGCGTACTTCATCGGCGTCATTGACGAGGTGCGGGTTTGGAACTATGCCCGCTCGGCGGCGGAGATCCAAGTCGACCGCGACACGCCGATCTCCCTTGTGCCCTAGCTTGCCAAGCCGCGGCAAGACCTGGCTCTTTCGCCTGTCGGCGGTGAGCTTAGGCGTTGCGGTCGCCTTTCTGGCCGCCGAAGCATTCCTGCGAGCGTGGGACGCTGTTCACCATGAGCCTTCCCCCACCGCAACGATATACGCGTTCTGCGCTACCCGCCATCACTGCTTACTCCCGAATGCGCGGTACCGGCATTCCAGCTATGAGTTCGATTACGTGTGGACCAACAACGCGCTCGGCATGCGGGATCGGCCGCACGCGCGACGTAAGGCGCCCGGGACCTTCCGAATTCTCTTTCTCGGCGACTCGTTCATCGAAGGCCATGGCGTGCGGCTGCGGGAGACTATCGTGAGCCGACTCGAAGCCAGCTTGAACCGACCGTCACGAGCGCAGAACATCGAAATCCTGAACGCTGGCGTATTCGGATACAGTCCGATCTTGGAATACCTCTATCTGCGGGAGATTTTTGATTCCGTGGAACCGGATCTCGTCATTGTGGGTTTCTTTCTCGGCAACGATGTCGGAGAAGACTACTTCTACACCCACAAGGCCCGCTTCGCGCCGGCCGGCGAGGCGGCCTCGTTTCACGATCACGACTGGCCTTGGTCGATCATCGAACGCGCGCTAGATGGTGACACGATGTCTCCTTCCGCGCTTGGCAGCGCCGCACCACACGGCGGCGCGTGGTGGCCACTGGCGAAGGACGCCCTGCGGCACTCTCGGGCACTGACGCTCGTGAAACATCGGCTGGACGGGCTGAGGTATCCGCAGCGCCGCGCGCGCGAGTTCGCGCTGGTGCGCAAGCACCGCGGTGACATTCGATACGATCTCGGCGTCGTCAACTATCCGGTTCTGAGCCGACGGAAACGCTCGGCGTATTGGCGCTTCTCCAAGAAGTACTTGGAAAAGATCGTGACGTTCTGCCGCGCGCACGGTGCGCAAACAGTCCTCCTGGTGATCCCTCCGGTCGAACGGCTCAACGGCCAGACCCAGTTCGACGAGCCCTACCGGGTGTTGGACACCATCGGGGGCAAGCTGGCGATTCCAGTTGTACAACTGCTGCTGGATTTTCTTGGCAGGAATCCCGAGTCACTGTACTACAAATTCGATCGGCACTGGACTGCGAAGGGACACGAACTTGCCGCGAAGGTGCTCGATCGAGAGCTCCGGCGGCTGGATGTCCTTCCCCCAGTCCAGCGGAGGACGCACGCATGAGGTCGCTGTTGATAGCCGCGGCGATCTCTGTTGCGCTCTCCGCTGCGCAGGCGCGCGAGCCAGCCCAGAAGGTTATTGTCGACACGGATGGCGATTCGGACTACGACGACGTCGTCGCGGTGATGACTGCGGCGGTGAGTCCGGAGCTCCAGCTCCTGGGGGTTGTCGTGACGGGCAAGGATGGCGAGCGGAGAGCGCGCACCGTGGCCAAGGCGCTCACGATCGTGGGCCGCGACGATGTCGGCGTCTACGTCGGCGAACCCCCGATCTCGCCCGAACCGTCCTTCCCTTACATGTCGCAGTTTCCCAAGCGGCTCCATCAATTGTGGCCGCATCTGGAAAAGTGGGCGCGGCATTTCGAGTACCAGAGGCCCGCCGAGAGCGGGGTAGACTTCTATTTGGCCCGGCTGGCACAGTTTCCCTCAGAGGTGAGCGTGATCGTGACGGGCCCTCTGTCCACCCTCGGTCGGGCGTTGCAGGTCGCAGACGAGCGCGGGATGGGTCTGTCGTTTCGCCGTGCGATCCGCCAGGTCCTCTTCAGCGGTGGCGATTTCGACACGGCTGAATACAACGTGTACTCCGATGTGGGCGCGGCGCGGCTCGTCTTTCGCAGCGGCGTCACGGTCTATCAGTTTGGAGGAGAGGGCAAGGCTAAGGCGTACGTGTCGTACGACTATCGGCAGCGCCTGTGGGCGGCCCAGACGCCCGCGACGTGGGCGCTGCAGGATCTCTACCGCCTGTGGCAAGCGGGATGGGACCCGGAGTCGCCCTTTGTTCCTATCCTGTATGATCCCTATCCCGTCGCCTTCTTGATCGACCGGGAACGCATAGGTCAGTTTGAGCCCATGGCCGTCGATGTGGATGCGCAGGGCCACTTGGTACGTACACGCGGCGCTCCCAACGCCCACGTCCGCGTATCCGGCCAGGGTGAACGAGTTGTGGAGTTCGTAGTCAAACGGTTGACGTCACCGCTGCCACCCGCCACCAACCACCTGCGTGCGCTCAAACGCAGCGCTGGGTCTGGAGCACGGGAACTCTCAGCGGCCGTCGATTCTGTTCTTCAGCGACTCGCGGACGGCCGCGGAATCGGACGAGCCGGGCAGGCGCGCCTCCTCGACTCCCTGCAACCGAAGGTCGCGGCGCTCCGCAGAGGCCGGGCGCACGCGGAGTGGCATCTGCAGATGGCTCGCGAGTTCCTGCTCGGCGAATCGCGACCCCATCCTTGGAAGGATCCCTACACGCCACGCTTTATCGCCCTCTCCATGCCTCTGTACGAGACCTGGGGTGTGGCGACCAGGGCGGCCGGCCTCGTTGCCCGGCACAGGACCGTCACGGCCACGGTGATCGTGCTGACAGGGCTGGCCTTCGGCCTGGCGGCTCAGCGGCTTCGCGCTTCGCGTCGGCGGAGTCGAAAGCGAAATGCCAAGGGGGCGGGCCACGGTGATCGCTGACGAAGGCGCGGAATTCTGACTGCGATGACGGATGGAACGGGTGGAAAACCGGCCGGCACGGGCGCGCCGGAAGAACGACAGACCGCGGGACGCTGGGGCAAGATCTCCCGCCGGAACGCCCTCCTGTTCCTTGGCGGGGGAGCAGGGACGGCGCTGGTTGCCGTCGTGGTCCGCGGCCCCGCTCGCCTGCTGTTGCAAAGGGCTGCGGCGACCGAGCACAACGCAGGCAGGGGTACAGGACGACTGTCCGAACCCCAGCTTGATACCTTGGCGGCATTCGGACAGGTACTCATTCCTTCGGGGTTCGCCGCGAGCGGCTCCGCTGCCGATACGCTCATCCGACGCACGCTCGAGGAGCGCGCAACCGAACCAGCCACGGCGGCCGAATTCCAGGAGGCGGTGGCGTTCCTCGATCGCCGCAGCTTCACCGGCTACAAGCTTCCGTTTGTCAAGTTGGCCATGCCGGATCGCCGCCAGCTCGCCAACGATCTCCTCAAGCCGTACACGACGAGAACGCTTCTCTCAATTCCCCGCTATCATCTCACCGCAGGCGGTCGCAGGGTTCGCCACCTCTGGCACAGTGTCGCGACGCCTCTGATCGCAAGGTTCTACACGAGCTCCTTCGGCTGGCAGGTCGTCGGTTACGCCCGGCGGCCGGGGGAGTGCAGCAACCTGATCGACTACCAGTTTCCTCCCGCGCCCGCCGGCCGGCGTTTGAGCTAGGAGCTGCCCGGTGAGCAGCGTGTGCGTGATCGGGGGCGGTGCTGCAGGATCGGTGCTGGCCCTGCGCCTTGCTCGCCGAGGGATCTCCGTCACGATGCTCGAGTCCGGTCCGCGCCTCAGCGCCCGCGACAAGGAAGCGCGGTTTCTGGAAGTGATGAACGGGAAGACCGGGGTGAACCCCTATCGCCTGAGCGAGGAGCGCCTGGAAATGTTCCGGAACAACGGCCAGATGAGCTTGCCGCTCGACTTCGAGCGGGTGCGGGCGCTTGGAGGTACTACGCTGCTCTGGCTCGGAAACTGCCCGCGGATGCTGAAAGCGGACTTCAAGATGCGGTCGGCGTTCGGGCTCGCCGAGGACTGGCCGATCGGGTACGAGGAGCTCGAGCCCTACTATGGGCAGGCGGAGGCCGAGATCGGGGTGGCAGGTGCTGCGGACAATCCGTTCGCGGAGTACCGCAGCGGCGCGTATCCGATGCCTCCAATTCCGTTCAGTTACGCGGACAAGTTCGTAAAACGGACCACGGACCGGCTCGGTATAGAGTTTCATCACACGCCGCAGGCCCGGAATTCCGTTCCCTATGGAAACCGGAGCCAGTGCCTCGCGTGTGCATACTGCGAGGTCTGTCCCAGCGGTGCCAAGGCGACGTTTGACGTGACGCACGCCGCGCCGGCCGAACAGACGGGGAGGGTGCGTATCACGACCGGGGCAACAACCCTGCGCATCGAAGTCGACGAGCGCGGCAGAGCCAAGCGGGCGATCTACGCGGGACTGGATCGTGTGGAGCATGCCCATGAAGCGGATGTGTTCGTGGTGGCATGCGGCGGGATTGAGACGCCGCGCCTCCTCCTGCTCTCGACCAACAAACAGTTCCCGGCTGGTCTCGCCAATCGCAGCGGCTTGGTGGGGAAGCACCTGATGAACCACCCGATCGTCCAGGTCACGGGTCGGATCGAGGAGAACGTCTACCCCTACCGGGTCGGATTCGAGAGCAGCGAGTCCTTTCAGTTCTACGCGACGCACGCCCGGGACGAGCTAGGCGCTTTTCTCATGAACATCAACAATTTCGGAGGCGGCACTCCGGCGGAGATCGCGGCCCGCAGCAACTTGTGGGGTGACGAACTCGCGCGCGAGGTTCAGAAGGAATTCGGGCATTATCTGAGTGTGAGCGCGGGCGTAGACCAACTCCCAGACGAGCGCAACACCGTGGGGCTCGATCCGCTGTGGACGGACTATTTTGGCCTCCCAATCCCGCTCGTCACGTACCGGTTCGATGACTACACACATCGCGCGCTGCAACGGGCGGCGAAGGTGCAATCGGACATTCTGGAGGCGTGCGGCGCCACCGAAGTGTTCCCGCCGCGTCAATGGTGGCCTGGACACCACATGGGAACGACGCGGATGGGTAGAAACCCAACCACGAGCGTCGTCGATGCGAATCTTCGCACCCACGACGTTCCCAATCTGTACCTGCTCACGACGGGCTGTTTCGTGACAGGTGGGGCGGCGAATCCGACGCTGACGCTTTCGGCCCTCGCGCTCCGGCTGGGCGACCACCTCGCAAACGCAGGATAACGCCCCCGGGCGGGTTCGGCTCGGCACCGCTCTTCACAAATACGATGACGGATTCCGCGAGGTTTCCCTTCCTTTCGAAGCTGATCTTTACCCACATCTGGGCCTTCTGAACACCGCCGTTTCAGCGGCTGAGCTTCCCCCTTTGAAAAAGGGGGATTGAGGGGGATTTGCTTCGCTCCGTTCCTAGCCGGTAACCGTCGCGCAGCGAGCGATGAACCGCTGTGGCGGGAGAAAATCCCCCCTGCCCCCCCTTTTTCAAAGGGGGGAACTTCGCTCTGGGGTGTCCAGAGCCACGAAATGTGGGACATGAGCAGCTTTGTCAAAGGGGGGAAGTTCGCTCCGCAGTGTCCAGAGCCGCGAAATGGGGGGACATGACCAGCTTGGCAAGGAGGGGGCAATCCGCATGTCACCGTAATTCCGAACGCCAGTACTTAGCGCCGGCCTCGGCGAGCGTCGTGCCGGGAAGGCTCGGCGGTCAGCACAATGTTGTGTGCAACGAGGAGGTCATGGGTGGCCCATAAGATGATGGTGACCCCGACTAACTCTCCCAGTACCTGCAGGGCCAGCAAGAGAACACGGGCCGTCGTATGTCCTGGCAGCAGACCGGCAAGCGCACCGATTCCGCCGGCGGAGCCAAAGCAGACGAGCGCTCCAAGCAGACATTTGGCGCCGCCGGCTGCTCGCCCGCTCAAGTACCTCTTGAGGGAGTATGCCACCCCGAGCGCTACCGCTCCCACGGCCACGGCGAGCCACAGCAAGGCATCCCGCAAGTACGGTAAGTCGCGGGAGGTGGCAATCGCCGCCCACAACGCTCCACGCTTGTAGCCGAGCCATTCATGCAGCGCAGCGATCTGCTCGAATGACAGCACCAGGAACAGGAGCGGTAGGAACGGCAGTAGCCAGGAGGCTTTGACACTTCCATCAAGCTTGAGGTACGCGAAGATCGCCAAGAGAAAGGCAATGGAAAACAGTTGCACCGAAGAGTACCAAACCACCAGGGTGCCTGGTCCGTGCAAGTCGAAAAGTGTGGCCAGCTTCCACCGGAGACCATGGTTCCAGGTCAGACCTCCAACCCACCAATCGACCAGATAGGCGGACACAGTGGCGCAATCGGCGGCGAAAAACGCGACTACCACAGGCGGAACTCTGTCGCTCGACACAGAGCGACCTTAGTGCCGGTTCGCCGTAACGGTCAACCGCAACCCCCCACAGCAGGGCTCAGCGCCGCGGGCGCACCGGGGCGACTTGTCGTTGCACGCTGACACAGAGGGCGGCAGTGGGAGCCGCGTGCACGCCGTGGTGCTCCTGCTCGTTGTGCTGGTCGGGATCGGCGGTCGCGCGCTGTACGTGGACCGGCCGCTGGACGATCGCTCGCTGGCTTTGTGGCACGAAGCGGATTACACGCAGATCGCTCGCAACTTCTACCGCGATGGCCTGAACATTCTCTACCCCCAGATCGACTGGCGAGGGGACACTCCGGGGTACGCGGAAATGGAATTTCCGCTGATCCCCTGGCTCGCCGCCTTGCTCTATCGGCTTGTAGGCTATCGCGAGGTTCTCATTCGTGTGCTCTGCTCGCTGTTCAGCATTCTGAGTCTGCTTGTGTTCGTCCGGCTGTGCCGCCGGGCGTTGCCGCCGACCGGTGCCGTGTTCGCTGCAGCGGCATTCGCTCTGAACCCGCTGCTCATTTATTTGGGCAGCGCCATGCAACCGGAATCCGCGATGTTGTTGCTCTCTCTGGTTGCCATCACTCTGATTTGGCGCTGGGACGAGACGCCGACGCCTGCATTGCTGCTCGCTGCCGCTGCTGCGACTGGAGCCGCCATACTGCTGAAGTCCACGGCCGCCTTCCTGGGGTTGGTCCTGGCCTACGTCGTCTTGCGCAAGCGCGGCGTCAGGGCGTTCACGGGTCCCAGGGTCCACGCCGCAGCCGCCCTGGCACTCCTACCGCCGCTTGCCTGGTACCTCTGGGCCGCAAGGTTCTGGCACATATACGGCAACTCGCTGGGAGTCTCGAATGAGAGTCATTTTCTCTCCTGGGCAATGCTGGTGCCTCCGAGATTTCTGCTGGGGCTCCTGAAATGGGAAACGCTCGGCGTGCTCACGCCTGCGGGGTGGTTGCTGGCGTTCGCCGCCATACGGAGCCGGGACAGTTCCGTCGAGCGCGCACTCGTGTGGTACGGCGCGCTCTGGCTCTTCTACTTCGTGACCGCGGGAACCTCGGCGGATAGGTGGTCATTCTATTACCACGGCGCCTCTGTGCCACCGGTGTGCCTCTTGATGGGTGCCGGAGTTGTCGCATTCGGCCGTGGCCGGGCAATTCCCGCCGCTGGAGGGTGGTTTGCGCGGCGGCAACAGCAGCTGGGCTCCCTGCTGGCTGCCGCGACGATGGTGGCCCTCTTGGGCGGGACGGTGGTGCTCATCCGCCGCAGGGACTCGAACAGCTATTTGCGGCTGATGCGCAGTTGTGCACTGCAGTTCGTGCAGTACGTGCCTCGCACGGCGGCAATCGTGGCCAACGGCGGCACCATGTTTGATGAATACGGAAGGCCGGTGGCGCACAACGAACCGATGCTGTTCGCCTGGATGGATCGCAAAGGATTCAGCTACGGAGCGCAGGAACTGAGCACCGGTACGCTCGACGGGATTGCCCGTCGCGGGGGTCGGTATTGGATAGTACGGCGCGACGAACTCAAACGTGATGACCTGCAGAGGCAAGTGGATGCGCTCTACGAGCGCATCGCTTCATGCCACGACACGTACTACCTGTACGACTTGCAGCCCCAGCGAGCCGGCGCGGCTGAGCCGCGAATGTCGGTTACAGCGTTCACGGACCGATCGTGACGGTTCCGACAGTCGCTCCCATCAGGGCTGTTGAGTTGCTCGTTGCGTCAACCTCGTCAGCGAGCGTGGCGCCGTCCTTGTCAAGATGAAAGACTTGCACGGGGAAGTACGCATCAGCTTGGGCCACAGCGACTTCGTTGCCGGGCATCTCAGGCAGCAAATCACCGATGGCCAGATGCTGATGCAAGCTGGTTGCGCGGCCAAGCGGATCGGGCATATCAAAAAGATGAGTTGGGACGTGTTGCGAAAGGGTGAAGACACGCAGGACCCCACCCGCACGCCCTTCGCCCACGATGAGCTCGGCTCCTCGCAGCGAGGAAATGACATCCCCCACCCAAAGTTCCACCCCAGCGCTGGCCTGGCCTCGCTCGAAGGCCTCGAACTCGAACAACAGCGCTGAGTGACGCGCGTCGACTACCCGTATCAGCCCATCCCCACGGCTCCCGTCGTCCCCGACCACGATCTCATCTCCCGCATTGTCCGGGAGGAGATCACCAACGGCCAGGCGGCGGGCGGAAGTGCGTGGCGCCTCGGAGAATACCACCACGTGCCGTGTCCGGATGAGGCGCCCTTGCCGCATGCTGTATACCCAAATTCCACCCTGTGCGTCCCCAATTACAATCTGCTGCCCGGGATAAGCCGCATCCGCGAGTACGTTGCCCAGCGCGAGCGTGAGCGGGCCCCGCGGTGGCGCGGGCAACCGGAGAGTCCCGAAGCGCGCTAGGAGCCGCGGCACACCCGTATCGAACCCACCGAACACACGGAGCTGCGGGGATCCCCGACGCCTCCTACCGTTCGCTACGACGATTTCATCACCTGGCTGCGCGGGATCAACGTCTCCGACGACCACGTGACGTCCACCCGACACTCGCGATTTACCGAACGTCCGCAGCTGCGCCATCAGCTGCGGGGGCGTGCTGGAACTAACCCGGAAGATTTCTATCAGACCATGGCGCCGCAGACGCTTCCCGCGTGCTCGAGGCACGATGAGCTCGGGTTGGCCATCCGCATCGACGTCACCCATCGCTGCTACTGGCGTGCTGCCCGAACCCGCTTCCTCCCCGAAGGTCACGCGGCGTAGCCGGCGCTGTGGCGCGGCGATGATCCGGCGGGGTGCATGGTCGAGCACTTGCGGCCCACCCAAGTAATAAACGGTCACATTCTCGCTGCCGGCAATCTGGCTGGTGATCACTAGCGGCTTGCCAAGGTCTGATCCCTCCGGCGCACCGCCCGTGGGTGCTGGTGTCGGAGTCGCAGTGTTGCTGGCGCTCGGGGTTGGCGTCCGCGTTGCCACAGGCGCCGGTGTCGAGCTTGGACCTAGCGTCGGGGTGCGGGTAGCCGTGGCGGTGGCTGTGGGGGGCGCCATAGGAGTTGCGGTCCGTGTGGCGGTAGCCGTGTAGGTGGCCGTTGGGGTCAACGTTGCCGTGTGCGTAGGTGTGCGCGTTGCGCTGGGGCGCAGGGTGTGTGTGAGGGTGCGGGTGGCCGTCGGCGTGCGCGTAGCCGTGGCGGTGGCTGTGGGGGGTGCGGTATGGGTTGCAGTCCGTGTGGCGGTAGCCGTGTAGGTCGCCGTTGGGGTCAACGTTGCCGTGTGCGTAGGTGTGCGCGTTGCGCTGGGGCGCA
>JBHHYR010000043.1:0-22313 GCA_046757585.1 Binatia bacterium | reverse complement strand
CGCCGAGCCCCCGCGCACCCCCAACACGCCGTCCTCGGTATCGCTGGTGCCAGCGACACCGATACCGGTCTGACTGTCTCCCCACACGCCTGCCGGCTCGGGTAGGGGAATGATGGAGGCATTGTTCTTGGCGATGGCGTACAAGCCGGATAAGTCGCTTGCGAGGCTTAGCGCCGTCTGGCCGGTGCCGAACCACGTGTCGCCGTAGTGATCGTGGTCACTGTGGGCGACCGTGCCGGCAACACCGCGACCACCAAAGTTCACACCGAGGGCAACATCTCCACCGCTCCCGCCGCCATTCAGACCGGTGCCGGCATTCACCGCGGTGATGTCACCGCCACTGTTGTCATCAGACTCGCAGGCCACTACTCCGTCCTGGGCGATGGCTCGGATGCTGCTGCCGGCCGGACACGTGCCGCTGACGCGGTGCTGCACCGTGCTGGTGTTCACACTGAACTGGTTGCCACTGAGGGTCAGGCCGCTCCCGGCGCTATAAGTCGTATCGTCGTCGACGCTATCGGCGAAACCGGCTGGCACACCCGTCAAGCCGCTCCAGGCCGCGCTCCCGGCTGCGGCAGCGTGGAGCGCATAGGGTGTCGCCGTCAGCTTCTGGCGAGGGCTCAGCGTGGTGAAGCCCCCGCTCCCAACGGGGCAGCGCACGGCAATCTGCAGCCAGCGGTCGGCGCCGTCGAAGGCGGTGCCGCCAAAGTCCAACTGCACGGTGAACAGGCCGTCAGTGACACTCTGGTTATTATCCTGTTGTGTCGAGCCGATCTGCGTGCCGTTGGTCAGGGCGTCAAAGAGCCGGAACTCGAAGTCACAGGTGCCATCTGCCGGGCTCCCGCTCTCTTGAAGGTCGCCTTGATAAGTAAACGCGGTGTCAAGCGCCTGGACCCTACTTCCGACACTGGCGACGGCGCCAACGAGCGCAACAGCAACCGTGCATCTGCATACGTTTCTGGCGTCCATCCGTGGGCTCCTTTCGAGGGTCTGCCGGTCGACAGTCCTTTCTCAAAGAAGGGGCGTGAAAGATGGCGGCACACTGTTCCTTTCTAGGGAACAGTTGCAGAAAAAATTCAGAAAACGCGAACCCTGGCGCCCGATCTCAGGCCGAACGGACCGAGAACCGGGTCCGAGCCTCAGAGCTCCCAAGAGATCGGCTGACTGGGGTCGGGGCTATACGAACAGAACGTTCCCGTCTTGATCGTATTGGTGAAGTAGCGTCCCAGCGCCGGGTTACTGCCGGAGATCTTCTTGATGCAGAGCTTGACGAGCTTGGTGACGTTTACGCGGGCACGTTCCACCTGTGAAGCAGCTCTCCGATCTCGCCTCCCTAGGCCGGCGGCGCGCGCAAGCTCCTCGGTGATGAAATGGATTTCTTCCTCCACCGGGGCGATCCGCCCCGGATCGTTGCAGGCCTTCGCGTCCTCGAGTGCATCGGACAGGCCTTCCAGGCGGCGTCTGTAGGCGGCCTTGGCTGTGGGGTCGAGCATCGGACCGGCGTCGCCGAATCTGAAGCAGTGCGCCCCCCCACTGGCCTCGCGCATCGCCAGCAGGCTGGTACCATCCACTTGCACAGGTTCCGCATGGACCAGATCGATGACATGGAACTCCCGGTTCGGATAACGGAGCAGCTGGGCGATGTAGCGCGGTCCTTTGCCGTCCTTGAGGTGAACGACGCGACCCTGATGGACGGTGGTCCAAAACTCGCCGTCCCTGCGGAAGATGCTCTGGCTTCCAAGCGACTCGGGGGGCTCGGACGCGGCTGGCCGCCGACCACGACGAGCCAGACGAGTTCGTTGCGTGGAGAGGCTGACGATCCGGGCGGCTCTTTTGGCGCCTGAATGCATCATGCGCGGCGCTGTCGCCTCCGTCTCGCTCGGGCCGAGTCGCGTACCAGCCTGCTGCCGGCCAGCAATGGCCCGGTGCTCAGGCTCGTTGCCCCCGCCTGCCACCTTCAACTGTACGTGCGCTTCTTCGCCACCTTTCTCCGGCCACTGGTACCTCATCAGTCCGACCGCTTCGTCGGCGAGACCCTGCATCCCCAGGGCGCTAGCCGTGTCGACCGCCTCGCGCAGGAGCGCCATCGCCTTATCGTGCCGGCGCACCAAGCCGGGTCGCCGCCGCGCCCCCGCCTTCCGGGTCCAGGGCACCACGCTCGGGCGCGCCGACCCGGGTGACAAGAGCATCCGGCCGTAGGCATGTAGCGTGCGCGCCACGCAGGGGCTCGCCCTGATTCGCCGGTTCATGTCCAAGGCGGCCTGGAAGTGCCGGGCCGCCGCTCCCCGACGCTTCATCGTCATGGCCAGCAGTCCGAGATAATGTGAGACCGAGCCGTAGCAGGTCACGCCCGCCCCGACCGGCAAGTAGCGTCCGGCGTAAGGCAGTAGCAGCCCGTAGAGGACCGCGGCGCGGCGCGCGTCACCAACGTACGCGCATGCCACGGCAAGAAAGGCAACGGTGTTCAGCCAGTTTGCGTCGCGGGGAATGTCTACAAAGTCGTTGGCAGCCAAAACCTCGAACTCGCGGCGTGCTTCCGTCTCGCGATGGAGGTCGCTCAATATCAACGCCAATGCTGCTCGCCAGGCTGGGAGCTTCGGATACGTTTCGACGAAACCCTGGACGGCGTCCACCACCTCGCCGAGACGCCCTTGCTCTCGGCGCAGCGTGCTCAACTGCACGCCAAATGCTGGCACTGCATCGGGATGTTCCACCTGCTGACCAATGGTGAGCGCTTGGTAGATGAACTGCTCAGCCTGCTCGAATCGGCCTTCGAGCAATGCTCGCATCGCGCGGAACAGTGGCTCGTACCATCGGCACGAGGGCTGCCGCAGCTTTTTGGCGAGCCGTCCCAATGCACAGATTTCGCGGTCGACTGCGGCCAGGTCTCCCAACTCGAGAAAGACGTAGATGCGCCAGTCATGGCAGTCGAGCACCGTGTCCCAGTCCGCCGCCTCGCCAGCAACTTGCAGAATCTCCCCCAGCACCGCCAGCCGCTCTGCGGTATGCTCCGGGCCCAAGAGGCAGTAGTGTCGTGCGCGGAGCGCGTGCGCCAGGGTGGCGCGGTCACCGACCCGACGAGCCATATCGATCGCCTGCTGGCTGAGCGTGGCTCTCGTTTCCTGCGCTTGCGCGCAAAAGTAGAGCTCTTCACTCAGCCGGGCCAAAACTCTTGCCCCAAGCGCGCTGTCGCCTTCACCCAAGGCCGCACGCGCCTCCTCGAGCACGCGGACCCCCTGCTCGTCCACGACGCCGAAGGTGTACTTTCCCGCAAAGCCCAGGGCGGCCCGGGCCAACTGCTCCGGCGCCCGCAGTTGCCGGGCACGGTCAGCAGCCTCCAGAAAAGCCTGCCGCGCCTGTGCCGGCTGGCCGGCCCGGCCGTACGCGGCAGCCAGGCTCAGCAGCAGCTCGCAGTGTCTGGGTTCGTCGCGCTCCCCCAGCCGTAGGGCCTGCAGCGCGGCACGGTAGTGCGCGATCGCCTCTTCGTAAGCAAGCATGGCAGTGGCTCGTGCGCCGGCGCGCACACTGTACTCGATCGCTTTTCCCGCGGTTCCAGCCTGGGCCCCCTGCAGGTAGTGGTGCGCCAGCGCCGTCAGATGGCGGTCCAGGTCGGCGTGATAGACTTCTTCAATGACCTCCCCGATCCGCCGGTGCAGATCGAGGCGCTCCAACAGAGGAAGCTCGTGGAACAGGGTCTCCTGAACGAGCCCGTGGGAGAAACTGAACCTCCCGAGCGTCGCGGACACCTCGGTAAGGATTCCCGCCTCGAGCGCCTCGGCGAGCAGCTGTAACAGTCGCCGCGCGCAGACGCCGCACGCACGCTCCATGCGAACGAGATCAAACTCCCGACCGGCGACCGACGCGACGCGGAGGATGCGCTTGCACGCATCGGACAAGGGCTCCAGGCGACGCCGGATCGTCCTGCGCACGCCTTCAGGAATTCCAATCTTCTCAGAGCCCCGCAGCTGCCCGTCTTGCAGGCGACCCTCCGCTATCAAGAGGCGTACGACCTCGTCGACGAAAAACGGGTTGCCCTCGGTTGTGCGATGGATTCTGGCAACGAGGTGCTGCGCGGGTGACAGACCGGCAACCGTTTCGATGAGGCGCCTGACGTCACCTTCGTCCAGGCCGCCCAGCGGTAAACACCGCGCCTCTCGGGCGAGTCCGCCGAGGATGTGAGCCACCGTGGGCGCCCGTCTCGCCTCGACCTCGCGGTAAGTGCCAATGACGAGGATATGACCGTCGCGCAGGTCACGCGCCAGGAATTGGAGGAATAGCAGCGACGACGCATCCGCTGCGTGCAGGTCGTCGAGTAGAAGTACCAGAGGCCGCTGCCTCGCCGCGCTTTTCAGGAAGTTCGCGGTGGCATCGAACAGCTCAAAGCGCGCCCGTTCTGGTTCCAGCGAAGCACTGGCGCTCGAAGGCGCGATGCCGGCCACACGTTCGCGCAGCTCGGGAAGGATCTCCGCAACGTGAACCGCGCCAGCACCCATCTGGGCCGCCAGCACCTCGGGACAGGTACCGCGGACATGCGACCGCATGATTTGGGTCCAGGGCCAGTACGCCGGCGCACCACCGTTTTCCCAGCAGCGACCCCAGCGCACGACCGTTCCCTTTCGAGTTGCGACGGCTTCGAGCTCCTCAGCGAGCCGAGTCTTGCCGATACCGGGCTCCCCCACAATCAGGAATAGTCGGCCGCATCCGGAAACGGCGGCTTCGAGGCCGCCCTGCAACTCAGCCATTTCCCGCTGCCGGCCGACCAACGCACTACGCGCTCTGTTGGATGTGATCGTAAGGTTGCCCGTCACAAGTGCCCCTTCCGCGGCCCGTCTTCGCGTCACGCCGTGCCCGAAAACAGCTCAACAATCCGAGGTGTCAGGCAACACCTCAGTGTAAAAACCTGATTATCAGGTAGGGCAGACTGCTGCGCTGACCTTCGTCAGCGATTTGCGTGCTCTTCTGCAGGCCATACGGCGGGGCCAGCTGCGCGCGGTGGCTCACCGCCGCAGCTGGCGTGCGGCTTGGATGATTTCGAGTTGCTCCTTGTAACGATGCCGGATGGCGATGAACTGCTGGTGCGAGAGCATCAGCGCCCGCGCGACGGCGCGGATTTCGTCATCTTCGACGACCGACACAGTGCTTCCCGCGGTGGCGATCGCGTACAGACAATCGATCAGCTGCTCCTTCTCCTGCTCCGTGGCTACCTCGTTGAAAGCGCGTGTCAGCAACGCGTACTCGATGCCTGCGAACCCGGTCGCTTGCCGCGTGACGATCTCGGCAACCGTAGCGGATTCATCCGGCGAGAGGCCGGCGTGGTCGGCGATCAGCCGTGGCAGCGCTGCACGCTCGGCAGGGGAAATCTCGAGGTCTGCGTACGCTACGCGCATCAACAGGCCGGCGAACGCCGCGACGAACTCAGCCCGTCTGAGCGGCAGACGCTTCAGCCGGTCGCGAATGGCATCCGCCAACGGATTGCGCCCAGCCGGTGCAGAGTCCGATCGGGCAAGCCCCAAAATCCCTAACAGCGACATAGCGCCGACGTTACCACGCTCGGGGCGGAAAGCCAGCGGTGCCCGCGAGCCGGTAATTTTCTTTGATCTGGGATCCCGATGGGAGCGGAACAGTGGCCGTGCACATTACGGAACACTTGCGGTGCACACAGTACGTAGCTGATTTCTGGTATGAATTCCAGCCTGCGTTCGCCATCACGAGCATGCGAATCACCCACCCGAAAAACATTCGCACAACAGAGAACGACGCACCGAGCTTGAACTTGGCCTTGCTGAGCAGGGAGGAGGTGGCTAGTTATTTGCAACTGCCTGCCGACCAGGAATGCCAAGAGGAAGCATCATGAACGGACGTACGACGAAAGGCGCCCTCCAGTATCGCTGCTCCCGCCTGCTCGCCCGTGGGTTGTCCGGCACAGAGCAAAGGCGTCGAGCAGGCATGTTTGGCAGCCGCTCCGTCTTCCTGGCAACGCTGTTGGCAGCCTGCCTCCTCCCCGTCCCAATCGGATTGGCGTCTCCTCCATTGCAGGCCCAAGCACCGAACCCGCCGAATCAGGTAGGCACGCTGTTCGACGCCCTCTCGCGCTGCCGGGCTTCGCTCCCGGAAAGCCAGCGCTGGCGCATTGCCGGCGTGATTCATCACGAGAGCCAACGCTACGGATACGACCCGCTGTTCATCCTCGCCATGGTCGAGGTCGAGAGCGCCTGCCTGCCGACCGCCCGCGGCCGGCGCGGCGCGGTCGGCCTGATTCAAGTGAAGCCGTCAACGGCGCGGGCAGTTGCGGAAGAAGCGGGCGTAGCGTGGCAAGGTGTCGAGACATTGGCCCATCCGATCTCCAACGTGCAGCTCGGGCTCTGGTACCTGCATCAACTGGAGAAACGATTTGCGGATCCGTACATCGCAGTGGCGGCCTACAACCTGGGTCCAACGAAGGTGGCACGCATGCCGCGCCAGCAGGCCAGGCGGACGCGGTACGTGCACAAGATTCTCGCCCGCTACGACGATCTCCTGGCCCAGCGCGGCATCGGCCGGTCCTGAGTGTCGCGGTCTTTGGTCCCTCGTCCCTGAGCTTTGGTGCCTCGCCTCTCGTCTCTGCCCCCACCTCTTAGATTAACTGACCTCTGTCACATCTAGTTCTGACTATTCGCATAGCCAGCCTCCCTACCGAACGGTAGGAAGGCTGGACGCGGAGCGCCCCGGTTCCGGCGTGGGACCGCAAGGAAGGAAGGAGAGCCCATGGGCAGACAGATCGCAATGGTCTTCGACCTCAACAAATGCATCGGCTGCCAGACATGCTCGGTGGCCTGCAAAGTCCTGTGGACTACGGAAGAGGGCAAGCGAAACATGTGGTGGTGCTCGGTGAACACGCAGCCCGGGCGCGGCACGCCGCGCGACTACGAAAAGATGGGCGGCGGCTACGACGCCAACGGCACCTTGGTCTTAGGGCAGTTGCCGGCGCCGGAGGAGTTCGGCGGCACTGCTGAGTTCAATTGGTCGCAGGTCCACCACTCGGGCAACGGGGAGGCCGTACGGTTCCGGCCGAAAAACGGTGAGCCGAGCTGGGCAATGAACTGGGACGAGGACGAAGGCGCCGGCGAGTATCCAAACGCGTACTACTTCTACCTGCCGCGAATCTGCAACTTCTGCTCCAAGCCGAGCTGCGTCGAGGCGTGCCCGAATGACGCGATGTACAGGCGCGACGACCTCGGTGTGATCTTGCGCGACACGAACCGTTGCAAAGCGACGCAGCAGTGCGCGCAGGCCTGCCCGTACAAGAAGATCTATTTCGACGCAGTGCGCAACGTGAGCGAGCACTGCATTGGGTGCTTTCCGCGTCTGGAGCAAGGCGTCGCGCCAGCGTGCGTGCGTCAATGCCCGGGCCGGGCGGTGTTCGTGGGCTTTCGTGATGATACGGCGGGCGCGGTCCACGTACTCGTTGAGCGCTACAAAGTCGCCCTGCCACTGCATCCCGAATGGAACACGGAACCCAACGTATTCTACGTGCCGCCACTCTCGGCATTCGTCATCAAACCGGACGGCACCATCGATGAATCACAGCGACGGATTCCGCTTTCATACCTCGAGTCGTTGTTCGGCCCCGGCGTCGGGCCGGCGCTCCGCACGCTCGAAGACGAAACGGCGAAGCGCAAGCGGGGCCAGCCGTCGGAGCTGATGGACACGTTGATCGCGTTTCACTGGACGGAACTGCTCGGCCCCTTCGACCGTGACCCCGCGAGCATCACCTGGTGAACGCGCATCTCGATCGGAAGGCAGCCGAGTCACACGAGGAGCATGCCATGAAGGACACGCACACAGAGCACCGCGCCGCCGAGGATACGTATCGCAATGCTTGGAAGTGGGACAAGGTCACCTGGGGATGCCACGCCGTGGACTGCTATCCCGGCGGCTGCCCGTGGCGCGTGTACAGCCGTGACGGCAAAATCGTCCGCGAGGAACAAGCCGCGGTCTTTCCCACGATCGAGCCGGGGGTTCCGGACATGAACCCCATGGGCTGCCAGAAAGGAGCGTCGTGGAGCCAACAGCATTACAATGAGGAGCGCGTCCTCTACCCGATGAAGCGTGTCGGTGAGCGCGGCAAGGGCAAATGGGAGCGCGTGTCCTGGGACACCGCCCTGCATGACATCGCCGACGCCATCTTGGATGCGGTGCAGGACCAGGGCCCACATGCCCTGTACCACATTGGCACCCCCGGCGAAGGCGGCACACAGCAGATCCTGTGGAGCAACTTCTCGGCGCAGCTCGGCTTCCAGGTCACCGACCTGCAGGCGGAGATCAACGACTTCAGCCCTGGAATCTACACCACGTTCGGGAAGTTCGACCCCTCGCCTGGCGCGGATGACTTCTTCAAGACCGAGCTGGTGCTCATCTGGCACGCCAATCCGGTATACACGAACATCACGTGGTACCACTTCATCCAGGAGGCACGGTACAACGGCAGCGACGTTGTCACCATCGCACCAGACTTCAACCCTTCTGCGGTGCACGCCGACTCCCACATCCCCATCGCAATCGGCACCGACGCTGCGTTCGCCAACGCCATGTCGCAGGTGGTGATCGAAGAAGGCCTGGCGGACGTAGGCTTCGTGAAGACCCAGACGGATCTCCCGCTGCTGGTCCGCCGTGACACGCGTCGGTTTCTGCGCGCGTCGGATCTGCAGGATGGCGGCAGTGATGAGCAGTTCTATTGGCTCGATGTGAAGACGCAGCACGTGGTGCCTGCCCCGCGGCGCACGTTGGACTGCGGCGCGATCGATCCGGCGCTGGCCGGTTGCGTCACCGTCACCCTGCGAGACGGAACGCGGATCGAGGTGCAGCCGGCCTTCGTCATGTTGCGCACGCTGCTCGACGCGCAGTACCGTCCGGAGCAGGCAGCCACTATCTGCGGGGTGCATCCGGACACGATTCGCAAGACTGCGCGCAAGATTGCAGCCAAGCGCACACGCATCCTGATGGGTTGGAACGCCGGCAAGTACTATCACGGCGATCTGATGGAACGCGCCATGATGCTCATCTTGGGGCTCACTGGCAACTGGGGCAAGCACGGCACCGGCGCTCGTAGCTGGGCAGTCGGCCTCAACGACGGGTTGTTTACTGTGCTCCTGAAGACAGAGGCGGGTCCCGAAACGACCCTCGCCTCGCGCTCCATGCGGGATGCCATGATGCAATCGATGCTCGAGGCAGACCCCACCCTGACCGATGAGATCGTCACGTACAACGCCGAGCGTGAGATGACGAAGTTGATGGGGATCTTCACGCCTCCGGCTTTCTTTTGGTATCACCACTGCGGCTACCGCGAAATCTGGAACCGGCCCGGGTACGGCGACCCGACTATGAAACGCACCTTCGATGCGTACTTCCAGGAGGCCTGCGAGAAAGGGTGGTGGGACACTACCGATGAACAGACGCGGCAGGCGGAGCCCCGTTTTCTGATCGAGGTGGGCGGCAACCTGCTACGCCGCCAGCGCGGTGGCGCGCGCATGCTGCTCGAGCACCTCTGGCCCAAGCTCAAAATGATTGTCTCCGTCGACTGGCGCATCAACACGACGGGACTGTACGCCGACTACATCCTACCGGCCGCGCAGCACTATGAAAAGCTAAACCAGCCGTATTCGAGCCCCATGCACATGCACGTGTTGCTGATCGACAAGGCAGCCGAGCCGCCGGGCGAGGCGCGCAGCGAATGGCAGATCATTCAGGGCCTCGCCAGAGCACTCACCGCGCGCGCACAAGCACGAGGCGTCGGCCCCTGGCCGCGCGAGAACGGAGAGCCGGTGCCGCTCGACAACCTCTGGAACTGGATCACGAAGAACGGGGCGCTGGCAGACGACGCCAAGTTGATCGACGAGATCTTCCGCGACAGCGCTGTCCTCGGCACGATCCCGGCAGACACGACCCTCGACACCATGCGGCAAAAAGGCGCCGTGCGTGCCATCGGCTGGGGGGACTCTGCGATGATGGTCTGCCAGCAGTCGCCGCTCGAACCCCACAAGACACACACGCCATTCCGTAACCACGTCGAGCAACTCAAACCCTATCCGACGTTGAATCGCCGTGCGTCGTTTTACATCGACCACGACTGGTACCTGGAGGCCGGGGAGGAACTCCCCGTCCACAAGGACAACCCGCGCCACGGCGGCGACTTCCCCCTCCGTCTGACCAGCGGTCACCCACGCTGGAGCATCCACTCGATGAACCACACCAGCCGCGTCATCCTCGGAACGCATCGCGGTTACCCGGTCATGTACATGAACCCCGACGACATGGCCGCCCGCGGCGTGACGAACAACGACGAGGTGCGCGTGTTCAACGACTTGGCGGACATGCGCATCCGGGTGCGCTGGTCGCCCGGCACCAGGCCAGGCCAGGTCGTCATCTACAACGGCTATGAACCATTCCAGTTCGAGGGCTGGAAGGGACCGGAGAACATCGAGCCCGGGATGGTGAAATGGCTGCACTTCGCCGGCGGCTATGGCCACCTGCAGTACCGCGGCCTCCACTGGCAGCCGATCCCGATCGACCGGGCCGTACACGTAGAGGTCACCAAGGCGTAGGACTACGGATGTCGCGGCCGGCCAGCGCCTCCCACCCCCGAGTCCCCCCGGGTACGGATGCCGGCCGCGGCCCTCACGCCGTCGCTCCTCATCCACTGGTCGCATGAGCGGGCTGACACGCCGGCAGCTCTTGATCCGCGGCGTAGGCAGCACGCTAGCGCTGTCGTTGTCCCGGCTTGTTCCACACACCAACCGCATCGGCGGAGCCAGCGCGGCCCACGCCACCGTGCCGCCAGCACCCCATTCCTACGCGGGATGGACAGACGTCTACCGTGTCGCATGGCGCTGGGATCGTGTGGTACGGGGGACCCACTTGCGGGCTAACTGCTTCAGCGCCTGCGCCTTCGATGTCTATGTGAAGGACGGCATGGTGTGGCGCGAGGAGCAAGCCGACGTCTACGCCCGGCAGGCGGCCGGCCTTCCCGACTACGCGCCACGGGGGTGCCAGAAGGGCAGCTGCTATAGCTCGTTGATGCTTGCGCCCGGCCGGATCACCTACCCCCTCGAACGGGTAGGCGCTCGCGGCGCCGGGCGGTGGCGCCGCATCTCCTGGGACGCTGCATTCACTCGCATCGCCGATGCGATCCTCGACGCCGCAGCGGACGGGGGCCTCGAGACGGTGGTCTATGACAACGGCACCTCGAATATCGACTGGGGGCCCAGCACCGTCGGTGAGATGCGTTTCTTCGGCTTGCTCGGCGCCACCATGTTGGATGGATTTGCCGGAACGGGCGATCTTGCCAAGGGCGCGCTGCAGACGTGGGGAACGTCCTTTGTTGACGGCAGTGCCGACGATTGGTTCCGAACAGATACCCTGTTCCTGTGGCACTGCAACCCGGTCCAGACCAGGATTCCGGACGCCCATTTCGTCACCGAGGCGCGCTACGGGGGCACGTCCGTGGTTACTGTGAGTCCGGACTACTCGCCCAGCGCCGTTCACGCCTCGCTGTGGGTGAACCCGCGGCCAGGAACGGACGCCGCCCTGGCGCTCGGGCTCGTGCGCGCCCTGCTCGCACGCGGGGTGCTCGACCAGGCATATGTGCGCGAGCAGACCGATTTGCCGTTCCTGGTGCGGGAAGACACTGGCCGCTTTCTGCGCCAGTCGGATCTCTCCGCCCGTGGCCGCGAGGACATTTTCTATATCGCGGACGAGCAAACGGGGAAGGTGGTCGAAGCCCCTGGCACACCCGGGTGCTGGAGCGATTCCCTCGCGCTCGGCGACGTTGTCCCCGCCCTGGCGGGGCACTTCGAGGTCAAGACGGCGCAGGGCGTCCTCCATGTGCGCCCGGTCATGGAGCGATTGCGCCAGCGGGTCGCAGCGTACACCGCGGCGTATGTCGCGGAAGTCACCGGTGTCGGGGTGGCGACACAGGACCGTCTGGCAGCGCTGCTGGCTGCGTCGCGGCGCATCCTCATCTATGCCACGTGGGGCTCGTGCAAGTCGTACCACGCCGACCTGCTGCAACGCGCTTTGATCCTACTCGCGGCGCTGCGCGGCCAGCAGGGGCGCACCGGCGCTGGCGTGCGCTTCGCGGCGTGGATCCCATTCGAGGGCGCGGACGAGTTTCTGGGCACGCAGCCCTCATGGCTGCAGCGACAGGTGCTGCGCTTCCATACGCCATCCCCGCGGGCAAGGGAGCCGGCCCGCGCCGCGGCGTCCCGCACACGACTCACCTGGACCCCGTCGCATGTCTTTCTGTCCGTCCACGGCGGTCGGGCTGACGCGCAAGACGGCGCGGTGCGCGACGCGACTCTGCCGCGCCCGGCGCGTGGCTACTTCCGCGAAGCGGTGGATCGGGGCTGGATCCCCGTGCGCCCGGCGGCGGACCGTCCCCCGCGCGTGCTCGTGACATCGGGCGTCAACCCCCTGCGCCGCTGGCCGTTGCCCCAGGTGATCGAGCGTGTCCTCTGGCCCAAGCTCAAGCTCGTCGTCGCCATCGATACACGCCTCTCAACCAGCGGCATGAAAGCCGACCTGGTGCTGCCAGCGGCGGGCTATTATGAAAAACGCGGCATCAAGTACGCAGTCGCCCTCGCCCCCTACGCCGTCATAGGCGATCGAGCTGTCGCGCCGCTAGGCGAGTCGAAGCCGGAGTGGGAGATCATGGCGCTGCTGGCACAGCGGTTACAACAACGCGCACGCCAGCGCGGCATCCCGGGCACCCTGGCGAGCATCTACGACCGGTTCACCGCAGACGGGCGCTACGGTCCGCGAGACGACGCCGCCATCCTCGATCGCATTCTTCGCGGTTCGTCGTCCACCGCAGGCATCGGCTGGCGCGAAGCGCAACGGCGAGGGGCGATCCAAGTTCGCTCCATCGGCGGCTGGGGCGCCACCAGCGGCATCGGCAGCGAAATCGAACCACAAGGCAGCCTGACACCCTCGCGCATTCACGTCGAAGGCCGGCATGCATGGCCGACCCTGACGGGTCGCCAGCAGTTCTACCTCGACCATCCCTGGTTCTTCGAAGCGGACGAGGTGCTCCCGCGCTGGAAATCCCTGCCCGGAGTGGGCGGCAGCTACCCGCTGCTGCTGACCGGTGGTCACACGCGTTGGAGCATCCACGCGATGTGGCGTACTGAACCGACCCTGTTGCGGTTGCAGCGCGGTGAACCGTCACTGTGGATGGCCATTGAAGATGCGCGTGCGCGCGCCATCCATGACAATGACCTCGTGGAGGTACGAAACGACGATGGCGCGTTCCACGTCCGCGTCCGAACGTCCGCCAGCGTCGCACCGGGCGAGGCAATCATCTACCACGCGTGGGAGCCGTTTCAATTTTCGGGCTGGCGCGGCAACATGGAGGTCGTTGCATCCCCCTACAAGCCGACTCATCTCGTCGGCAATTACGGGCACCTGCGGTACCGTGTCTTCGCGAGCGGTCCCGTGCACGTCCCGCGCGGGGTACCGGTTGAGATCAAGCGGGTGACATGAGCAGCCTGACATCCCAAGGGAGTGGCACGTAGCCGCCGCACGCCCCACGGCTGCACATCGGCTCTCTCTGGAATCGCACGTTGACCCGTATCCGGGAAGGTGATGCATGTCAGTCGAGTACTCGGCAGAAATCAGTGCAGGCAACGGTGGAGTATCGTACCAACAGGCCGTAGGCGAGACGCGGTGGTGGAGACTTTCCAGCCCGAGTAGAGAGCACACGTATGGCAGTCGGCGTCTGGAGACAGAATCCCCTGATGCTTCCCGAATACACGTACCTGTGCCGAAAGCAGGACCGTTCGCCGGAGAAGCGCTTGCTGGCGGCGGTTCTCATGGAAGCGGTCTACGAATTCCGGGCCGCCGCGCAGTCGCTCGACGATGGTGGAAACGAACGGCTGCGGGAGCTGCAAGCATGGTTCTTCGGGCACCGTGAAAGGTGGCCGTTCGCGTTCGAGAATGTGTGTGAGCATCTCGACCTGGACCCCGATTGCATCCGAGCACGACTGAGCGCGTACGCCAAAGGCTGCACGGTCGAACGCCAACGCCGCCAGCGGACCAAGTGATCACCCCGGGTACGTGTTGCCCGCAGGCGAGCCTCCGTGCGAGTTCGTCAAGCCGCCGGAAGCGAAATATGCTTTTCCATAAGCTCTGGGTGAGGCGAATAGGAGGTTGTGGAGGGGACGATCCTCTGCAGGGACAAGGCATCACACGAAGTGGTACACTGAGAGCCTGAAATGGCGGGCAGGCAATGCGAGCACTGTTGATACTCTTCTTGGCGGCCCTGCTGCTCCACGGAACTTCTACCAGTGGCCGCGCTGGGTACGCCGGCGATCGGACCCTGTCACAGACCGCGGCGACCACCCCAACGCCCCCGCCCGCCCCATGCGTTGGCGACTGCAACGGGAATGGCTTGGTGACCGTGGACGAGTTGGTCACCGCCATCAACATTGCCCTTGGAGCAGCGACTAGTGCCGATTGTCCGGCGTACGCGGGCGACGGGCCGGTGACCATCGACCGGCTCATTGCGGCAGTCAACGCAGCGCTTCGCGGGTGTCCTGAAGCGCCGGCGCGTTTCCCAATTGGCGCCTACTTCTGGCCGGATCACGCGTATGAACAGACCGGCAGTGCCCTCGCTGACCTCGACGACTTTGGCATCAACACCGTGGTAGCCTACTACGAGTACGTCAAGCCTGATGTCCCACCGTTCAGTGGGCAGCCTGATTGCCGCGGTCTCGTCGCCGAGGCGCGGGCGTCTGGCATCGATTTCTTCATTGGCAGTCCGCAAGGGCGGCAGGTGCGGTTCCTGGACGACGCGACGCTCACGGCGCAGCTGCAGGCAACCGTCGCCTGCGTGGGATCGTCTCCCCACTACCGCGGCTGGATGTTCGACGAACCGGAGCTGACGGGATACACGCCGGCCCTACTCGAGCGGGTGATTGGGATCCTGCGCGCACTTGATCCCGACCGCCGGGTATGGGTGAACTTCAACCCGTACGCCACCGACGACCAACTACGCAGCTTCGGGGCCCTGGCCGACATCCTGGGCTTCGACGTCTATCCGATTCGCGATGGGTACGGTCTGCGCGCGATGAGTCTGAGCACCGTGGGAGCGCACGCCGAACGTGCCCAGCGCGCGGCGCCCGCGGCAGCTGCGGTGTGGATGATCGTGCAGGCGTTCGGCTACTCCGATCTCGACGAAGGCACGCAGGGGCGCCGGCCGACACCGGAGGAATTACGCTTCATGGTCTACGACGCGCTGCTGCACGGAGCGCGTGGCGTGGTATTCTTCGGCTCGCATCAGCTCCGCAATACCATTCCGCTAGACGCCCCGGTTTGGGACGTCGGCGTACGCACCATCGCCCGCGAGTTGAAGCGGATCGGCACGGTGCTGCTCGACGGCGAGCCGATCGGCGATATAACCAGCCAGCCTGCGTCGCTGGCCGTACGCGGTCTACGGACCGCCGACACGGAGCTCCTCGTGACTGCAAACCCGGCACCAACCTCTGTGACGGGGCGCATTCGTTTCGGCGCGGGTATTACAGACGCCTACGAAATCTTTGATGGCCGTCATCCCATGGTCAGCCAGAATAGCGTGCAGGACGACTTCCCGCCCTACGCCGTGCACGTCTACCGGATCACCCGCTGAAGCGAGCTCAACCGGGGCGCCGCTTTTCCTGAAACGCGCGAATCGCCGCCAGGTTTTCCGGCGAACCTAGTCGAGAGGCTTGGGCGACATCCTCGCGGGCCCGCGCAGCACGCAGTGCATCGGCCCGCGCCGCGAGCAGCAACTGTTTGGTGTGGCGCACCGCGGCCGGCGGCTGCGCCGCGATCTCCTTGGCCGTTGCCAACGCAGTCGGCAGCAGCTGCGCGTCGGGCACAACGCGTGCTGCGAGCCCGATCTCGACGGCCTCCACCGCGCTGATCCACCGGGCCGTCAACAGAACCTCGGCCGCCCGCTGGGGACCGATGAGCATCGGCAAAAGGACGCTGCTACCCGCCTCGCACACCAACCCGAGGCTCACGAACGGAGCGCGCAGGCGAGCGCTCTCGCCGACGTAGACGACATCGCAGTGCGGGAGCATCGTGAGGCCAATCCCAACACCGACACCGTTAACTGCAGCAACCAGGGGTTTGTCGAAGCTGGAGAGCTGATCCACAAAAGGCGTAAAGGCCCGCCCGCTTCCCATTTCGCCGATATCCTGCCCAGCCGAGAACGCCCCGGGCGCACCCGTGATCAGCGCGACGCGAACCCGCTCGTCGTCCTGCGCCGCACCGAGCGCGTCGCGAAGATCATCGTACTGTTGGTCGTTGAAGGCATTACGCCGGGCAGGACGGTTGAGCGTCAGGACCACCACGCCGTCCTGGGTCTCTTTGCGAACTGTCTCACAGCTCATCCTCTGCCTCCGGGCGATCTCCCGCCCCGTCACCTTGGGGTAGACGGTCGCATGATAGCATAGTTAGCCGTTGGCGAGATCCAACTGGCGCCGCTGCGTGGAGGCGGCGAGCTCGGCCCAGATGCGCTCGTTCAGCGCGCGCAGGGCCGCCGGCTCGCACGCCTCGACATGCGCGTGCAGCCGCACCAGCAGGCCACGCAGAACGCGGTTCCGTTCCCGCAGCGCGCTCACGAGCAAGGAGGGGCTCGGGGCAGCCGTCGCCTCACGCAACGCGGCCTGCAGCTCGCCATCCTGGACCTCTCGCTGTGCGTCGCGGAAGAGTTCGACGAGTGCGTCGTTCTCATCTGCGAACCGCGCCGCCGCCCGGTCGAACTCCTGCGCAATCATCATCAACAAGGGAGGCAGCAATTGTACGGTGAACGCGTGGTACGGGCTCGTCAGTTCGGGCCCGATGTCCGCCATGATACGCTGTGCGATGCCAGCCAACACTGTCGGGACCTCGGGAATCATGCGAGCCTCCCCAGCTCTTCGAGGAGAAACTTGTCCTGCGAATTGATGAGCCAGTATGCGGTGAATGCCATCAACAAGTCCGTCGCCCGTCCTTCGGCAAACTCCCGTGCTGCGGTCAGCCAGATGCCCTGCGCCTTGACGCAGCTGAATACACCCCACCAGTGCAACGCCTCGTGGCTCACACGCAAGCCTGCCCGCGCCTCCCAGATGCGAACGGCGTCGGCACGGTCGAGCACCCCGCCGACCTTTCCGTCCTTGGCCCACTGCCAGGTCTTCAGGAACGACCAGGCTAAGTCTTCGTGCGGGTCGCCGAAATGTGCCATCTCCCAGTCGAGGATCCCGAAGATCTCGTCGTGGCGATACAGGAAGTTGCCGGTGCGATAGTCCCCATGCACCACGGACACGCGAGGCGCCGGAGGGGGTGGATACCGGCGCAGCCAGCGAATGCCCGCGCGGGCGATGGGCTGCGGTTCCAGCTCGTTGGCATCGATGACCTGCTCCCAACGCTCCAGCTCACGCCGCCAGCAGACGGCAGGGTCCGGCACCTCGGCCACCGCCGCAGCAGGCAGACCTGCGATCGGCGTCGTCGCGATATCCGCGAGAATCTCGTACATCCGGCGTCCCAGCGCTTCGCGGTACGGCGCGAAAGACGGATCGAGCAGGAGCTGAAATTGCGACTCGCAGCCGTCGATCCGTTCCATAACGGAGAAGGGGCGCTCGAGCGGTCCGGGATCCGTTTCGAGCCAGAGCGCCCGTGGAACCGGCACGCTAGTCCCCTCGAATGAACGGTAGAATGCGAACTCCAGCCGCCGATCGGTGTCGAGCAAGCTGGCAGGTGGATCGCGACGGATGATCAAACCTTGCCTGCGCTCGCGCCCCTGGCCGTCGGTCCAGCTCGCATCGACCGACCACGTCTCGCGCGACGCCCCACCCGGAATACGGGAGAGGTTCGAGACCTGGATATCGCAGGCATCGGGAAGCCGCTGAGCCAAGTAGCGGGCGACGGCATCTTCGAAGTGCATCAGGCTACTTCCTCCCCTTCCGCGCCGATGGTAACCGATTCTGGCGCGATGGTCACAGCAACGCGGCGCTGCGTCTGAGTACGGCCTTCACGCGTTGCGAGGAATGACGTTCGGCATGCCGGTGGGGAGCAAAGCTCATCTTCCGTTTCCGCAGAGCCTGCTCTGCCGGCCTCGTACTCGCGGCGCCATTGACGGTGAATGATATTCAGTGATAGAGGATTGCTCACCTATACGGGAGGGACCTGATGGAGACAATCGGTGCGGTCGATGCGTGGGCATCCCTGATCACGGCGGAGGCGGCGCAGCTGTGGCCGGAAGAGTTCCTGCACATCTTCCGCCGGTACAAGGTCGAGGAGCCGATGACGCGCGGCATGACCGCAGACGAGATGATCGCCGAGATGGACGCGGCCGATGTCGAGCTCGCGGTCTTCTCCGCTTTCTATTACGGGGACCTGAAGATCATGCCGAACGAGCAGGTCGCGGAGTACGTGCGGCGGTATCCACGTCGCTTCGTCGGTGCGGGCACCGTGGATCCACGCGGCCGGCCGATGGACGTGTTGGGTGCCATCGAGCACATGGTGAACGACCTCGGCATCCGCATTCTGCGGCTGGAACCGTACGCCTACGGCGACGGAATGACCGGGGCCCCGCCCACTGAGAAGATGTACTGGCCGATTTATGCCAAGTGTTGCGAGCTCGATGTGCCGGTCTGTATCCAGGTTGGCCACACGGGACCGCGGCTGCCGTCCGAACCGGGGCGCCCGATCTATCTTGATGAAGTGGCGCTGGCCTTCCCTGAGTTGACCATCGTCGGCTGCCACCTCGGGCAGCCCTGGCACGAAGAGATGATGATCCTCGCTTGGAAGCACCCCAACGTCTACGTTGAAACCTCAGCGCGGCCCGCGAAGTTCTGGCCCGACTCTTTCAAGGAGTTCACACGCACCTACGGACAGGACAAGGTCCTCTGGGCGACGGATTATCCGCTGGTCTCCTTCGCGCGAGCGCGCCGTGACGTGGAGGAGCTGGGTTTGCCCGTAGAAGTTAAACGCAAGGTGCTGCGCGACAACGCTCGTTGCGCTCTGAAGCTCACGGTGTGACGCCGATCCCCTCATCACGGCAGGCCTCGGTATGAACCAGACAAGCCGCGCCTCCAGCGCGTGCATCGTCGGCCTCGGTCACACACCCCTGGCCGCCCGGCTGAACGGTTCTGCCTGGGCGCTGCAAGCCGAGGCGGTACGCCTGGCAGTTGCCGAGGCCGGCCTCAGCCCGTGCGATGTCGACGGGCTCATTACCGAACCCGGGTATTCGCAAGGGGTCGTCGAAGGCATCACGCCGCACTTCCTGCGCCTCGGCGCAATGCTGGGGCTCGACCCCCGCTACACGTACTCGGAGGTCATCGGTGGTGCCAGTTCGGTGGCCATGGTACAGCGCGCCGCGATGGCAATAGACGCCGGCCTATGCGCTGTGTGCGTGTGCGTCTTCGGCGACGCGCCATCGATGGCCACTGGCACGTGGAGTTACGGGCGCGGGGACGATGCGGCCTTCGGCCTGTTCGGGGCCGCCGGCTTACACGCCCTTGCCGCACGCCGTCACATGACGCTCTACGGTACGCAACCCGAGCAGCTCGGCGAGATCGCGGTCACCTGTCGCCGGCACGCAGGCTTGACGCCGCATGCCCAGCAACACGCCCCGCTCACGATCGACGAGTACATGGCCTCGCGCTACCTGGTCGAGCCGCTCCGCATCCTCGACTGCTGCCTGATCTCCGACGGTGCGGGCGCGGTTGTAGTGAGTACGCAAGCGCGGGCACGCGACCTGAAACAGCGCCCGGTGTCGATTGTCGGCTTCGGGCAAGCGCATCACCTCACCGGACTGACCAGCGCTGACTACTTGACGCAGCTGCCAGCGCTGCGCGCCGGGCAAATCGCGTTCCAGATGGCGGGCGTGACCCATAAGGACATTGACGTCGCCGAGCTCTACGATTGCTTCACCATTGTCGTGCTCCTGCAGCTCGAGGATTACGGCTTCTGCGCCAAGGGCGAAGGGGGCGCGTTCGCCAGTAACGGCAACCTCGGCCTCGCAGGCACCCTGCCGACGAACACCGCCGGCGGCCTCCTCTCCGAGGGCTTCGGCGGTGGCATGTTCCATATCATCGAGGCGGTTCGTCAGCTGCGCGGGGACTGCGGCGACCGCCAGGTGCAGGATGCCGAGGTGGCGCTTGTCAGCGGGCACGGCCTCGGCATGAACACGCACGCCACACTCATCCTGGGAAGAAACTGAGATGGCGGATTTCCACCGACCGGTCCCGCAGCCTGATGACGTGACACGGCCGTTCTGGGACGCATGCGCGCGCCGCATGCTGTGTTTTCAGCAGTGCGCCACCTGCGGGTATCGGTGGCTCCCGGCGTCGGTCCTCTGCCCCCGTTGCTGGGCGGCAGACACCCAGTGGGTGCAGTCGGGGGGTTCCGGAACCGTCTTCAGCTACGCCGTGTACCACCGTGCCTACCACCCGGCCTTCAAACCACTCCTGCCGTATGCCGCCGCCGTCGTCGAGCTCAGTGAGGGACCACGGCTGGTCACCAACGTCGTCGGCGCCGCTCCGCAGGACATCCGGGTGGGCATGCCGGTGCAGCTCGAGTTCATCGAGGTCGAACAGAGCGTGCTGCCGGTGTTTCGGCCCGCTGAAAGGAAGGGTTAATCTGGCATGGGAGTGCGCTTCGAAACCCACGAGCACGTTGCTGTTGTGACCATTGACCGGCCGGAGGTCCGCAACGCCATCGACCCGGAAACCGATCAGGCGCTGGTGGAAGCGTGGCACCGCTTTCGGGACCACGCGCAGCTGTGGGTTGCCGTGCTCACGGGTGCAGGTGACCAAGCATTCTGCGCCGGCGCTGACCTGCGCGGGGTGGGCGCGTTTTACCGCTCGCTCACTTCGGCCGAGCGTCTGGCGCGTACCGACACTGCGCCGGGGCTCGGCGGCCTCACCCGGAATCTGAATCTCTGGAAGCCCGTTATCGCGGCCGTGAACGGGTACTGCCTTGCTGGTGGCTTCGAACTGGCGCTCGCGTGCGACATCCGCATCGCGTCAGCAACCGCTACCTTCGGGCTGCCGGAGGTCACCTGGGGCATGATGCCCGGGGCCGGCGGCACACAGCGGCTCCCGCGGGTCGCCCCGCTGGGCGCGGCGCTCGAGCTGATCTTGACGGGCGATCGGATCTCCGCGGCAGACGCCTACCGGCTCGGAATCGTCAACCGGGTGGTATCACCCGCCGAGCTGATGCCCACAGCGCTGGGGCTCGCCGAGCGGATGTGCCGGAATGGGCCGCTCGCTGTCCGCGCGGCGAAGCAAGCCGTTTACCGCGGCCTCCATCTCCCACTCGATGAAGCCTTGCGCCTCGAGCAACTCCTCGCCGAACCCGTTCGGCAAAGCGAGGACGCACAGGAGGGGCCGCGCGCGTTCCTCGAGAAGCGCCAGCCCGTTTTCAAGGGCCGCTGACACGTGACGATCGAAAGGAACCGCCGATGGATCCCGTTGGACGTCGATCGATAGGCAGCTACATCAAGACCGGGGACTTCTCCGCGTACTGGCAGACACGGATCAGCCACGCGGCGCCCGGCAAGATCCTGGTTCGGGGCTATCCAATCGAAGAGCTCATCGAACATCTCACGTATGTCGAGAGCGCCTGGCTTCTCATTCGCGGCGAGCTGCCAACGGCGCGCGAGGCGGCGTTGCTCGAGCTGGTGCTGAAGAGTGCCATGGATCAGCAGTTCATCAACTCGGCGGTCTGCGCCGCACGGTTCACCGCTTCTGCCTTCCCCGAATCGCCCATTCCCGCGATCGCCAGCGGCATGCTGGCCACCGGCTCCGTCACCGGCTCCCCGCAGCAGTGCGCCGAGATGCTCGTCGCCGCCCAGCAGCAGGCCCGCGAGGGGCACGGTCACGACGCCATCGCGCAGGACACCGTCACCGAGTGGCTGCGGACAACGGGGCGGGTGCCCGGTTTCGGGCACCCGATTCATAAGAGCGGTGAGCCGCGCGCCAAGATCCTGCGACGCCTGGCCCGTAAGGCCGGCGGATGGGGTGAGAGCGGCGCGCTCTTTGACGCAATCGGCGCTGCCTTGGAAGCAGCAAAGCGTCGCACCATCCCCATGAATCTTGCCGGAGCGATTGCCGCTGTCATGGTTGACCTCGGTTGGCATCCGCTGGAGATTGGCGCGCTGGGCGCCGTCGGGTACGGGATGGCGCTCGTCGCGCACGTGGTGGAGGAGATCCGCGACGGGGTGCCGCTGCGTATCATTCCGGAGGTCCTGGGAGCCCGCTACGTCGGTGCGCGCAAGCGTCACCTGCCAGATGCTTTCCGCAAGCGGGCGTCCC
>JBHHYR010000042.1:0-22678 GCA_046757585.1 Binatia bacterium | reverse complement strand
CTGACGCAAAATCGCTTACCCTCGCTACGGTGCCTGTTTTTCAACGGACTGTTAACGGCAAGGACGACAAGCTGAGGCGGGCGGATTTCCGCGCGTTCGCCAGCACCGCAGGGTTGAAAGCGTCAGACGCCGACGCGGCGATTGACGGAATGCTGGGGAAGATGGCGGACGCCGTTGACCGGATCGCCCTGCCGGAAGCTGTGGTATACGGCGAGGCAGGCGAGAAGGTGGCAAAGCAGCTTCTCGACATCTGCCGCCGCCGGATGAGGTCGTTTGCCTAGTGGGGACACCGTAAGTTGCGCGGCAGGTGGTCGGGGACGTTGTTAACATCTGACCCCGCGGGGCGCGGTGTTTCTCATGGAAGAAACTGGGGCCTGTTGCGACGGTCACTACCAGGGAGTACAACACGCCCCGCTCTGGCAGCCAAGACCGTCGCGCCACTGGTGCCGTTGTGCCCGATTGTTCGCATGGTTCCAGGAGGTCTGCGGTTGCTGCAGTGGTGACGCGCGGCGGTGCACGCAGAGCGATCCCGTTTAGGAGATTTTCGAACGTCGCCTCCCGGGCCAGAGCACATCTTCCCTGCACGGAGGTATACGTGATGGGCCCATCGAGCACACCGCTCGCACGGCGCCAGCGCAAAGCCGTCGCGCGTTCTTCCAGCGTGTCCGCTGAAAGCTGAGGTTCGGCACCGACTTATCCCGCTTTCCTCTTCGTCGCCGCGGACGGTCGGCGCGGTTCAAATCGGACGTACTTGCGGGCGCTCTGCTCCTGCTGCTTGCGGAGATCCTCCACGATCGCGCGTAGATCGTAGTTGAACCGCTTCGCATGCTGCTGTCGGATCTTGCGAACCTCCTCAACGATTGGGTCTTTCCACATGGGATCACTCCTCGATCAGCTCTTCGGGCGTGCACAGTACCGTTGGTTCGTAGCCCTGCTCGACACAGACATCATCGATCGCGCGGCGCATGGCCGCGTTGGCGATGTGCGCACAGTTCCAGGTCAGGAGGTAGTCGATGCCGTTCGTTACCGCGATGGCAATGTGCAGCGCATCCTCGGCGGCGGCATCCGGAACTGCGCGGCGACGCACCAACTCCTCGGCTAACTCAAGCGCCGCCTCACCGGCCTCCAGTACGTCAATTCCAGCCAGTATGGTGCTTCGCCGATCAGCTGCGTCGGGATCGCCTGCTGCCGCCTCCCGGAGAACGACCTCCGACACGACCAAGTGGTAGTCCTTGCGTCGTTGATCCCACCACTGACGAGTCAGCTCCTGGTGTGCAGCAACCACGATGTCACGGCTCGGTCGAGCGGTCAGGTAGCTGATCACGGTCGTCTCCAAGTAGACTTTCGGCTTCACGATCGGATCGTAGGCGCCAGATTCCCCTCCGTCAACGATCCGCTGCAGACAACGGCGAATCGAGGCGAGCTTCGCGAGGGCGACGCCGTTCATGTCTGCGCCGGGCCCCGTAGGACAGATTCTTCAATCGGGCGTCGCACGCGCTTCAGGTCGCGGTACGCACCGAGCGTCTTGACTACGAATGTCGCCAGGAGATCCGGCCGGCGATTGACAAGCACGTCGTGCCGGCGGGACTCCTAGGTCAAGTCCGTCGCAGGCGTGGGGCCACCTCGCGCATGAACCGCTGGGGCTGGGAAACGCTGCTTCCTGCATCCGCGAGGTCCTGAAACCAGAGAATGATGAGGTCCGCCCCGCGGTCAATGAAGAACTGCAGCTCTTTCGTGACCTCGTCGGCCGTGCCCACGCAGCCCTGGGCGAGAAAGGCGCTGACGCGTTCGGGATTCGCCCCCGGCCAGTACCGCTGGATGTAGGCGAGCCGCTCGGCATCGGTCGCGAAGATGGCGCACGTGCGTTCGACCGAGATGCGCATCGATGCCGGGTCGCGACCGACTGCCTTGCAGTGCGCGTGCAGGATGCGCAGCTTGTCGTCGAAACCCTCGGGGCCACGGTTGTAGTTCCAACCGTCGGCGAGCTCGGCCACCATGCGCAACGCGACCTTCTCCCCCTGCGCACCAATCCACAGCGGCGGGTGGGGCTGCTGCAGCGGCTTGGGCTCGTTCACCGCGTCTTGCACCGACCAGTACTTCCCTGCGACAGTGGCGCGCTGTTCGGTCCACATCGCCTTGAGGATCCGCGCGGTATCCGCCATGCGCTCGAGGCGGCCCCGGATCCTGGGGAACTCGTACCCGTACGCCGCGAATTCGTCTGTCTTCCAGCCCGCGCCAAGGCCGACGTCGACACGGCCACCGCTGATCACGTCGACGCACGCGCTGATCTTCGCGAGATAGGCGGGATTGCGGTACAGCGAGCAGGTCACCAGCTGGCCAAGCCGGATCGTCGACGTTGCCTCCGCCAGCGCGGCCATTGTGGTCCAGCATTCAAACGTCGGCTGGATCTCCGTACGCGGGACGGTATGGAAGTGGTCGTAGAGCCAGAGCGAATCATACCCGACGGCTTCGAGCCGCTGCGCTGCGTTCTTGAGCACCGCCCACTGCCGCGCGCCACCGTCGACGCCTCGCAACTCGAGGCGCCAGCCTTGCGGAACGAACGTACCGATTTGAACCATGCTCCCTCCTGGCATGCCGTCGATTCACTTCGAGAGATGAATCACGGCGGTGACTGGTCCGCCGGCGCGCAGGGCGCGCACGCAGCCTTCGCGTGCTCCCCGCGCTGGTGGCAGGGTGCCTCCAGCCGCGAGAGGTTCACCGCCGTGTTCACCAGCGCGATGTGCGAAAGGGCCTGCGGAAAATTCCCGAGCTGCCGATCCGTGCGGGGATCGTACTCCTCGGCCAGCAGCCCCAGGTCACTGCGGACGGCAAGCAGCCGTTCGAAACGGTGCCGCGCCTCGTCGACCCGTCCCTGTAGGATGAGATTGTCCACCAGCCAGAACGAGCAGGCTAGGAACGTCCCCTCGCCCGCGGGCAGCCCGTCAAGCTCCTCCGCGGGCCGGTACCGGCGAACGAACCCCTCCACTGTCAGTTCCTGCTCGATCGCCGCGAGCGTCGCGCGCATGCGCGGATCGGTGGCGGGGATGAAGCCCACCAGCGGAAGCAGGAGCAGGCTTCCGTCGAGCGCCGTCGAGCCATACGCTTGCACAAACGTGCCGCGGCGGTGGTCGACGCCTCGCTCGAGTACCTCAGTGCGAACGCGGTCTCGGAGGGCACGCCAGCGTTCCACGGGCCCCTCACACTTGAAGCGTTCGACGGCTTTGACGGCCCGGTCGAACGCAACCCAGGCCATCACCTTCGAGTAGGTGAAGTGGCGTCGCGGCCCGCGCACCTCCCAGATACCTTCGTCCGGACGCTCCCAGTTCGATTCGAGAAAGTCGAGCACCACCTGTTGCAGGGCCCAGGTATTGCCGTCTACCTCGATACCGCCGCGGCGCGCGACGTGGAAGACGTCCATCACCTCACCGTACACGTCGAGCTGAAACTGTTGCGACGCAGCGTTGCCAATTCGCACCGGCCCTGAACCCTCATAGCCGGGAAGCCACGGGAGCTCGCACTCCGGCAGCCGCCGCTCACCCGCCAAGCCGTAAACGATCTGCAGGTCCGCCGGGCGCCCGGCTGCCGCACGCAGGAGCCATTCGCGCCACGCACGCGCCTCGTCGTGATAGCCGTTGATGAGCAAGGCGTAGAGCGTGAAGGTGGCATCGCGCAGCCAGCAGTAGCGATAATCCCAGTTGCGCGCGCCACCAAACTCCTCGGGCAAGGAGGTCGTCGGTGCGGCGACGATGCCCCCAGTCGACGCATCCGTCAGCGCCTTCAGCGTGAGCAGCGAACGCTCCAGCGGCTCCCGCCACTGGCTCTCACAGGCGCATGTCGATCGCGCCGTCCACGCCCGCCAAAATCGCTCGGTGTCATCAATCGCCTGTCCGGCGTCACCCGGGGCAGGCGCTGGCCGGTGCGAGGGGTACCATCGGAGCGTGAACGGGATCCGTTCGCCGGCGTGTGCGGTGAACTCGGCGACGGTGCGGAAATTCTCTCCCCGGAGGGGGACCTCCGTGTGCAGCTCTAGCGCGTCGGGACCGGCAACTGCGAGCAGCGTGTGGTCACGGCGGCGCACCCATGGCACAATCGATCCATAGTCAAACCGAATTGTCAGCTCCATCTGCATGGCCACAGTGCCGTGCCGCCCGCAGACTACCCGGACGACGTCCATCGCGTCATCGCCGACCGGCATGCAGTCGGTGACGGTCACCGCGCCGTCCGGGGTTTCGTAATCAGTCTCCAGAATCAAGGTCTCCGGCCGGTAGCGCCGGCGCACCCGTGCTCCGGGGTGCTTGGCCGTCAAGAGCCAGCGCCCATGCTCGGGCGTTCCAAGCAGTGCGGCGAAACACGCCCCGGCGTCGAAGCGTGGGAGACAGAGCCAGTCTAGTGAGCCGTGGCGTGAAACAAGCGCCGCCGTACGCGTGTTGCCGAGGAGCCCGTAGTCCGGAATCCGACTACTCATGACGCGCATCCGCTAGCGGAACGGAGACCGCCGGTCAACGGCGCAGGCACCCGCAGAGCGCTTTCCGAGAAAGCCTACGAGCGCTCCCACTGCGGCGCTGCCTCGCCGCGGGGCGGCAATCGGTGGAGCAGCACGTCCCGATCAGACCATCCTCATCAACCAGCAACGCGGAATATGATCCAGATCATGGTGAAACGACGGATGCAGTGCGAAATGGATTCGGATCGGGGCCGGTAGCTGCCTGCAGGAGCCGGCGGCCGAGTCGAACGTCTACGGCGTGCTGGGTTTGCCGGAAGGGAGAGAACCACTATGGATGTGACAAGGCGTGACGTGCTGAGGGTTGGCGTGGCCACCGGAGCCGGCCTCCTGGCGAGCAGGTCGGCTCTCGGCCTGCGGCTCCTGCAGCCCGTCGTCGGCGTCGACAATCCGCTGGCATCCTACCCCAACCGGGGCTGGGAGAAGATCTATCGGGACCAGTATCACTACGATCGGAGCTTCACGTGGGTCTGCGGCCCGAACGACACGCACATGTGCCGCCTGCGCGCGTTCGTCCGCAACGGTATCGTGATTCGCAACGAGCAGGAATACACCTATGACCAGTACGGGGACCTGTATGGCAACAAGGCCTCCGTCAACTGGAACCCCCGCGGCTGCCCGAAGGGATACACCTTTCAGCGGCGGGTCTACGGTCCGTACCGCCTCAAGGGTCCCGTCGTACGCAAGGGCTGGAAGGAGTGGGCCGATGCGGGTTTTCCACCACTCTCCGACCGGCCCGAGCTGCGCAGCCGGTACCGCTTCGACGACCGGGGGAACGACCAGTACGTGCGGCTGTCTTGGGACGACGCGTTCCGCTATGCGGCCGAGGGGCTCGCCGCCCTCGCCCAAACCTACAGCGGCGACGCCGGGAAGCGGCGTCTCCTGAAGGACGGGTACGATCCGCTCATGCTGACTCACTGGCACGGAGCGGGTACGCGCACGCTGAAGTTCGGGTCCAACCTGCCCATCCACGGCGTCATCGGCAAGTTCGGGATTTACCGATTCAGCAACATGACCGGGCTCTTGGATCATCACGTGCGCGGCGTGCCGGCAGACCGGGCACTCGGGGCGCGGGATTGGAACGAGTATACGTGGCGTGGCGACCAGGCCCCGGGCCATCCGTTTGTTCATGGCCTGCAGACCTCCGACTGCGACTTCAATGATCTGCGATTCGCCAAGCTGCACATCCAGGTGGGTAAGAACCTGATCGAGAACAAGATGCCCGATTCGCACTGGATGACCGAGATCATGGAGCGGGGGGGCAAGGTCGTCGTCATTGCGCCGGAGTACAACGCACCGGCGACCAAGTGCGACGTCTGGATCCCAGTCCGCCCAGGTCTGTCGGACACCGCCATCTTCCTCGGGGTCAGCAAGGTCATCATGGACCAAGGCTGGTACGACGAGCCCTTCGTCAAGCAGTTCACCGATCTGCCCTACCTGGTGCGGACCGACACCCTGCGACGCCTGCGGGCTCACGAGGTCTTCACGAACTACCACGGGCGCCTCAAGCCGGACGGCCCGAGCTTCACGCTTCAGGGCCTGACGCCCGAGCAGTACGACAAGATCGGGGACTTCGTGGTCTTTGACGCCAAGAGTCGAAGCCCCAAGGCCGTCACCCGAGATGACGTGGGCGGAAAGCTGGCCGCCAGCGGCCTCGATCCGGATCTCGAATGGACAGGGCGGCTCAAGCTGGTGGACGGCAAGGAAGTGGAAGTGATGACGATCTGGTCGATGTACAAGCGCCACCTGCGAGACTACGACCTCGATACCGTCGAGGGGATCTCCGGCGCGAGAAAGGACGTCGTGCAGCAACTCGCCCACGACCTCGCCACCCTGAAGCCAGCGGCAATCCACTTCGGCGAAGGCATTAACCACTACTTCCACGCCACGCTGCACAACCGGGCCACCTTCCTTCCCCTGATGCTCACCGGCAACATCGGTCGCCATGGCGCCGGGGTCTTTGCCTGGGCCGGCAACTACAAGGGCGCCCTGCTGCAGGCTTCCCCTTGGACGGGCCCGGGGGTCGGCGCCTACATCCACGAAGATCCGTTCCATCCGGTCCTCGACGAGGGGACCCGCATGACCCACAAGCACTTGCGGCACACCACCCAGGGCGAGGAGCCCTCTTACTGGGGGCACGGAGAGAAGATCCTAGCGGTCGACACGCCGGAGGGGCGAAAGGTTTTCACCGGCTCGACGCACCTCCCCTGCCCGACCAAGTCCATCTGGTACAACAACGCCAACTTCATCAACCAGGCCAAGTGGGTCTACAACTTGATCCAGAACGTGCTCCCCAAGATCGACATGATCGTCGATCAACAGGTCGAGTGGACAGGCTCGGCTGAGTACGCGGATCTGATTCTGCCCGCGAACTCCTGGATCGAGTTTGAGCAACCCGAGTGTGCCGGCTCCTGCTCGAACCCCTTCATTCAAGTGTGGGGTGGCGAGGGCATCGCGCCCTTGTACGATTCCAAGGACGACGCCGCGATCTTCGCCGGGGTGGCGGAGGCTCTGAGCAAGAAGTACCGCGACGCACGGTTTCGGGACTACTGGAAGTTCGTGCTCGAGAAGAAGCCAACCGTGTACCTGCAGCGGGTCTTCGACAGCGCCACGACGACACGAAATCGGCGTGGTTCGTACCAAGTGGATAAGCTCCTGAAGGGCGGCTACGGGGCTCCGGGGACCGCCTTGATGCTGTTCCGCACCTACCCGCGTGTGCCCTTCTGGGAGCAGATCCACGATGACGTGCCGTTCTACACCGACACCGGCCGCCTCCACGCTTACTGCGACTTGCCCGAGGCCATCGAGTACGGGGAGAATCTGATCGTGCATCGGGAGGGGCCCGAAGCAACACCGTATCTGCCCAACGTCATCGTCTCGACCAGTCCCTTCGTCCGCCCGCACGATTACAGCATCCCGCTCGACGCGATGGACGCCGACCAGCGGGCGGTGCGCAACGTCAAGATGCCGTGGTCGGAGGTGCGCAAGACGGTCAACCCGCTATGGGCACAGGGATACCGCTTCTTCTGCTCCACGCCCAAGAGCCGGCACTCGACGCACTCTTCGTGGTCCACGGTGGACTGGAACTGGCTCTGGTCCTGCAACTTCGCCGACCCGTACCGGCGCGATAAGCGGGCGCCGGGGGTGGCCGACCGACAGATCCAGATGAACCCGCGGGCAGCGACGGACTTGGGCCTTCACGATGGCGACTACGTGTATGTCGACGCCAATCCTGCCGATCGGCCCTACGTCGGGTGGAAGCCTTCGGACCCACGCTACCGCGCCTTCCGCTGCATGGTGCGGGTCAAGTTCAACCCCGCCCTCCCCTACTCCTTCACGATCCTCAAGCACACGGGGTGGATCGCCACGGAGCGTAGTGTCCGTGCCCACGAGTCGCGCCCGGATGGCCGGGCCCTGGTCGCGGAAACGGGGTACCAGGCGTCCTATCGCTACGGCTCGCAGCAGTCGATCACACGCGGGTGGCTGCCCCCGATGCATCAGACGGACACGTTGTTCCACAAGAAGACCGGCGCCATGGGGTTCGTGTTCGGCTTCGAGGTGGACAACCATGCAGTCAACACGGTGCCGAAGGAGACACTCGTGCGGATTACCAAAGCCGAGGCGGGAGGGATCGGGGGCAAAGGCACCTGGGAGCCCCGCCAAACCGGGCTCCACCCGGGAACCGAGAACGACTTCATGCAGCGCTACCTCAAGGGAGATCTGCTGAAAGTGGAGGAGGCCTAGGACCGTCGGGGGAGGACACGATGATGCCACGCAAGCCTTACGAGGATGACGATCCCATGGAGCTCGTCGCGGTGGCCGTACCGGAGGGGACCTCCGACGCCATGGCGGAATGCGTCGTCGAGGAGTTCGCCTGGCTCGGCTACGACGCCGAGCACCTCCTCGATCTCTTCCGGAATCCCTTCTACGCGGGAGCGCACCGGATCTACCGCGAGCGGGGAGAAGCCTATGTCCGTGCAGTCATCGACCGCGTCCGGCGGGGCAGGGTCAGAGGAGGTGAGCATGCCTAACGTGTACAACTGGCAACTGGGTCGAGAGATGGCGTACCCTTACGAGGAACGCCATCCCCGCTGGCAGTTTGCCGCCGTCTTCAACATCAACCGCTGCATCGGCTGCCAAACCTGCACCATGGCCTGCAAGTCGACCTGGACCTTCTCGCGCGGGCAGGAATATATGTGGTGGAACAACGTCGAGACCAAGCCCTACGGTGGCTACCCTCAGGGGTGGGACGTCAAGCTCCTCGAGTTGCTCGACGAAGAGCACCACAAGCAGGATCGCCACGCCACCTGGAAGAAGCAGACCGATCACGGGGCCGGGGGCCCGTACGGGCAGTATGCAGGTATGACGATCTTCGAGGCCGCCCGCAAGCGCCGCGGCACCGAAGCCGAGCGCGCCGTGGGATACTTGCCGACGGACGAGGAGTGGCGGGCCCCCAACATCTATGAAGACGCCGCGCGTGGGGCACCGGTCACGCAGGGCAACACCTATCCGGAGGGCGTGCACCTGCCCGAGCACAAGACCTGGTTTTTCTACCTGCAACGCATCTGTAACCACTGTTCCTACCCGGCGTGTCTTGCCGCTTGTCCCCGGCAGGCAATCTACAAGCGCGACGAGGACGGTATCGTCCTCATCGACCAGCAGCGTTGTCGCGGCTATCGCAAATGTGTCGAAGCGTGCCCGTACAAGAAGCCCATGTACCGTGCGACTGCCGGCGTCTCGGAGAAGTGCATCGCCTGCTACCCTCGTATCGAGGGGAAAGACCAGCTGCTCACGCCCGACGGCGTGCCGCTCGAGACCCGCTGCATGAGCGCCTGCGTGGGCAAGATTCGGCTCCAGGGGCTCGTGAAGCTCGGGAACAAGGGAGTGTGGGCGGCAGATCGGTACAATCCGATTTACTTCCTCGTGAAACACGAAAAGCTGGCGCTCCCCCTGTATCCCCAGTTCGGCACGCAACCCAACGTGTACTACATCCCGCCGCGCTGGGTACCGCGCCCATACCTGCGCCAAATGTTCGGTCCCGGAGTCGACGCGGCCATCGAAAAGTACCGAGCGCCGTCGCGGGAGCTCCTCGCGGTGCTGCAACTGTTCCGCGCCACGCAGCGCGTCATCTTCCGGTACGAGATCCGGAAAGGGGAGAAGCTCTTCGAGACCGAGATCGGCGGGAAGCCGTGGGCGATGTACAACGATACCATCATTGGGTTCGACAAACGCGGCAAGGAGATCGTGCGCACCGCCGTGGAAGAGCCGGTGTTCGAACGTCCGAAGGAGCATCTGAACTCGATCTGAACCACCTTTCGCGAAGGAGCAGACGGATGATGATGGACACCCGAGAAGGAAGAACCGCCCAGGCACTGGCCCGCAGCTGCACGTACCGTTTCCTCTCGACACTGTTTGTGTACCCTGACGATGCAGCGTACGCGGCTGTTCAGGGAGAACTCACCCGCGCCACTGCACGATCCCTCGCACTACTGCGCTGGGAAGTCAGCGCGTTCGCGGCGCTGCAGGAGATCCTTCGCCACACCTCGCGCGAGCAACTCGAGGCTGCGCACGTCGCCGTGTTCGGCCACACGGCTGCCGGAAAGGTGTGCCCCTACGAAGCCAGATACGGCAGCCATCACCTCTTTCAGGAAACGGAGTGTTTGGCGGATGTGGCGGGCTTTTACCGAGCGTTCTCTCTGGAGCCTGCCACAACGTGCCGCGAGCGCCCGGATCACATCGCGGTGGAGCTCGAGTTCATGCATGCGCTGGGAGCGAAAGAGGCTTACGCCCTCGACGAGGGCTGGATGGAGCGTGCGGAAATCTGCCGGGAAGCTCAGGTCCAGTTTCTGCGGGACCATCTGGGGCGCTGGGCGCCAAGTTTCCTCGATCGACTCGCGACTGTCGCAGACGGGGGGACCTTCGCGCCCGTCGCCACGGTCACGGCTGCGTGTCTCACAGCGGACTGTCACCGTCTTGGCGTGCCGGTCGGGCCCGGTGAGCTCGAACCGAGTGCTGCCGCATGTGAACCGGAAGGGTCGAGCTTCACCTGCGGGGCAGGCGTGACGGCCGTGGGTATGCCCGCTGACGCCGTTCCGCAATCTATGCGCTCGAAGGAGGAAGTGGAATGATCAGGAGGGTCTTGACGTGCTCGGCAGCTGCGCTGTTGGCATTGACCGTCGTCGCTCCAGCACGCGCGGCGAGCCGGCAGGGGCATGGAGTCCTGCTGCATGGCAAGCAGGTGTATCTGAAAAACTGCGCCGTGTGCCACGGGAAGCGCGGCGACGGAAACGGGCGCGCCGCGTATCTCCTGTACCCGAAACCACGCGATTTCACCCGCGGGATATTCAAGCTGCGCTCCACCCTCACGACCCCCACCGATGCGGATCTGTTTCACACGATCACGCACGGAATTCCGGGAACGGCGATGCCGGGTTGGTCCATCCTCAGCACTGCAGACCGCCACGCCCTGGTGGCGTACATCAAGAGCCTGTCACCGTCGTTCACGGAGAAGCCGGCCGCGCCGGTCGCCATCCCTGCCCCGCCACCGTTGACCGCAGAGATGGCCCGTGCCGGAAAGCAGCTCTACATCGACGCCGGCTGCAACAGTTGCCACGGCCCCGACGGTGCGGGAGACGGTCCGTCTGCCGAGGGTCTCAAGGACGACTGGGGCTTTCCGATCGCGCCGCAAGATCTGCGCCGTGCGGACCGCTTCAAGGCGGGCGCGGCACCGCAAAGCATCTATCGGGTCCTCGCGGTCGGCATGGGAGGCACCCCCATGCCCGCGTTCGGTGACGTCCTGACGAAAGAACAAAGTTGGCAACTTGTGGCCTACGTACGGTCCCTAGCCAGAAAAGATGGGCAGGAAGCGGCGGCTGCCCCGGCCGGACCGATCACAGCCAAGCGAATCCAGGGACCTCTTGACCCCTGGGACCCCTTTGCGCCCGCGTGGAAGCGAGCAAATCCCGTGGCAGTGCCTCTGATGACCCTGTGGGCACGGGCGCAGACCACGCCAAAGCTGACCGTCCGCGCTCTGCATACTGATAGGAAGATTGGGTTTCTCATCGAGTGGGAGGATCCCAACGCCGATTTCGGCGGGACCCGGTCGCAGGATTTTTCAGACGCCGTAGCGATTCAGTTCCCCCTGGGGACAGAGCCACCGGCCTTCGAGATGGGAGCGAAAGGGTCCCTGGTGAACATCTGGCAGTGGCGGGCCAGCAAGGAGCTCGAAGCGGCGCAGCGTTCGGTTGGCGCCACGCACCTTGTGCCAGCGGTCGACTTCTACCCGTTCGCCACCGATCCCGTATTTCAGCCGGCACGGGCAACGGGAAACGGGCTGTTTGCCGTCATCCCTCCCCTGAGTATCACCGAATTCAATGCCGAAGGCTTTGGAACACTCACCCCACAGCCACCGGACGACCAACAGGCCCGCGGCCACGGAGCCTGGCGTGACGGGAAATGGCGCGTGGTGATGGTGCGCTCCCTGAAGACCGACAGCTCGCGCGACCGCACGTTTGCGGCAGGCGAGACCGTCCCCGTCGCCTTCGCCGTCTGGGACGGCTCGCACCATGATCGGGACGGACGAAAGGCCGTGTCCGTGTGGCAACAGGTGCGCGTGGAAAAGGCACCGTAGAGATCGGCCACCGCGATTCGCCAAGTTGGTGCGTTTGACCGAGCCACTTCTCTCCGGCGCCCCGGTGTGCCAGACTTGGCAGCATGGTGCGCGGCTGCTTCGCTGGACCCACGCCGCGTGTGTTCGGCCACCGCGGTGCGGCGGGACTCGTGCCCGAGAACACGTTGCCGTCCTTCGCCCTGGCGCTCGCCCTGGGCGCCGACGTGCTCGAGCTGGACGTCCGCGCCAGCCGCGACGGGGTGATCGTGGTTATGCACGATCCGACGCTCGAGCGGACGACGAACGGCGCAGGAGCAGTGAGCGACCAGCTGTGGTCGGAGCTGCGCCAGCTCGATGCGGGTGCCCGGTTTACACGTGACGGGCGAGACTTTCCGTACCGCAACCAGGGCGTCGGCGTCCCCACGCTCGAATCGGTGCTCCGGCAGTTCCCGCGCGCCAGTTGCAACATCGAGATCAAACAGGAAGAGCCACCGATTGTCGCGCAGGTCGTGGCCCTGGTCCACAGGCTCGGGGCGGCGAACCGCATCCTGCTCGCTGCCGAGCACGATGCGATCATGCAGGAGATCCGGCGGCACGCCGGCGATATTGTCACCAGCTTCTCCGCTGCCGAGGTGGCAGACTTCGTGCGCCGTGTCCAGGCCGTGGACCTAGACGATTACCACCCTGCCGGCCGCGCCCTGCAGCTTCCACCACGCTTCGGCGGCATCGAGCTGGTCACCGGGGAGAGCGTGGCGGCGGCGCATCGATGCGGCCTCGAGATGCACGTGTGGACCATCAATCAACGCGAGGAGATAGAAGCCCTGCTCGCATGCGGGGTTGATGGCATCATGTCCGACCTGCCGGGCCTGGCGCGCACGGTAGTCGATGCCGCGCGCCAGAGGTGAACGCTAGGCCGCGCGTTCAGTCGGGCGTCAGGCCACTTCTTCCTTCAGCGAGCGCCCGCACGCCGGGCAGAAGTTGGCACGCGGCGGCACACCGTGCCCACATGCCGGGCAGAACGCGATGCGAGTGGGGCGGCGCGTCGTGCCTAGCTTGCGTGGTTGCGCAGCACGCGCGGCTTCCAGCGCAGTGATCGCCTCCAGTGCCTGCGCGGTGTACTTGTCGCGCAGCGCTTGGAAGTCGGCCTCCGAAAGCTTGCCCATGCGGTAGTCGAACTCGGTTTCCTTGATCGCGGCGTACGCCGCCAGCTTCTGCCGCTCAAGCGGTTCCCGCGACTCCGTACCTGACAACACCGCGGCAGGCTCCCGAGTGAAAAACGGGGCGGCAACGAAAGCCGCAGCGAGAATGATCAACACAACGCCAATGACGGTTGTCATGGACGATACCTGTCAGGACTCAGCTGTCGTGCAGCGCGTATTGGTTGCCCGTTTGTTCTGCAATTGGGCTGACACGGCCCGCAATGCCTTACGCGTCGAAGTTCTTCAGCTCTCGTTCCAGGATCTTGCTGGATGCTGAAGGGGCTTGCGCCGGACGAGGCGTCTGGGGCGGACCGCCGGAGGCGGGCGGCTGGCGGCCGCTCCAGCGCACTACCGTAAGGCCCACAACCACGCCGCCCAATCCGAGCAAGACGAACGGCAAGACCCATGCAACCAGGTTGAATCCAGACGTCGAAGGCGATGAGAGGATCTTTTCCCCGTACTTGCCGGAAAAGTACGCCAGGATCTCGTCCTTCGTTTTTCCCAGGCGCATCTGCGCCCGAATTTCCTTCCGCAATGGAACGGCGGAGCTGCACTGTAAGTGATTGCAGCTGTGCACGGTCAAGCCGCAGCCACACTGGCAGGTCAGCGACTCCTCGAGGTCCTGGAAGGACACGCGAGCCGCAGCAGTGGCTGGCAGGTGCTCGCACGACCATCCCCACGGCAGCAGCAAGCCCACACCGCACAGACTAAGACCCACGCGCCACCGCCAGCACCGCATGGCCGGAGCCTTCAATCCGTCACCACCCTTTCGCTTTCCTGCGGCGCATACGCAGGGGCGCGCACCCGGGCACGGGTTGGCCAGATGGTCACACCGGTGCCAATGGCAAGCACGATTCCACCCCACCACAGAAAACCGACCAACGGGTTGATATACGCTTGGATCGTGGCCATTTTCGTCGGGTCGTCATAGCTGCCCAACACCAGGTACAGGTCCGCGCCCAAGGTGGACCGGATCGCAACCTCAGTGGCCGGTTGCTCGGGTTTCTTGTAGAAGCGCTTCTCCGGACGCAACGTATCCACCTGCTTGCCGTCTTGCAGCACGGCAACCTGCGCGGTCAGATAGGCGATGTGCGGTGTGTCGCGCGGCTCCACACCGTCGTAGCGCAAGGTGTAGCGGCCCATGGAAAACGTATCCCCGGGCTTCACCGTGATCTGCTTCTCCTGCTTGAACGCTGAGGTGCCCGTGATGGCGAGAAACATCATCACGACGCCGACGTGAACGATGTAGCCGCCGTAGCGCCGCCGATTCTTGCCAATCAAGTGCAGCAGGGCCGTCAGAGGCCTCTCGCCAACCATGGCCTGCCGGGCACGGACGCCGCGGTAAAACTCCATGATGATGGTCGCCAGCACGAAGACGCACAGCGAGAACGACACCACCGCGTAGTAGTTGCGCATACCCGCAACGAACAGGATAACCCCGCCGCCAAGTCCCAGTGACACCGGCACGAGGAAGTTCTTCTGCAGGTGCCGGGCGGAGGCGCGGCGCCATGCGATCACCGGTCCGACGCCTGTGAGGAACAGCAGGATCAGACCGAGGGGGGCGTTCACCTTGTTGAAGAATGGCGGGCCAACGGTGATCTTGATACCGCGTACGGCTTCGGAAATGACCGGAAAGACGGTCCCCCAAAAGACCGCGAAGGCAATACCGACCAGGATGAGGTTGTTGAGCATGAACGCCGACTCGCGCGAGAGCACCGAATCGAGCTGGTTCGCGCTCTTCAGCAACGGGAGCCGCCACAGCAGCAGGCCCCCGGACACCACCAACACGAAAACCAGAAAACCGATGAAGAACGGGCCCAAGCCCGATTGCGTAAACGAATGCACGGAGGAGATGACCCCGCTGCGTGTCAGGAACGTCCCGAAGATCGTCAGCAAGAACGTGAGAATGACCAGGAACATGTTCCATACCTTGAGCATGTTCTTCTTTTCCTGGATCATCACCGAGTGGAGGAAGGCAGTGCAGGTCAGCCACGGCATAAACGCCGCGTTCTCGACCGGGTCCCACGCCCAGTACCCCCCCCACCCAAGCACCAGGTAGGCCCATTCCGCTCCGAACAAGTTGCCTAGACTGAGGAAGAACCACGCCAGGAGTGTCCAGCGACGTGTCGTCCGGATCCACACATCCCCGAGCGTGCCCGTCATCAGCGCGGCCATGGCGAACGCAAACGGGATCGCGCAGCCGACGAAGCCCATGTACAGCGCGGGCGGGTGAATGGTCATCCAGTAGTTCTGCAGTAACGGATTGAGGTCGCGTCCCTCAGCGGGCGTGAATGCCAGGCGTTCGAAAGGGGGAGTCACAAACATCAGTAGCGACAGGAAGAACAACGAGATGAGCATCAGCACCGCGGTCACGTACGGCATGAGTTCGCGGTTCTTGTAGCGATTCTGCAGGTGCACGACTGCGGACATGGAGGTGAGAATCAGGAGCCAGAACAGCAGCGAACCCGCTTGCCCGCCCCAGAGCGCTGCGATGGTGTAGCGCAGCGGTAAAGTGCTGCTGGAGTAATGGGCAACGTACGCAACGTTGAAATCGTGCGACACCAGCGCGTGCAACAAGGCCGCGACGGCGATGACCACGAAACCCCAGACGGCAAGCGTCGCGTGTTCGGCGCTCGCAACGAAGTCGCGCTTGCGCCAGCGTGCGCCTGCCAAGGCCATGACGGCAGCATAGAGCGCCAGGACCCAAGCGATCGCCAGAGCCAGTGATCCCACGTCGATCATGTCACGCGCCCGCTACTTGCTTGCGGCGCCCTCACCAGGTACGTCGGGCTCGTATTTCGACGGACAGGACGTAAGCACACTCTGCGCGTAGAGCGTGCCGTCGCGGTACTTGCCTTCCACGATCACGTCACTACCGCCCGCGCTCTTGAACATATCCGGTGTGATGCCGACGAAGTGCACCCGCACCCCCGTCCCGTCTCCTGCCGCGGGGTGGCCATCGGTCGGGAAGCCTGTCAGCCGGAAATTCAGCTCCTCCCCCACTGGCGTCATCTTCTTCGTGACGCTGCCGAGGGCCACGCGGCCAGCCACGCGGACACCGTGGTTGGCTAGGGTGTCCTTCTTGGCAAGAAACTCATCGGTCGTCAGGTAGTACACGGCGGTCTCACGCACCCCTGTATACATCAGATAGGCCACGGCACCGACGAGCACGAACGCAGCGACCAGGAACCGGATCTTTCGATTCATGGAATTTCCCCTACGCTACTGAAATCACGAACCCCTTTCAAGCAAGCGCTGGGCCGGCACCGCCGCCGCTGAAAGGTAGCCCGAAACCGGTGCGCGCGGAACCGGCAGCTGATCCGACTTCGCGCCTGCGGGGAACCCTTTGCAAGCATGGGAAGTCGAAGCAGGCGGTTTCGCACTCGTGCAACTCGGCACGCGAGTCCCCAACCCACCCGCGCAGTCAGGCCTCCGCGTCGAGACGGTCCCACCGGCGGCCCGTACAGACGCCGCGGGTGGAGCTGCGGATAAATTCAAGTAAGTAGCGCACTTCAGGCGAGCATGGTTGCTTTTCCAGGTCAGCGATCGCCCTGCCGAGGTTTCCGCCCCGCCGAAATACCCGACGGAAGGCGGCTTGCAAGGTGTGAATTCGCGTTGCGGTGAATCCGGCCCGGCGCAGCCCGACGCGGTTGATCGCACGTACCGTATGCGTACCATCCATGATGCAGAATGGGGGCACATCACGGCTGGCGCGGCTCAAACCGCGCAAGAGGGCCAGGCGCCCGATCCGCACGAACTGGTGCACCACACAGTTGCCCGAGACGAATACCTGATCTTCCACCTCGACGTACCCGCCCAACGTGGCCCCGGTTGCCAGGACCACCTGGTTTCCGACCCGGCAGTTGTGGGCGACATGGACCAGGCTCATCAAGAAGTTGTCGTGGCCAATCACGGTTGCTGATCCGGGCTTCGTGCCACGATGGATCTGCACGTGCTCGCGGATGACATTGCGGTCGCCGATGCGCAGATAGCTTTCACTTCCGTCGTACGTGAGGTCTTGGGGCAGATGTCCGATCACCGCACCCATATGAATCACATTGTCCGCGCCAATGTCCGTCCAGCCGGTGAGCGTAGCGTGAGCCAGGATCCGGGTGCGCGGGCCGATACGGACCGGCCCATCGACCACCACGAACGGGCCGACCTCCGCCTCGGGATGCACCTCGGCCTGCGGATCGATCAAGGCCGTTGGGTGAACGGCCATACGCAGGGGGCTGTCTTACGGATCCGCATCGTCGGTTCCGTTCGCGGGAGACTCCTCGATGGGCACATCTGCCGGTGGACCCGGAATCCGGTACTGGTCGCTGGCCCAGTTGCCCAGATCCTGCATCCGGCAGCGTTGCGAACAGAAGGGCCGGTACGGGTTGCCCTTCCACACGGTGCGCCGCCGGCACGTCGGGCAGCGCACTTCTTTCGGCACGGACGCCCTCAACTCTTCCCGTTCCGCTGGAGCAGCGCGCGCAGCTCCTTGATTTCCTTCTCCAACGACCGGCTGCGGCGTGACAGCACAAGAATGTACAGAAACAGCAGCACCCAGACGGCCGTGTAGGCCGCAAACAGAAAATTCAGATTGGCCATGTCTTCCCCATACGCGCCAAGCTCCGGCGACCGTCATCCAGTCGCCGTAAGAGAACGCCGCACTCGTCCCTGAGCACCCCTACATACCGCGCCACGCATCGCGGACTCTCCGACCGTCCCGTTTACACTCCTCAGGCCCACGTCTCCCGCTGGTGCAGAGCCTGCTGGCGCAGATCTTCCACCGCGTCCTGCAACCGCATGCTCTGGTTTCCGATCCACACCAGCCACAAGAACAGGAGCAAGAACGCCACGAAGCAAATGCCCAGCGTGGCTTGCATCCGTGGATCGGTCAGGCCCGAGCCGCCCTGGCGCGTGACCAACACCGCCGGATGAATAGTACGCCACCAGTACACCGAGCGATTGATGATCGGGATGTCAGCGGCACCTACGATGCCGAGAATCGCCGCGTAGCGTGCCCCCTGATCATGCGTGCCGGCAAAGCTGCGCAGCATCAGGTAGGCCGCATAAATGAGCCAGAGGATCAGCGTCGTGGTCAGTCGGGCATCCCAGGTCCACCACGTCCCCCACACCGGCCGTGCCCAGATCGGGCCCGTGATGAGCACCAAGGTGCAAAACAGCATGCCCACCTCTGCAGCTGCGCACGCCAGGCGGTCCGACGAACGCGTGCCGCGCCACAGAAAGAGGATGCTGGCCACCGCCACGGTGCCGAACGCCACGAACGTCATGATCGCCAGCGGAACGTGGAAGTAGAAAATTCGCTGCACGATGCCCTGAACCTTATCGCTCGGGACGTAGACGAACACCATATAGATCGCCAGCGCCATCGCGCCGAGCGTCGCGACAGGCAGAATCGCCTCAGCGACTTTCCGCACCGTGGCCGTCATTCTCCGACAGCATATTCGAACATCAGCCAGCCGACAACCAGGAAGATGACGTCGAAGCCGACCATCAGATTCAGCCAGGGGGCGCTCTGACTCAGGGAGCCGCCCGCCAGCATAGCACCGGTCACTTTCACGCCGGCGATGAAGATCGGCACCACCAGCGGCAGGAGCAACAAAGGCAGCATCACCTCGCGCGCGCGCGTCCGCACCGCAATAGCCGCAAACAGCGTGCCGACCGCGGAGAAGCCGAGCACGCCGAGGGCGAGGCTAAGCGCCACGGCACCCAGCGCGGGCGACACCGGCAGGTTGAAGAAAAAGATGAAAATCGGCACGATTGCGAGCTGGGCAACCATCATGAACAAGAAGTTGCCGACCGCCTTGGCAATGTAGATCGTGCCCCGATCCACGGGGCACAAGAGCAGCCCCTGCAGGCAGTCGTTGTCCCGTTCAGCGAGAAACGAGCGATTCAGACCGAGCACGCCGGCAAATATCACGGCCACCCACAAGGCACCAGGCGCCGCCTCCGCGCGCAGCTCGCTAGTGGGATCGAACGCAAAGCTCAGCACCACCAACGTCAGCAGCGCGAGGAGCAGCAACGACGCCAGCGTTTCCTTGGTCCGAAACTCGATCTGCAGATCCTTGCGGATGAGCGTCAGCATCACAGGCACAGAGCACTCGCCGCCGGCCCGCCCTCAGCGCGCAGCACGGTACGCGGCCGCAGCAACCGTCCGAGGCACACCGGGTTCACCCGCAGACGATCGGTGCGGCAACGCGCCGGCCACACGGAGACGAACGCATTGGTTGCCCGACCTACGTCTTCCCGCAGGGGGCGAAATCCGCATCGGGGATCCGGCCTCCCCGTGCGATCGCCCGGTACCGGCGCTCGAACGCGGAGCGTTCGGCAGCTACCAGCGTACCGTCCCATACCAACCGGCCGTGTGTAAGAATGATCGCCCGCTGGCAAAGCGCGAACGCGTGCCCGATGTCGTGCGTGGTCATCAGGAGGGTGGTGCCGCGGCTATGTGCCTGGCTGAGCATGGCCGACAGCCTTGCCGCAGCTGCACTGTCCAGGCCAGTGAAGGGCTCGTCGAGCAGGAGCAGGTCCGGCTCATGCACCAGCGCCCGCGCCAGTGCACAGCGTTGCTCCAGACCGCGCGACAGCGTCCGTACCGGCCGGTGCGCCCATCCGGTCAGACCGACTTGATTCAGGAGCGTACGCACACGCGTCGTGACCGGGGACACACCAAACATCCGCGCATAGAATTCGAGATTCTCCATAGGTGTCAGGTCGGGGTAGAGCAAGCTCTGATGCGAAAGCAGGCCAATGCGGCGCCGGGCGCGGGCGCTCCCCTCACTCACGGCACGGTCGAACAGCCGCAAGGTCCCGTCGCTGGGCCGCAGCAAAGTGGCCAGCAGCCGCAGGAGCGTACTCTTGCCGGCCCCGTTCGGACCTAGCACCGCAACCGCTTCGCCAGCACCAACCGTCAGATCAAGGCTCGCCAGGGCGGTCACTCCTGCAAACCGGCGCGTGAGACCTCGCGTGTCAAGCACCGTGGCGGACATGGCTGCGCCCTTACAGGATGACTCTTGAAAAGGAAAGCGAGAGCGTTCGACGGGTCGCCAGTGCCGGCCCATGTGGCGCCGGCGTACGTGCCGCCGTCCGCTGGCGCGCCACCGCGTCTTCCAGCTATACTGCGTCTGTGCGCGTGAAAGTGGACGCCTACGCCGGACACACGGCCAATGAACGACCGTTGCGCTTTGTGCTCGGCGACCGGACGCTCGCGGTACGAGACATCCTCGATCGCTGGTACAGCGAGACGGAGCGCTATTTCCGCATCAGCGCTGATGACGGGAACCTGTACGTCCTCAAGTACCGCGACCGTGACGACTGCTGGGAACTGGTGTCGTTCACGCACCAGGACTCGCGCGGCACGGATCCCCGTACGGCTGTTGATAAGACGTTACATTAGATCGTGAGTGGCAGAGGAGGCCTGCATGCGCGTTATCGCCATTCCACAGCTCTCCGACAACTACGCCTACCTGGTCATTGACGAGCGGACGCAGCAGGCGGGGATCGTCGATTGCGCCGACGCGGAGCCGGTGCTCGCCAAGGTCCGAGAGACCGGCGTTGCGCTGGTCGCCATCCTGCCCACGCACCATCATTGGGACCACATCGGTGGCAATGAGGCGTTGGTCCATCACCTGAAGTTGGAGGTCTACGGATACGCTGGGCAGGGACACCGCATCCCTGGCTGTACCCGCGAGGTGCGAGACGGCGAGAGCATCCAGGTGGGCCACCTTGCCGCCCGCATCCTCTTCATTCCTGCCCACACCAGCGGTCATGTCGCCTATTACTTCGCGCAAGAAAAAGCGGTGTTCACCGGCGACACACTGTTCGCCGGCGGCTGCGGGCGGCTGTTCGAGGGTGACGCAGCGATGATGCTGCAGTCGCTCTCGAAGCTCAAGCGGTTGCCCGACGACACCAAGGTCTACTTCGGCCACGAGTACACGGAACAGAATCTCCGTTTCGCCCTCACACTTGAACCCGACAATGCCGCACTGCGGGAAAAACACGCGTGGGCACTCGAGCAGCGGCGCGCCGGGCAGCCAACCGTCCCGACCACGATCGCCTCGGAAAGGGCGACGAATCCCTTTTTCCGTGCGGGCAGTCACGAGTTGCAGGCCTGCTTGCACCGTCAGTTCCCGGAGCTGCCCCTCGACGAGGTGAGCGTCTTCGCCAAGACACGAGCACTCAAAGATGTCTTCTAGCAGGTGCCGCGAACGGGTTCTGACGACGTGCATCGTCGAGGGTGCCCGCTTCGGCGGGGGCGCGCAGCTGAACGTTTGTGTCGCTGGTGGAACCGCGCATAATGCCCGCAGCATGAGGTGATACATGGGCAAAGTCGTCGCGCAGTACGACGAGCTTGAGTCGGTGATCAACCGGGTGGCTGACACCTACGATGGGCGGCATGAAATCGACAGCCTCGAGAGTGCCGCCTTGCCGAACCGGCGTGCAGTCATTGAAGCGCTCAATCATTTGACGCCGGTCATCTACATGGGATTCTACAGCACGCGCCCGCTGAACCGCGGTAATCTGCGCTACGCGATGAGCGAGCACCTCTACCCAGCCTACGAAATCCTCGTCGAGCAGATCGGCCGCGCCGTGCGGTACGAAGAGACCTGCGGCCGTGCCAGGAGCGCGCGCCAAGCCGGCTGGAGCGATGCAGTGGTCATGAGCTTCCTGAACACGCTCCCCGAATTGCGTGCGCTGCTGAATCAGGACGTGATTGCGGCCTTTGAAGGTGATCCGGCCGCGCAGAGCATCGAGGAGGTCATATTCAGTTACCCGATCATTCAAGCGATTACGACCCATCGGATCGCGCACGAACTGTACAAGGCCGATGTCCCCATGATTCCCCGGATCCTGTCGGAGTACACGCACGGGATGACGGGCATCGACATTCACCCGGGGGCGCAGATCGGTCGGCGTTTCTTCGTCGATCACGGCACCGGCGTGGTCATTGGCGAGACCTGCATTATCGGCAACAACGTAAAGCTGTATCAGGGCGTGACGCTCGGGGCGCTGAGCTTGCCGCGTGACGACGACGGGTTATTGATTCGCCACCGCAAACGCCACCCGACCATCGAGGACAACGTCACTATCTACTCGGGCGCCACCATCCTGGGCGGCGACACCGTCATTGGTGAAGGTTCAGTCATTGGAGGAAATGTCTGGCTGGTGGAATCAGTGCCGCGGCGCAGCAAGGTGACCTACGACGCCCGGCTGACTCGGTCGCGTGCGGATGACGGCGAGTAGTGGCCTGGGGTATTTCCGGCAGAGTCATGTTCACTCGGCCCACACTGCGGTTCGGGGCTAGCAGTCCGTTGAAAAACAGGCGCCGTAGCGAGGGCGAGCGATTTTCCGTCAGAT